>JAYTBG010000473.1:0-2491 GCA_043737055.1 Chitinophagaceae bacterium | reverse complement strand
GGTATAAAAGTTTCCTCTGTACGGCTCCCAATCCTAATCTCACTTATTCTGCTTTTACTGATATACCGGTAATTGATATTGGTGATGTAGGCGGAGGTGTCTATGCCGGGAAAGTTTACAATCGTGCTGGTGGCCTTCATCAGGTCGGCTTGTTGCAGCAGAGAAAGTGTTGTAACGTTTGAAACCGCATAGCTGGTGTAATCGTTAGCTGCAATCATTTCTCTCACCCTGTCATTGTCCCCGTCTACGTCAATTGCAGACATGGTAAAGCAGATAAAAGTATGATCGGTTTCGTCAGTCGAATTCACAAAATCCATTTTAAATTTTACGTAAGACTCCACAGCGCCCATCTCTAGCGGCGTTTTTACAACTGGCTGCCAGGCCTCGCTATAACCAAAAGTGTTATCATCGATGCTCTTGAGGCTTGCCCCTCCTACAATATCTGTTACGGTTACGATGGCATCAACGTTGGCAATCACAGAGAGAAATTTGTACCGGGCGCCGATAGTACTTGCTGTTCCTGCAACAAGTACAGGATTAGTGAATTGCATGCCGGGGGCAACGCACTGAGCAAAAATAATGTTGATGTTGGTGAAGAAAATAGTGACAGTAAAGATTACTGTACACAGGAGTGTAGAGTTTCTATTCATTTCTTTGTGGTTTGAGGTTTGTTTTAAATGCGATTTTTCTGCAGGAGATCAATTTTGGGTTTCAGGCAAAATTGATTTAGCATTTAAGAATACTGGAGTTTTGGTCAGAATGTTGAAATGGCCGAGGTAAGATCATTTTCAAATTCTCAGCAAACATAATATGATTTTCGGAAACTACAGGTTTTTAACGACAGTATTTTTACTAAGCAAGAAGTACAAATACCCTATATTACTGATTTTGAATATTTTATTGTTCCAAAATAAGTTGCTGGTTTTGTGCTTTTTCTTTCGCATAAGCCCCATTGAGGTGAGTAAATCGAAAATTTTGTTAATTGAAGTTGCCATAAAATCAATGAAAGTATCCTGCACTCTTCACACAATCTTCTAGCTGGTTTCCCTTAATGTGTGACAGGGTATAGCTAAAATCAGAGGAAAGACACAACGGCAAGAGGAGGCTCAGGCTTCATTTTCAACGGATTGGCGATTACGCATGACTGCTTTAGCTATAGCCGGCTGTCATTCTCATTTTGCAGTTGCAGTATAATTACTGATATTCCATGTTAAATTATTACCAACAAGTATGAGAAAATTCTTTTTTGCCATTGTAACAATGGGAATCCATGGTATTGCCTTTTCACAAACAATCGATCTCGCCACACAATTTAAAAATTACGCACCTCGCAGTATTGGTCCTGCCGGTATGAGCGGGAGGGTGACCAGCATAGACGCTGTGCATACCAACCCGGATATTATCTACCTGGGAACTGCTAGTGGCGGTGTTTGGAAAACGGAAAACGGTGGCGGTAACTGGACGCCCGTTTTTGATGCGCAGCCGCTTCAGAATATTGGAGCTGTCGCCATCACTCAAAGCAACCCAAGCGTCGTGTGGGCGGGTACAGGAGAAGGAAATCCACGCAATTCCATCAATATTGGAGAAGGTATTTACAAGAGTTTAGATGGCGGCAAAACCTGGAAGGTGACGGGTTTGCAAAAAACAAGAAACATCCACCGAATTATTATTCATCCAACCAATCCAGACATTGTATATGTAGGTGCCATTGGTAATCCCTTTGGTGTGCATGCAGAAAGAGGCGTGTACAAAACTATCGACGGTGGCGATTCCTGGAAATTAATTTTGCATACAAATGATTCCAGCGGGGTAGGAGATATGATCATAGATCCTTCTAACCCCAATAAATTATTTGTAAACATGTGGCAGCATGGGCGCACTCCCTGGGGTTTTACGAGTGGTGGCAAAACCAGCGGATTGTATGTAACCTATGATGCAGGCAAAAGCTTCAAAAAATTAGGAAAAGAAGAAGGTTTGCCAGATGGAAGTTATGGGAGGATAGGCCTCGCCATTAGCCGAAGCCAGCCTAACCGGGTGTATGCACTGATTGAATCCACCAAAAACGGTCTATACAAATCAGACGATGGCGGTATGAAATGGGAACTGATAAACAGCACAAAAGAAGTAGTAAACAACCGGCCATTTTACTTCCAGGATATCGCCTGCGATCCCGTAAACGAAAACAGGGTTTACCTTGTTTACCAAATGATAAGTGTGAGTGAAGATGCCGGCAAAAGTTTTAAAACCATTATTCCTTACAGCGGTATTCATCCCGATCATCATGCTTTTTACATCAACCCGATCAATCCAAATTTTATTGTAGATGGAAACGATGGCGGTATCGGCATCAGCCGCGACAGGGGGAAAACCTGGGTCTTTGATGAGAAGCTTCCGCTGGGCCAGTTCTATCATATTAATGTAGATAATAAAATCCCCTACAATATTATGGGTGGCCTGCAAGACAATGGGAGCTGGCATGGACCAGCATATA
>JAYTBG010000472.1:0-2498 GCA_043737055.1 Chitinophagaceae bacterium | reverse complement strand
CGCAAAAAAGAAGAAAAATTATTAGACAGATAACATAATGCAGCATTACACTTTTGATAGCTGCGCATTAATAGCTTTTTTTAGGAATGAATCCGGTGCGGAGAAGGTTAAAAATATTTTAATGGAAGCATCTTCTTTCAAATGTCAGGTTATAATGCACAACGCTTCTTTAGCAGAATTATATTATGATTCCATTTATACATCTTCTAAAAAAGATGCTGATATGTTAGTACAAACAATAAGTACTTATCCTATTGAATTGATTGAAAAGATAGAAATAGATTTAATTAGGGAAATTGGATATTTTAAAACAACTTATAAAGTTTCGTTTGCGGACTGTTTTGTATTAGCAACGGCCCGGTTAAACAATTCAACGATAGTAACCTCAGATCATCATGAATTTAATGTTATCGAAGAAATAGATGACGCTCTTTTTGAATGGATAAGATAAATTAAAAAGTTTCCGTACACAAGTGCGACCCCGCATAATTGACGGGGCAGGCAACAACGGCCGAAGCCATAAAAACCAAAAGCCGGCTACCAAATAAATTTCAAATTCAAACCATAATTAGTATCTCATGAGCTACATTTCCGAAATTCATGCCCGTCAAATTTTAGACAGTCGTGGCAACCCTACAGTAGAAGTAGATGTTATAACCGATAATGGCCACATGGGCCGTGCTGCTGTACCAAGCGGTGCTTCTACAGGTATACACGAAGCAGTAGAGCTGCGTGATAACGATAAAAACGTGTATGTAGGAAAAGGTGTTTTGCAAGCTGTTAAAAATGTAAATGATATTATAGCTGAGCCTTTGCTAGGCTGGCCGGTTAATGACCAGGCTGGTATAGACAGAAAATTACTTGAATTAGATGGCACCGATAACAAGGGCAAACTTGGTGCAAATGCTCTGCTTGCTGTAAGTATGGCAGTGGCTAAAGCTGCTGCGCAGGAAAGTAACCTGCCCTTGTTCAGGTATTTAGGTGGCGTTAACAGTAATACACTGCCTATGCCGTTAATGAACATTTTAAACGGTGGGGCACATGCCGATAATAGAATAGACTATCAGGAGTTTATGATTGTTCCGATAGGAGCAACCAGCTTTAGCGAAGGCTTGCGCTGGGGTGTTGAAATATTTCATCATTTAAAGACGGTACTTAAAAAGAAGGGATATAGCACCAATGTTGGTGATGAAGGTGGATTTGCCCCCAATATTCAAAGCAACGAAGAAGCTATTGAAACTGTGTTATTGGCAATTGAGGCCGCAGGTTACATACCGGGTGAGCAAATTGGTATTGCACTGGATGCCGCTTCGTCCGAAATGTGGAAGGCCGACGAAAAGGTGTACCATTTTCATAAAAGTGATGGCAAAAAATTAAGTGTTGATGAAATGGTAGCTTACTGGGTTGAATGGGCTGACAAATACCCCATTGTAAGTATTGAAGATGGTATGGCCGAAGAAGATTGGGAAGGCTGGAAAAAACTAACCGATGCTTTGGGTCACAAGTGCCAGTTGGTGGGTGACGATCTTTTTGTAACCAACACCAAAATATTACAAAGAGGTATAGACGAAGGAATATCAAACAGCATTTTGATTAAAGTAAACCAGATCGGCACACTTACTGAAACCATTAATGCCGTTCAATTGGCCCAGGCAAATGGTTTTACCACCATTATGAGCCACCGCAGCGGCGAAACTGAAGACACAACGATAGCTGACCTTGCTGTAGCACTAAATTGTGGCCAGATTAAAACCGGTAGCGCCAGCCGCAGCGACCGTATGGCCAAGTACAATCAACTGATCCGTATTGAGGAAATGTTAGGCGAAAACGCCATCTATCCAAACGGAAAAAAGGTTTTTTCGAAAAGTAAATAATGATAAAGCGTAAGCCGTAAATTTATATGGCTTACGCTTTTAATATATCGCATGAAACATCTAACCGCTGTCTATAAAGTTTTTACAAATAAATACCTGTTAGCAGTAGCTATTTTTCTTGTATGGATTTTATTTTTCGACAGGAACGACCTGGTTACCCAATGGGATAGAAAAAAAGAACTGCAAAAGCTGGAAACCAGCAAGGCTTACTACGAGAAAGAAATATTAAATACCCGGCAGGAGCTCACTGATCTTGAACGCGATACAAGGGTAATTGAGAAGTTTGCCCGGGAAAAATTCTACCTAAAAAGAGCCAACGAAGACGTTTTTATTATTACCGATAGTACTGTTGTAAGAAATTAAGAAAGCCCCCACAATAATCCATTTTAATGTTCGTTTAATATTTACGGACACATCAATTGAATTAAACTTTCTTTTTTATGATTAATTACACAACAGAGGATCTGTTGCTTTATTTGTATCAGGAGACCTCAGAAAAGGAGAGTGAAAACATTAAGGTAGCATTGGAAAACGACTGGGATTTGAAGGAAAAGTATGATGTTTTAAAAAATTCTCTTTTGGCGTTGGATAAAATGATTGAAAGCCCAAGGCCCGAAGCTATAA
>JAYTBG010000471.1:0-6230 GCA_043737055.1 Chitinophagaceae bacterium | reverse complement strand
CAAAGTGATGGACGCACTGATTGCGCAAACCCGCGAACACGGCGCATCGCTGGTGCTGGTTACGCACTCCCAAGCCGCAGCTTCCAGGGCCGACCGGGTTTTGTATTTGCGCAGCGATGGCATCCGCACCTAGCTTGCTGTATAAACTCCTGCGCCAGTTTTCATGGCGCGAACTCACGCATCACCCGTGGCGCAATGCAGCCGCTGTGGCGGCAGTCATGCTGGGCGTGGCGCTGGCATTTGCCACGCATTTGATCAATGCTTCAGCCCTGTCTGAGTTTTCAACGGCGGTGCGTTCCGTGAATGGCCAGCCTGACCTGGAACTGCGTGCGGTGCAAGGCAGCTTCGATGAAGCCATCTTTGAACAAGTAGCCAACAACTTACAAGTCGCTGTGGCCAGCCCGGTGCTGGAGCTCGCCACTTATGCATTAACACCAGACGGCAAACGCTCCGCACTTAAATTGCTGGGCCTGGACGCATTGGTCGTTGCGCAACTGGCACCTGCCTTGATGCCGATGCCCATGAAGGATGCCGACAGGTTTGCATTGTTTACGCCGGGCTTGGTCTTTTTAAATGCGACAGCCAGACAAGCCTTAACCAGTACAACCAGCACATTCAAAATTCAAAGCGGCCTGCAACTGCTGGATGTGAAAGTGGCCGGCAGTGTGAGTGCGGGCGGCGCTGCGCTGGTGGTGATGGACATTGGCGCGGCGCAAGACCTGTTTGACAAGCGCGGGCAACTGTCGCGCATTGACCTGCGTTTGATGCCCGGCACTAACCGTGCAGCATTTATTCAGTCACTGCAATTACCACCCGGTATCAAGGCTGAAGAGCCAGGTGATGCAGCAGAGCGCGTCAGCAACCTGTCACGCGCTTACCGGGTTAACCTGACTGTGTTGGCACTTGTGGCGCTTTTTACAGGGGCGTTTTTGGTTTTCTCGGTACTGTCTCTCAGTGTGGCCAAACGCGCGCAGCAGTTTGCCCTGCTGGGCGTGCTGGGCTTGACCGGGCGTGAGCGCTTGAGCCAGGATAAAAAAAATTAAAAGCAAACAAACATAATTCCTCTTTTACCAGGCCTGCTTCATAAGTTTGAAGCAGGCCTGTTTTATTAAGACGCTCTTGGCAAAAAGCACATTGTATATTACATCGCCTTCATTAACCAAACAGCGCATGCTTTCCCGGTCTTTTTCCAAATTCATACTCCCATAAATTTTAGGACAAATCTATATTTCGGCCTGAGCTTGTGCAGGCACTGGCAGATAATCTTTATAAAAATCAACGGAGGCTTTTTGCTTTTTTATTCCCCGTAAAATTTGAATACACGTTAATCCCACTTCGGCATTGTACAGTACAGTTCGTTCATAAAAAGGCTGCATCTTATCAGGCCTAGCATTGGTACGAGAGCTATGCTGCACTGCTGGCAAAGCAGCATGAGCTGCGGTATAAAAATAAGCTGCGTATGCAATGAGGGAAACAACTTTATTGTAACACTCAAAAAACTTGCACCTGCCATGATTATATTTCAAAAACTTGTTTTCTCTTCGGCCATATTTTTCATTGCCGCCACCCTCTTGCCCCGGTCCGGCCATGCCCAGGCTATTATTTACCCGTCTCCTGCAGGCTTAGCAGCATCACCAGACTATGAAGTAAAAATCAATGGTCAACCCGCTTTTGTATATGCATCACCGTCACAGGCTGCGTACTGCAGCTTTGATTTAAATGGCCCGGTAGAGATCACCATAAAAGCAAACAGAGATATAAAGTGGGTAGATGTGCGGCCATTGGCCATAGGGATTAAACCATTATTTAAGGACAGTACCATTACCATTCGATTATCAAAGCCGGCACAGTTAAGCATAGAATTAAATGGCAGCATTAAAATGCCATTATTTCTTTTTGCCAATGCACCCGAAAAAAATAAGCCCTCCAAAAACGATGCGAATGTTATTTTTTTTGAGGCCGGAAAAATTCATAACGCCGGTTTGATTCAAATGAAAAGCAACCAAACTGTTTACATAGAAAGTGGTGCGGTAGTAATTGGTGCCATAACTGCAAAAGATGCCAGCAATATAAAAATTATGGGGCGTGGTGTTTTGGACGGCACCTGGAACAGCAGCTTTAACGACTCGCTCATTAAAGCGGGGTCCTTCGGTGAGTTGTCAAACTCACCCCATAAGAAATACCAGCGTTTTATTGAACTTAGCAATTGCGAAAATGTAACCATCGATGGTATTACCCTGCACAACAGCACGAGTTGGCAGGTAGTGCCCATCAACTGCCGCAAGGTACTCATCAACGATATTAAAATCATCAGCGACCAGGCAAGCGATGATGGTATTGATGTAGTGCACTGTAAAAACCTTGTTATCAAAAACTGTTTTATCAAAGTGAAAGACGATTGTGTGGTAATAAAAGCCTACTTCCCAAAGGGCCCTGGTGTGCAGGATGTAGATAATGTGCTGGTAGAAAACTGTGTGTTGTGGAATGCATTGTGGGGCAATGCGCTGGAAATAGGATTTGAACTGAACGGCGTAGATGTAAAAAATATCCGTTTCAACAATTGCGATATCATTCATGTAGAAATGGGTGCAGTAATGAGCATACACAATGCAGGCACATCTACCGTAAGCAATATAGTTTTTGAAAATATCAGGATAGAAGATGCGGACCAAAAATTATTTGACCTCGCCATTTTCCGTTCGCAATATTCTGATGATAAGCCAAAAGATGAGGCAGAAAGAAAACGCTTGTATCTCAATGGTGCCTGGGATGGCGTAATCATGGTGCCGGCCGATAAAAAGGAATACCATGCGGCTTACCGGGGCAAAATAACCAATGTTATTTTCCGGAATATTTCTATTGTAGATGGCCTGTTCCCTTACTCTGTTTTTTATGGCTTCGATAAAAATAAAAATGTAAGCAACATTACCATAGAAAATTTAAAGGTGCATGGTAGAAAAATAACAGCTTTAAAAGATGCAAAGCTTTATATGGAAAATACCAGTAACATCAATATTCGGTAGTTGCGTTTAGCAGATGTACATCACAAAATAACTGTTTATGCAAAGAGGGAGTTTTCTTCTGTTGCTTCATTTCCTGTTTATCATGATAAGTAAATTTAAGACTAGTACAGCCTACCTCATAGCCGCTATTTGCATTGGGTGCAGTGATGCAAAATTTGAGAAGTATGCAGGTTGGGAAAATTATGGAGGAACAAAGGAGATGATCCGATACTCTTCATTAAAGGAAATTGACAGCAGCAATGTAAGCACTTTGAAGCCCGTGTGGGAGTATCATACAGGTGATGCAGATACCGTAAACCATTCGCAGATTCAATGCAATCCTATCATGGTAAATGGTACTTTGTTCGGAATTAGTCCTCAAATGAAATTGTTTGCGGTAGATGCTTCAAACGGAAAAGAGTTATGGGTATATGATCCACTTACCCAAACGGAGTTTGACAGTAACAGGGCAGCATTCCATACCATGATCAATGGCAGGGGAGTAACTTATTGGTCGGATGGCGAAGAAGACAAGCGAATTTTTTATACTGCCGGTTCTAATACTTATGCAATTAATGCCCTTACCGGAAGGCCAGTTTCCTCGTTCGGAAACAACGGCTCAATTGACCTGCATGAAGGTTTAGACAGAGATGTTACCAACCTGTTCGTTGTAAATACTTCACCAGGCATCATCTACAAAGACCTGATTATACTAGGTACCCGGGTTAGTGAATCTCCTCCTGCAGCGCCCGGGCACATCCGGGCATTTGATGTAAAAACCGGAAAAATGCGATGGATATTTCATACCATACCTCAACCCGGAGAGTATGGTTTTGATACCTGGGAAGACAGTACCGCATGGAAGTACATGGGTGGTGCAAACGTGTGGAGCGGATTTTCTTTAGATGAAAAGAAAGGTCTTTTGTTTGCATCAACTGGTTCGGCTACTTACGATTTTTATGGGGGCAACCGAAAGGGCGCTAACCTGTTTGCCAATTGTGTGTTGGCGTTAGATGCGCTCACAGGTAAGAGGGTGTGGCACCAACAGTTGGTGCATCACGATCTATGGGATAAAGACCTTCCTACGCCACCGGCGTTAGTAGAAATCACACATGATGGTAGAAGAATTGAGGCAGTTGCACAACCCACCAAAAACGGATTGCTGTATGTGTTTGAACGGGAGACCGGAAAGCCTGTCTTTGAGGTTAAAGAAATACCCGTAGATACTAGGAGTGATCTTAAAGGCGAAAAAGTGTGGCCTACTCAGCCGGTACCCGCCAGGCCTGTGGCCTTTTCCCGTCAGACATTAACCGAAGATGAAATCAATCCATTTGTGCCTGACAGTTCCCAGCGTAAAATAAAAGCACAGATGAAGGGATTTAGATATGGCAATATGTTTATACCACCAGGAAAAACGCCCTCACTGGTTTTTCCTGGTTACGATGGCGGGGCAGAATGGGGCGGGCCCGCCTTTGATCCGGAAACCGGGATTTTGTATGTGAATGCAAATGAGATGGCGTGGATCATGCAGATGGAAGAAAATAAAGAGGAGAAGGGAAAGGTTGAAAATTATTTATCAGCAGGCCAGCGTTTATACAAGCAAAATTGTGCAAGCTGTCATGCTGCAGATAGGAGAGGAACAGGAAATAATCCAACGCTGATTGGCATACAGGCGAAGTACAACATAAATGAGTTTACCGCTTTAATAAAAAATGGCAGACGGATGATGCCCGCATTCGGACAGTTGGGTGGCGACCAGGTAAAAGCTATAACTGCATTTGTGCTTGATTTAAAAGCGGAGCAGGGAAAGAAGTTTATAGAGAATCAATCAAAGAATAAATTAGAACAGACCATGCCTTACCAGATGACGGGGTATACTAAATTTCTGACTCCAGAAGGGTATCCTGCAATCAGTCCGCCATGGGGTACGTTGAATGCAATAGACCTTAACAAGGGAGAATTATTATGGAAGCAGCCACTGGGCGAATTTGAAGAACTTCGTAAAAACGGCGTGCCTGCCACGGGTACCGAAAATTATGGAGGTCCGGTTGTAACAGCCGGCGGAATTGTTTTTATTGCTGCAGCAAGGGATGGTAAAATAAGGGCTTTTCACAAACGCACTGGTAAATTACTTTGGGAATATGCTTTGCCCGCCCCCGGGTTCGCCACGCCATCTGTATATACACTTAATGGTAAACAATTTTTGGTGATAGCCTGCGGAGGAGGAAAGTTAAATACAAAAACTTCGGATGTATATATTGCATTTGCATTGCCGTAAAATAAATAAGTATGATGCAAGTATCAGGGCAATCTTGCGCAAACGCTACTAGTTGTGATTGAAATCTTTCTTTAACCGGTATTGATTCTATGTAGCATGGTTTGCATAAAATTATCGTTTTGTTTTCCAAATACTGTAGTTACAATTGTTGTCGCTTAACGGAAAAATAAAACATCTATTCCAGCACAGCATTCTGACCGTCCCGGCCTGACTGCAACAAAAAAATAGTCTAAATGAAAAAACTACTGCTATCATTCCTTCTTACTTGTACTTTATTTTTTGTTTACGCACAAAATCCTGCTGAACCCGTACATGCAACTGTGCAGGTACTGAATAACCGACCTGTGATCATGATCAACGGCAAACCTCAATATCCATTACTTTACGCCTTAACGGATGTGCCGGGTGGCAGGTGGAGCTGGGAAGAATTGCCGAAGTACAATATGCAGCAATTTTATAAAAATGGATTTAAACTGATACAAGTCGATTTGTTTTTTGATAATGTGTGGATGGAAGATGGGAGTATTAATTTAGATACTGCACAAATGCAACTAAAGGGAGTTTTAAATGCCTGTCCCGATGCCGCCATATTTTTGCGCTTTCATGTAAATGCTCCTAATGGTGGCAGCGCTGGCACCCGGAAGAAAATACATTGTATGCAGATACTACTGCCAAACCGGATATAGATTTTGGTCTGCAAAGGATCATTGAAGATGACGAGGAAACCCCGGTACGTGCGAGCCTTGCCTCCCTAAAATGGAAAAAAGAAGCTGGAGGGAAATTGCAGGAATTTTTAAAGCAACTGCAAACCATTCCAGAAAGCAAAGCCATTGCTGGTATACAGGTGGCGGGCGGTGTTTATGGCGAATGGCACCAGTGGGGATTTATAGAAAACGAACCCGACGTAAGCCAACCCATGCTTGTTTATTTCAGGCAATGGTTGCAACAAA
>JAYTBG010000470.1:0-6238 GCA_043737055.1 Chitinophagaceae bacterium | reverse complement strand
TAATGCCCAGGCGGGCGCCAATTTCTTTGTACAAAAGACCTTGCACCAGCAATTGTAATATTTCGCTTTCCCTATTAGTTAGATCAAAGAAATTTTTTTGCGATGAGGCTGCAGGCTTACCCAACAAGGTGAGATCATTATTTTGCACGAGTTGCAAAATTTTGTGAGCAATACCCGGAGAAATTGGCCCTGCTCCACTCTCATGCATTTGCCACAACATATCAGCAATCTTTTCCGCACTTTCGTCTTTTAAAAGATAGCCATAGGCACCCGCTTTTATGGCTTTAAAAATTTTATCCTCATCATCAAAAATCGTAAGCACAACAAATTTCACGGAGGGGAAAAATGATGAGCCCATTGCTATAGCATCTACACCATCCATATTAGGCATTTCCAAATCCATGAGTGCCACATCGGGTAGCTTGTCGGCAGGGAGCAATTTCATCTTCAGCATAAAATCCTTTCCATCTTCTGCCACTAAGGTTATATCAAAATGTCCGTGGCGCAGCAGCTTATCTTTTAAAATATTCCTGTTGCTGGATTTATCGTCGATAATGGCAATTTTTATCTGCATGTCTTATTTTGTATTTCTTAAATATCTTAAAAAAGATGACATAAAATAATAATCCGATTGGGTGAGGGTCTAAATGGTGATAATAAGTTTTGTTCCTGCGCCCGGCGATGAAATAATCTGGAGATCGAAGGCAGCTTCAACAGCCCTTTCCTTCATATTCACCAAGCCGTCTCCTTGTTCTGTCCCTTCCAGGCTACTCTCCAAAAACCCGATTCCGTCGTCGGCTACCTCTAACTGCCAAGAACTATTTTGCTGGCTACTTTTTATGGATATGTGCCGGGCATTGCTGTGTTTGATAGCATTGGTTACCGCTTCCTGCAAAATGCGCACAACGTTCAAAGCCTTGCTGTAATGCATCGGAATTTCAGCAGCCGTTTCTTCTTCTATACTAAAGGAAATATGCGGATAGTACCTGCCAAGGGGTTGTACAAAATTGCGGATGCGCATTATACAGTCCTGTGCTGTATAAACTTCTTTTTTCAGTGCCCAGATCGTTTCCCGCAGGGAAGTAATAATATCTTTTGAAGCAAACTTCAGGTCGCTCATCAAATTGAGCTTTGCGTTAGGATGCTCTTCCTTTTCTAACAGCTCTGTTTTGTACAACACCGCATTGGCATAAGCACCAATGCTATCGTGCAGGTCACGGGAAATTCGTTCCCGCTCAAGCTGCACCCGGTGTTCCGTTTTAATTTCCCCAAGTTTTTTACGGTACCGTTGCCTCGCATAATTGTTTATGATATAGGCCGGAATCAGGAGTAACAATAAAGCAACACCTCCTATGAACCACCAGGTTTCCCAAAATGGAGGCAAAATTGTAATCTCTACGCTTCGAAGGGCAGTTGCGTTTCTATCAAAGAGCTGAGAGGCGGAAATTTTAAAAACATATTTGCCTGGGGGCAAAAGGTATCGAACGGTTTGGAGGTCATTATTCTGCAACCAACCTGTATCTATTCCATCCATCCGGTACTGGTAAATATATTGATCTGGGTTGTTGTTGCCTACTGCAATAAAATCGAAGGAAACAGAGTTCTGCCAGTGAGGCAACTTTATAGCTTCAATGGTCGAAATTCCTGTGTCAGTAAAAGCTTCCTGGTTATTTATCTTTATTTTGGTAAACAGCAGGTCAAGTTTTTCGGGAGTGCTGGCAATACGGCGTGGATAAAAACTGCTAATGCCATTTACACCTCCAAAAAATAATTCGCCGTCAGGGGCAGCCGCTACCACATTGGTGTTAAATTCATTTTCCTGCAACCCATCTTCCTTTTGTAGCTGTAATAAATTCAGACTTTTGTCTAGCTTAAAAATACCTTTATTGCTGCTGCACCACAGTATCCCATCTTCATCAATAGCAATAGCATAAATACATTCGTCTGGCAAACCCTGTTGCCTGGTCACATGCAGCAATATTTTTCCTTGTTCATCAATTTTAAAAATACCCTTGTTACTGCCAAGATAAATGCCTTGTGCATTGCCGGCAAAACACCTCACTCCGCCAGTATTTTTGAATGGAATCTTTTTTTTCAGCGCAAGGCTGTTAACATCTACAAAATAAAGTTCATCATTACTATGAGTAATTATGTTGTTTGAAGTGCGAATGCCTCCCATAGTGTAACCCTGGATTATTTCAGTTTCGGTGACAGAACTATGCTTAAAATTTATTTTATAGATGCGCCCTTGTGACTGAGTGAGGGCGGAGTAGCCGTTCTGCCAAAGAACATTTCCAAAGTAAGGAATTCCTCTTTTTTCTTCGGGCAAAGTTGTGGCGATAGCAATTTTTTTACGCAGGGTTAAATCTTTGTTCAAAACCCACACGTCCTTCTCGCCATTGTTAAAAAGGTAATACCCACCGGCAGGGTCTTTCAAAATGCTATTTGGGGCAAAATACTTACCCATGCCCGGCAGCTGCTTAATATGCTTTACAAGCTGCTGCAAGGTGTCGAAAACCAGCAACCCGTTGCCCGTGGTACCGGCAAGGATCCGGTTGTTTTGTTTGTCTGGCATAACAGACAATATGTTGTTGTTTTCAGCCTTGGTGCTTCTATAATATTTTATGGGATAGCTGTTTCGTATCAATTTTTTTATGCCGCCGGTAACGGTTACAATACAGAGGTTTCCCCTCTTATCGGCCACCACCTTGCTTATGGTGGCCTCCGCTGCCACTGGCTGGTTTTGGAAATTTACCAGTTCAGACTGTATGCTGGTTAATGCTGTATCTACTTCCCAAACCCTGTTATTGAAAGAAATAATGGGTGAGTGGTGCCATGGGGTGAACGTACAACGGCTGATAGGCCTTGCTTTTGTCATCCCGGCAATAGAGTGAGGTGTGATAGTTTTAGTGGTGAAATTATATAACTGCAATCCACCATTAGGCTCAAAAGAACAAAACATAACGGAAGTCCGGGAGCGCAATTCTAAAAAATAGGCTGACAAAAACCGGATAGGATCCGACTGTGCAACTATTTTCCGGGCTTTTAAATCCCATAAATAGATGCTTGATTTTATGCTAAATGCTACCACATTGTCTACAATATTTCTACTGAGCCTGGGACGGTTTATTTCATTTTCCATGAATCCCGCTTGCCCCGTTGGTTGGGTAAACTGCAGTTGATAACTTTTGTTGTTTAGGGCGGCAATGTGGCCCGCTGCTGTATAGAAAAAAATCGCCTCCTCTTGTTCACCAATAAAAACAGAAGGCTTTTCGGCCGATGGATTGTTTTTGTAGAGGAGGCTAAAACGGTTGCTGGGTAAATCGTAGCGACTAATGCCAGCACTATGACTTAACAGCAAATCACCGTTGCTACACTGAAAAAATTGCACTGATTTATCATCTGGCAACCCTGGTTGAATGGGTACAACAGTAAATGTTTTTCCATCAAACTTTTGTATGCCATTCGGGAAACTTATCCAGTAAAAGTTATTGTTGTCAAAGGCTAGGTCATGAATAGTGCTTTGCAGCAGTCCCTCATTTACGCTGTAGCTAAAAACATTGTATCGCTTGATCTCTTGCGCAACAGTGCCGAGCATGGTAGTTAGCAACACGAGCATTAAAAAGAAATATCTCACTATCAACATCGTGCAGTTAGATGATTTAAAAAGCAATTAGTATCAAATTACGCAATGCCCTTTTAAAAAAGGAATTATCCATTCGGATTATTGTCTGGTCACATTAGTTTCAGTTCATTTGAATAATATGTTTAGTACTTTTTTACCCGCCGCGGTAGCCAGTACAAAGCATGCCGCTTTCATCTCCAATTTCTGCACTTACCAATTTATTTAAACTCAATAAATACATTTTATGAAGATGAGATCTTTACTCACCCTATTGGCCATGCTTGTAGCTGGCACAGCCGTAAATGCACAAACCTGGGATGGCAGTTCAAGCACAGATTGGAATACCCCGGCAAACTGGAGCACCAATGCAGTGCCTGTTGCAGCAGATAATGTAATAATACCCAATACTGCCAACAAGCCTGTGCTGGCAAGTAATGTTACCATTAATAGTTATTTTATGGCCCTTGGAAGTGGTTTAAATTTTAATGGGTTTACCTTAACCAGCAATGGTGCTTTTGATATTTCGGGAGCTACTCTTACTAACAGCAGCGGAACTACCGACATCGTTATCACTCTAAACGGAGCTGGTGCTCTCTATTTCAGGCAATCTGTTGTAAATGATAATATCATTTTCAATCACAACAGTCCATCAGGTTTTTTAGAAGGTTACCAATTTCCCAACACCTTTAATGGCAATACAACATTCAACTGCGGCGGTTCCGGTATTTTATATACCAGTTATGATAATGCATCAACTTATAATGGCAATGTAACTATTAACCGTACGGTTGCCGGAGGAACAGAAATTTTCAGGGTTGGCGCAGTAGCCGTTACCGGCAACTTTTCGTATACAAACAACGTGGGAGGTAATACTGCCATCCATTCCATCGGGTTACCAAAAGTGCCTATTAGTGGAACAATAAATATAAATGCAACGGGAACCGGCAACCCTACTTTTTCAATGGAGCGTATTCAAAATAATACCACCGGTGGTACGATTTCTGTTCAAAACAGTGGCTTTTTTACTATGGCGTACGACACGCTATTATTAAGCGCATTAAATGTAAATGGTTATACCAGTGCAAATACAGATGAGTTTTTACAGAACCACATAACAGGAACCGTAAATATTTCCGATGCTGCAACTAACAGTGGATCACATTATTTTAGAAGAAATACAGTAATTGGCAATACTACCTTTACGCTTAATTCTCCATCAGTGTTTTATGAGGCTTATCAATTTACAAATACTTATAATGGTAATGTTACTTATAATATAGCCGGAACAGGTACGTTTTATAGCTCTTACGACAACCCTTCTACGTACACAGGTAACCTAACCATAAACCGAACAGTTGCCGGCCTTTCAGAAATTTTTAGAACAGGACCCTCATCCGTAGGTGGTAATTTTTCTTATACCAACAATGCAGGGGGCAATACACTTATCCACCAGTTTGGTAGTGCTAAAGTGCCTATTGCGGGCACCATAAATATTACAGCAACAGGCACAGGTAATCCAAATTTTTCTATGGAGCAAGTACAAAACTATACAACAGGTGGTACAATTTCTGTTCAAAATAGTGGCTTTTTTACCATGTTGTCAGACACTCTATTGGTGAGCGCATTAAATGTGAATGGTTTTACAGGGCCTAACACTGATGACTTTTTGCGAAACCAAATTACCGGAAATGTAAATATTTCTGATGCCGCTTCCAATACGGGTTCGCATTATTTTAGAGGAAATACCATAACGGGAAATACGACCTTTACGCTAAATTCTACAACAGCTTTTTATGAAGCCTATCAATTTCCAAATACGTTTAATGGAAATACGACTTTTAATATTGCAGGGGCGGGACTATTTATTACGGGTTATGATAATGCATCTACTCATACAGGTAATGTAACCATTAACAGAACAGTTGCCGGCGTTTCAGAAATTTTTAGATATGGCGCCCTGTCTGTGGGAGGCAATTTTTCTTATACAAATAATGCAGGCGGCAATACAATTATTCATCAGTTTGGGAGCTTAAAAGTACCCATAGCCGGTACAATTAACATTACAGCAACAGGAGCAGGTAATCCGAATTTTTCTATGGACCGCATTCAAAATAACACAACGGGCGGCACCATTTCGGTACAAAACAGCGGATTTTTTACGTTGGCATACGATACTTTATCAGTTAGCTCATTAAATGTAAATGGCTATACAGGTACAAACATTGATGACTTTTTTCAAAATCAAATTACCGGAAATGTAAATATTTCTGATGCTGCTACAAATTCTGGAGGACAATACTTCAGAAAAAATACAATAAACGGCAACACTACTATAACAAATAACTCACCGGGTGTTTTTTATGAGTCATATCAGGGTAGTAACACTTATAACGGCAACCTAAGTTTAATAAGAAATGACGGAATAATATCTTTTGCATACGATAACCCGGCTTTTGTAAGACAAAACCTTACCTTAAATTCTTCAGCAGGAATTACCTTTACAGACACAGTAAAATTTGCTGGTAACCTTAATGCTGCGGTTGAACAACTGGGTTTGCAACCCATTGTATTTCCGAAAATACAAATGCTAAAAACCAGCGGCGCTACCCTTAC
>JAYTBG010000469.1:0-6240 GCA_043737055.1 Chitinophagaceae bacterium | reverse complement strand
CAATGGCCGAAGTGCGCACTTCCATAAATGCCAGCTCGGGATGCTGGTGCAGGTCTTTGTACATCTCTACCATCCGCAGCGAATCTGCATAAGCCAGTTGAAGAACCTTGCTTGTTTGCGCTGCAAGCGTGTTAACGGTGAGGGCAAGGGTACTGACTAAAAATATTTTCTTGAACATGTGTAGTTTTTTTATCTGTGGAGCGATGGTGAATAGGTAATCGTTTACTTGAGTTATATGTTCGTACTTGATCAACCGCCGACGGGGCTGATAGCCGCCGCTGGGGTTACAAGGGGTCAATAGTCACTGCCCGCCCGGCTGAACGCCGTTCGGACGGGGTGAATAGTCGATGGGTTTATAAATCCGAAATCATACATCCGAAATCATACATCAGAAATCATACATCACAAATCACAAATCTGACATCAAAAATCAGACATCACAAATCCCACATCCCAAATCAGACATCAAAAATCAGACATCACAAATCACAAATCTGACATTATACATCACAACTCCTCCCTCCTCTCCAGATTCTTCAACACATCCGCCTTTTCCAACAAAGCCGGGCGCATCTTTTTTTGGGATAACAGGGTGAGCTGGTCGCCGGCGTGTTTGCTTCCCGGCTGAGATGCATTGCCATAACTCAGCAACACACTTGCTTTTACTTTTGGTCCAAACTCTGTTACAGCTACATACGTGTCGCCTGCAACAGCACGGTTCTTCTTATCGTTATCTGGTCTGAAATACATGGTTCTAAAAACACCAAGATCATCTGTGCCACCATTGCCCGGTACATCTACAGACCCAATTCTAAAACGGTTCACTTCGCCATAAGCAACATCGAGCGCACCATATTTTTTAATCACTTCACGGCAGGCTTGCACAAGGAGTTCTACTGCTTTTTTAGGATCGCTCAGGCCATCCGGTGTGGTTACGGGTTCATCAAGGCTCCATTGTTTGGCCACACCTGCGCCGTTTAATTTACTGTACCATTGTTCAAACAAAATGGCGCCCCGACTGTCGGCATTGGTAGCTTTGTCCCATGATTTTAAAATGCCGGCTGCCTGCAGCGCAAGACTGTCGGGGTATTGATCAATGGCTGCCAGCAGGTCGTCTAAAAACCGGTGGGCTGCTTCCATCTCTGTATTTAATTTGTACCCAACCAGCTCATCAAAACTAATGGAAGCGTCATTCTTCAACATATTCACTGCACGTTGCGGACGAAGACCCATACCTACCGGTGCCATGTAGGCCGGGTATTTTTTAGGATCTAACGCAACAGGGTATGTGCACGTCCATGGTGGATCATTGGCATTTTGTACAAAGCCCGTTTTTGGGTTTATCACTTTAGGAAGATCAGCATAAGTATGGGTTTTTTGCCAGATCAGTTTAGACTTACTGCCATCTACAGTACCATTCCAAAAGGGCCAATCCCCTTCGCTTCGTATGGGCACATTGCCATTAAAAAGATACATAGTATTGCCATCCTTATCAGCATACACCACGTTGAACATGGCTAACTGCATCATTTTGATGGCCTTTTCAAATTGAGCAAAGTTTTTTGCTTTTGCCATCAGGTGGTATTGTTCGCCGATGAACGGATTACCAATACCGGCAATGCGAACGGCATAGGCCTGCCCATTTTTTTCTCCTACCACAGGGCCATGTAAGGAGTATTTAAAGCTGATGTTTTCTGGGAGCAGGCTGCCATCATCCTGCCTTACTTTTATGACGGCTTTCTTTTCCTTAAAAGCTACGGTCTTACCATCCAGCAGGTATCCCTTATCCTGCAGCGTAAGTTCATAACGGTCGCTGGCATCTATGGTGTTCACCGTATGTGTCCAGCCAAGTTGCTGGTTAAATGCAATGTCTAGTTGAGGGAAGCCAACCAGTGAAACGCCGTAAGCACTGAAGCCGGGTGCGTTTAAATGTGCCTCATAAAATGTATAAAAATCTGCCCAGGGCAAATGAGGGTTGGTTACCAACATGGCATTTTTAGATGCGGATTTAGAAGGACCGACGGCAATAGAATTAGATCCGGGTGTTACCATCCTACGGCTTGAATAAATATCGTCCGATGCCAGAAACTCCAGGCACATGATGCGGGCACTGTGCGCCAACACATCGGTTGGCTTCACGGGTAGTATGGGTTGATAGGCCGATGCAATTTCTCCCATGTGCGCTTTGGCATAATCATTCAGCCCTTTCACAAAAGCATCGAGGTGACTTTTATAAACCGGCCGCTGCATGGCATAATTTTTTGCTGCCTGTTCAGGCAAATTAAAAAGCTGAATCTGCTTGTCAGAATCAACCAAGGTTTTGCCAAAATATTCTGCTGCCCTGCCCCTTGCCTGCGCATACAATTGTAGTACGAGATTTCCGTGGCTGTGCATCTGCGCCCAGCCATACGCATAATACATGTCTGCTTCTGAAGCTGCATAAATATGCGGAATACCATAATTGTCCCACAGTATTTCTTTCTTAGATGGTTGCGCCTCTGCTGTAGTTAAAACCAAACAAAGCAGCAGGGTACTAAAAATGGTTCGGGAGTAATGGCAGGCTTTTTTTTGCATAGCGGTCAGTTTAGTTTTACAAATTCGGTTACTCATGGGGTTGCTCGCAACCCTACACAAGCTAAATTATTTATGTTGAAAATCCTTTGGGCTGATCAGTGGCGGGTATTGTTTAATTGTGACAAAAACAACAACTGAACTAAAAACATTCATTCATCATTCGTCAACCGTGACTCATCATTCATAACTCATAATTAATAATTATATTGATGCAGCCCTTATACTTTTTTCAATTTCCACTTGCCTCTCTTAAACATAAAATAGGCGCCCAACGCAATGGCGGTTTCTGCAACAGGAATAGCAAGGAACACACCATAAGGCCCCATGCCCAACGTTTTGGCGCAAAGTAAAGCCAGCGGTATCTGAAATAACCAGAAGCCGATGAAGTTGATAAGGGTTGGTGTTTTAGTATCACCTGCACCATTGAACGCATTCGCCATCACCATACCGATGCCGTAAAATAAAAATCCTGCAGCAACAATTCTTACGGCATCAATGGCATAATCTGCCACGGCAGCATCACTGGTAAAAAACGAAATGATCATCGGCGCAAAAGCTAAAAATATAAGTGACATGGTACCCATAAAAATAGCATTGTACTTAGCCGTTTGTAACACAGACTGCTCTGCCCGCTTCGGCTGGCCTGCGCCAAGATTTTGTCCCACCAATGTGGCGGCTGCATTGCTCATGCCCCAGGCCGGCAGTATAAAAAATAGTACAATGCGAATAGCTATTTGGTAGCCGGCAGACGCTTCGCTCCCCCCTGTTTGCACCACAAGGCTGGCCAGCACGATCCAGCTACCAGAACCGATGAGGAACTGCAGTGTACCCGGCCATGCAATGCTAATGACGGATCGCATGATGGCCCGGTCTGGCCTGAATAATTTAAGCGTAAACTGCACCAGCCTCTTGCCATTGAACAAATGATACAATTGGTAACAAACACCAATGCCACGACCTACCGTAGTCGCAATTGCTGCTCCGGGAAGGCCGAACGCAGGAATGGGGCCAAGACCCCGAATGAGCAAGGGGCATAAAATAATATTGCAAATATTGGCCAGCCACAAACTTTTCATAGCCATCATGGCATCGCCAGCGCCTCTAAAAATTCCGTTGATCAAAAACAACAACATGATCACCAGGCTTCCGCCCATCATGATGCGGGTGTAATTTGTGCCGATGGCAATGGCTTCATCTTCTGCACCCATGAGTCGCAGAATATCATCAGCATAAATAAACCCGGGTATACTTACCACAATGGTGATGAGCAATGAAACCAATATTGCCTGCATAGCCGCCTTCGTGGCGGCTGCTGGGTCTTTTTCTCCCACACGCCTTGCTACCATAGCGGTGGCGGCCATGCTAATGCCAATGGCGAGAGAATAAACAATGGTTATGACAGATTCCGTGAGGCCAACCGTAGAAGTAGCATGCTTGCCAAGGTGGCTTACAAAATAAATATCTACCAGCGCAAACACACTCTCCATGCTCATCTCCAACATCATAGGAATGGCCAGTAGTATCACTGCCCGCCTGATGCTACCTGTGGTATAATCCTGCAGCTCGCCATTGAGTGATTGTTTTATGAGTGCAATTATATTGGCTGGCTTATACGCCGATCCATTGTTTGATAACATGGGAAACTTTTAATAATCTAAGTGAGACCAAGGTCTTTTTTAAGCTGGTAGCCTAAGGGTATTTGCTCAGGGTGAACTGCATTTAAATACAGGATATGGAAGGCTTCCTGCAGTTTAACAGAATCGTCTTTTAGGAAAAGGGCACCGTAGGGAAACCGCATTTTTCCTCCGCCAACCAGTTTAATTACGAAAACGCTGTAAGCCTTTCCCGAGTTATCGTAATAACTTTTTACCGAAGTCCATTGCACAAAAATATCGTTAGTCTTTTGAAATTTGAATTGCGGAAACCAGGTTACCTTGAACCCTTTGTCTGTTAGTGTCCATAAACTTTTTACAAGGGTCAGTTTATGGGTAATAAACCCTCCCAGGCAAGTTGTAACAGTAATAATAGAAAAAAGGAGAAAGCCGCTGACAAGCTCCCGGAAAAAGTAGATTTCTAAAATAATTATTACAATGCATAATGACGATAACGTTAACATGCCTGGTTCCAGCCGGGTGCTGAGTGTGTATTGTTTGGTCATAAAGCAGATAGGAATTTTTATGATTTCGCTTCGCAACATACTAAATTGGCGCCGCAAAGCAACCTTCCTCCTTAATCCTCCAGCCCATTAATATGCTTTTGTTTCAACCGTTTGTCCAAGCGGAGTTCCAGCCTGATTCAGTAACAGTCGTAAAATTATTTCGCTAAGTCCTTATGGTGGATGAAGAGCACCCTTATTTTTGGGCCGGCTTTTTACTTTCGATGCGCTTTAAAAATTCCTCCAGCATGTGCTTTACAATTTTCGCAATAAGCTTCGTAGGCATCGGCGATGCAAGGGGAAATCGTATGGCGCCCTTGCCTGAAGTTTTGTATGCAGCAAATTCTTTTTCAAAAAGTGGATTTTCCGTGGGCACAGGATACATTCCCACATGGTTTTTGTATCCGGCAAAATAAACTAGGTTTTTATGCCTATGCTTAAAGGCGGGAATGGCATAGCTGATGGTTTCTTCCAGGCCGGGAATTGCTTTGTGAATAGTTACTCTTACCAATTGCAAAGCCTCTTGTGTTTTGGCTGGAAAGGAGGAAATGTACCCGTCTATATTTTTAGGTTTGTCGCTTGTGGATGTTGTTGCCATCATCAATGATTTAGAATTATTGTTGAAAATATTTCATTTTGGGCTAAAGCCGGGTTCTGTATTGTGTTTCACTAACCCCAGCCTTACGGCTGGGGTTACATTAACCACACCTTCCCATCTGGGCTTTAGCCCCAATTTTCGCCGGACAACAATGATTTAGAATTATAAAATAGTAAGCCCTCAATCTTCTCATTTCTTAAAGAGATATGGCATGGCGCACTACTAACGGCGCAGTTGCGCCTTTTGCAGGGATGAATTGCGACAGTTTTTGATTACTGACAGCACATGATTTCAGCTAAGCAGTGTTTGCCTGCTGATCTGGTTAGTGCCAATCCCAAACAACAATGATCCACCTAATATCCCCCGCAGTATATGCCTGAATTTCTTTAAAACCAATCCGCTTGTGGGCATTGCGGGATCGCAAATTAATACTCGCTATTTCGGTAATAGCAAAATCATATTTTTTAGCATAGTGGGCTTTATATGCTGCGTAACATTTATCAATTATTCCTTTTCCTCTAAAGTGTTTGTCCACGCAAACCTGACCCACAACCAGGTAATGGTAATCCTTGATGGCTTTGTTTTTATAAAGTGCCACATCAAATGCGTCGAACATAGGTACAAGAACAGGAATGGCTGATTTTGACGCTTTGGTCATTGCCAGTAAATAACCAATTATGCTATCACCGTCTTTTGCTACTATGTGCCTTTCAGCATTGTTGAGTTCGCTGAGATCGTGCATGCTGTGAATCACCGTTACAAAACCCTGGGCTGCAATTTCTTCCGGGGATAAGTTTGTGACAAGATTTGCCCATTGTAAGTCGAGGATGCCGAGTAAGTCTTCCCTGGTTTCTGCAGGGGCAAATGTTATCATGAATTTGTCAATTCTATTCCTGTTGTTTGAGCCAGGCAG
>JAYTBG010000468.1:0-14235 GCA_043737055.1 Chitinophagaceae bacterium | reverse complement strand
TAGACTGTGAAGGTGGGCAAAAGTTGTTTCACGGATTGAGGATTAAGGACTCTCATTTAGGAGCCAATAACATCTCGGTGAAAGAGGCCTTTCTCACCAGCAGTAATGTGGCTTTTGCAAAACTTGCAGATCAATATTATCACGACGAACCCTCAAAGTTTATCAATCACCTGCAAAAATTTCGGTTGAATAAAATGACCGGTATAGACATCGTAGCCTCTTCTGGTAAGCCAACTATAAAAACCCCTGCAAACCGCAGTTGGTCTAAAACTACGCTTCCTTACATGGCCCATGGCTACGAAGAATTGGTAACGCCGTTGCACATGCTCATGCTATACAATGCCGTTGCCAACAACGGCACCATGGTAAAGCCCTACCTGGTAAACGCTGTGAACGCTTACGGGGTGAACATTAGAAAGATGGAACCGGAAGTGTTGGTTGAAAAAATTTGTAGCGACGAAACCCTTGCCCAGGCAAAGGAGTGTTTAAAGGCTGTCGTGGATAGTGCTCATGGCACTGGTCACCGCATTCTTTTTGACTCTGCATATTCCATCTCAGGTAAAACAGGTACAGCAGTTACGGCTTTAGATAACCGTGGTTACAATAAAGGCAATAAAATTTACCAGGCATCTTTTATCGGCTACTTTCCATCTGACAAGCCAAAGTATACCATGGCTGTGGTGATTCAAAATAGCCGGGAATCAAAAAAGATTTATGGCGCCGATGTTTCAGGTACTGTTTTCAAAGAAATAAGCGACCGCATTTTTAGCCGGTTTATAGCCAATGAAAATACAGTAAGCAACCAGGCCGTAGATACCATGCAGTACAATTCTTACGGACTAAAAAATGACTACCATTCCATATTCAGTTTTCTGCACATTGGTTATAAGGACTCTGTGCAGGGCGGTTATTGGAGAAGTATGCAAATGAGAAATAATGGAGCGGGCCTGTCTGCAGCCGCCAGTGCATCTACAAGGGGCAGGATAGTACCTGACGCTTTTGGTATGGGATTGAAAGATGCAGTTTACCTGTTGGAAAATATAGGAATGATAGTGCAGGTTCAGGGCAGGGGAAGAGTGCAAGACCAGAGCCTTGTCGCCGGTACCATATTTACGAAAGGACAAAAAATTTTATTGCAGCTCAATTGAGTAAAATACATGTTACAGGAACTACTATATAAGCTTGCCATCAGGTCTGTAAAAGGCAGTACTAACATTGCTGTGAGCGCTCTGCATACTGACTCTCGGTTAGTAACAACTGATAGTTGTTTCATTGCCATTAAAGGTAGTGCTACAGATGGGCATGCATACATTGACGCTGCCATAACAAATGGCGCCAGTGGGGTGGTATGCGAGACAATGCCTGCCACATTGCAGGACGCCGTTACTTATGTGCAGGTAGAAAATAGTGCGCTTGCTGCAGGTTGGATGGCCCACAAGTTTTTTGGCGAGCCATCTACAAAATTTAAGCTGGTAGGCGTGACCGGTACCAACGGAAAAACTACCATCGTTACGCTCTTATTCAAACTATTCAGTGCTCTTGGTTACCAATGCGGGCTCATTGGCACCGTACAAAACCAGGTGGGAGAAACCATCATACCGGCCACGCACACCACACCAGATGCAGTTACACTAAACGGTTTACTCAAGCAAATGCTAGACGCAGGATGTGAGTACGTATTTATGGAATGTAGTAGCCACGCCATAGAACAACAGCGCATTGCAGGCTTGCAGTTTGCCGGGGCATTGTTCAGTAATATTTCCCACGATCATCTTGATTACCACAAAACATTTGATGAGTATATAAGAGTAAAGAAATCCTGGTTCGATGTGTTGCCCGCCAGTGCTTTTGCCATTAGCAACGCAGATGATAAAAGGGGTATCGTGATGTTGCAAAATACCGCAGCAAAAAAATATTTATATAGTCTGAAAACGCTGGCAGATTTTAAAGCAAAAATTTTAGATAACAGGCTTACCGGTCTTCACATGATTGTGAATGAAACTGAAGTGCATTTTAAACTCATAGGAGAATTTAATGCGTATAATTTATTGGCAGTATACGGTGCAGCCATCTGCCTTGGCCAGGATAAACAGGAAGTATTGTTACAACTAAGTAATACGGACGGTGCCGAGGGCAGGTTTGATTACTACGTGAGCCCGCAACAACGAGTTGTAGGGATAGTCGATTATGCACACACGCCGGATGCTTTGATCAACGTATTGGCAACTATCAAAAACTTACGTTATGGCTTTGAAAAAATAATTACGGTGGTAGGTTGTGGCGGCAACAGGGATAAAACAAAAAGGCCCATCATGGCTGAAGTAGCCTGTGAGTACAGCGACAAGGTAATTTTTACGGCAGACAATCCCCGCAATGAAGACCCGCAAGAGATCATCAGGGAAATGGAGGCAGGAGTAGGTGTAGTGGCGAGGAAAAAATACATCAGCATTGCAGATAGACGAGAGGCTATTAAAACAGCTGTGAGTTTAAGCAACGAGGAAGACATCATTCTTATTGCGGGAAAAGGCCACGAAAAATACCAGGAGGTGAATGGCGTGCGTAATGATTTTGATGATAAGAAAGTATTGAAGGAAATGTTTGAGTTGCTTGACAAGTGAATGGTCAATGGTCAATGGTCAATTTAAAGTGACCGATGAAGTTAAAGCCGAACGACTATTGACCGAATGACATTTGACTCAATGACACCTGATAAAAATGTATAAATTATAATTAGCGACTATGTTGTATCACTTGTTTGATTGGCTTGCAAAAGAAAACTTTCGGTTTCCCGGGAGTGGGCTTTTTCAATTCATCAGCTTCAGGGTGATGCTGGCTTTGATATTGTCGCTGGTAATTACAACGGTGTATGGTAAAAAGCTAATCAACTATCTGCTAAAAAAGCAATTGGGCGAAACCGTACGTGACCTTGGCCTGGCTGGTGAGCAGCAGAAGAAAGGAACTCCTACAATGGGTGGTATCATATTAATCCTGGCCATCATCATCCCAACAGTGTTACTGGCTAACCTTGATAAAGTGTATGTGCGGCTCATGTTGCTTTGTACCGTTTGGCTTGGCGTAATTGGATTCATAGACGATTACTTAAAAATAAAATCCCGACGGATAGCCAAAGAAAAAGGTATTGATTATAAAAAAACAGACGCCGACGGACTTGCTGGAAAGTTTAAAATATTTGGGCAGGTGATGCTTGGTATAATTGTAGGTGCTACCCTTTACTTTAATGATGCTGTTGTGGTAAAAAGAGAAGTGATGCAGGCAGGACCGATCCTGAATAAAAGCGGGCAAACAATTATATACGACACCGTAACCGTTGATGGAAAAACAAGGGTGTTTGTAGATGCGAAATCTGTGATCACTACCATTCCATTTGTAAAAAGTCACGAATTTAACTATGCTCGTTTGCTGCCAAAAAGCCTGCAGGACTACACCTACATTTTGTACATCAGCATTGTTATATTTATAGTTACGGCTGTTTCTAACGGGGCCAATATAACCGACGGTCTCGACGGGTTAGCTACGGGTGTATGTGCCATCATCGGAATTTGCCTGGGCATATTTGCCTACGTAAGTGGCAATATCAAAATGGCCGAGTACCTCAACATTATGTACATACCCAACCTGGGGGAACTGAGCATTTTCATTGCAGCTTTTGTGGGAGCATGCGTCGGTTTTCTATGGTACAATTCCTACCCGGCGCAGGTTTTTATGGGAGACACAGGTAGCCTCGCACTAGGCGGAATCATTGCATCACTTGCTATCATTGTTCGCAAAGAATTATTAATTCCCATTTTTTGCCTGGTGTTTTTTGTAGAGCTGTTGAGTGTGATGATGCAGGTGAGTTATTTTAAATATACCAAGAGAAAATATGGTGAAGGCAAACGGATTTTTTTGATGAGTCCCTTACATCATCACTACCAAAAGTTGGGGTATCATGAAAGTAAAATAGCAGTGCGCTTTTGGATCGTTACCATTCTTTGTGTTGCAATGGCCATTGTAACACTAAAGTTGAGATAAAAATAAATTTGAAAAACCGGTGTAAGGAAATTGAGGTGGTTTTTAGAGAAGGGGTCTGGTTACTATGAACACTAAAAAAGATTGAAGCCGTACTGTTGAAGAAGTTAGTTATTAAGAATGTTTGTCTGTAATACTGTTGAAGAACCTTTTTTATTTGAGCCGTAGGAAACAATGTCCTGCAATCTTAATACTGTTGAAAAACCTTTTTTAAAAAACCAGGCAACACAAGATTAGCCCATAATTTTCTATGCTGTTGAAAAACCAATTTTTAATTGTTGAAGGAGATGAACAAACGCATGGTGATACTCGGAGCTGCAGAGAGCGGTGTTGGTGCAGCCATACTGGCGCAGCAAAATGGGTATGATGTGTTTGTGTCTGATGGTGGACCGATCAAAGAGGAGTTCAGGAATGAGTTGCTCCATTACAAAATTGCTTTCGAAGAAGGGCAACACACGGAGCAACAAATTTTAAATGCGGATGAAGTGGTTAAAAGCCCTGGCATACCAGACAATGTGCTGCTGATAAAAAAAATAAGGAGTAGCAATATTCCGGTTATCAGCGAAATAGAATTGGCTTACCGGTTCAAAGGTGAAAGTACCATCATTGCCGTAACAGGCAGCAATGGAAAAACCACTACTACCTCGCTCATTTATCATATCTGCAGGCATGCCGGCAGAGATTGCGCACTGGTAGGCAACATAGGAGTTTCATTTGCTAAGCAAGTGGCTTTAGACCCGAAAGAATTGTACGTAGCAGAAATTAGTTCTTTTCAATTAGATGATATAGACAGCTTCCGGCCAAACGTAGCCGTACTGTGCAACATCACTGAAGATCACATGGACCGCTACGATTATGAGCTGAATAAATATGTATTTAGCAAATTCCGGATTACAGAAAACCAGGAAGTAAACGACGTTTTTATTTACAACCTGGACGATGAAACAACAACAAACAGCATTAAAAAATTTTCTATAAAATCAATACTAGCCCCTATTACTATGAGTAAAGAAATACCACAAGGCGCTTACCTGGCAAACGCTAAAATGCACCTTAAATGGAAGAACGAAGACGTACAGATGAGCATCGACGATTTTACCCTTAAAGGAAAACACAATCAATACAACAGTATGGCCGCAAGCATGGCTGCCACGGCAGTAGATATTCGCAAAGAAAAAATAAGAGAGGCGTTACAAACTTTTGAAAGCCTGGAGCATCGTATGGAAGCGGTGGGTATTGTAAAAGGAATCAGCTTTGTGAACGATAGCAAGGCCACGAATGTAAACAGCACCTGGTATGCATTAGAAAGTATGACGCAACCTGTAATCCTCATTTTGGGTGGTGTAGATAAAGGCAATGATTATAGTTTATTAAAAGAGTTGGTAAAAGAAAAAGTAAAAGCCATTGTGTGCATGGGGGTTGATAACAGGAAAATTCACGAAGCCTTCGGCGATATTGTTTCCTTGATTGTGAACACACAAAATGCTACGGACGCTGTTCAATCGGCCTATCATTTTGGCAACAAGGGAGATGTGGTGTTGCTTAGCCCGGCTTGTGCAAGTTTCGATTTGTTTAAAAATTATGAAGACAGGGGAAAGCAGTTTAAGCAGGCCGTGAGGGACTTGTAAGGGTGGAAGTCAAAAGTCAAAAGTCAAAAGTCAAAAGTCAAAAGTCAAGAAAGATTAAAGGCCGAGAGGTAAAAAACTAAAGTTAAAATCATAATAAATGTTGGGCCTCCCTGTTCTAAAATAGTCATCCGCTTTCCTTCTTCATTTGGAGAAGGTGCCCGAAGGGCAGATGAGGTAGAGAGGGAGCGAGGGAGAGGCGTTATGTCAGAATATAAAACCATATTAAATCAAATGTTTGGCTCTTCAAAAACCGAAGAAGCCACGCTCAATTCGGCTTTAGGCCGGTTGGGAGGGGTAGATAGTTTTGTCAGCAAAACCAGGGGCGACAGGGTAATCTGGGCCATTGTAATTTTATTGACGATCGCCAGCTTATTGCTGGTTTACAGCAGTACGGGTTCATTGGCATATCGCATGAGTAAGAGTACAGAAAGTTATCTCTTCAAACAGTTTGCCTTTATCATTTTAGGGATCCTTATTATTTATTGGGCACACCGGATCAACTATACTATTTATTCTAAAGTAGCCAAAGTCATATTTCTCCTTTCTATCCCATTATTGCTTTATACGTTGTTTTTTGGGGTTCAGTTAAATGCCGGTAGTCGTTGGATAAAATTGCCAGTCATCAACATGACTTTTCAAACTTCCGATTTGGCAAAGCTTGCCTTGTTCATGTACATGAGCAGGATGCTTAGTCGCAAACAGCAGGTGATCAAAGATTTTAAGAAAGGCTTTTTACCCATTATTCTTCCCGTGGTAATTATCTGTTTGTTAATTGCGCCCGCCAATCTTTCGACCGCTGTTCTTATTGGTGGTACCAGCATTTTACTGATGTTCATTGGCAGGGTTAGTAGCAAGCATATTTTAGCTACCATAGCTGTGGCACTCATACCTGTTGTGTTGCTTACCAGCATTGCAATGGCAACTTACGACAAGGAAGCAGGCGAGAGCAAAAAACTACCAGCCATACTTTCTGCTGGGCGCATACCCACGTGGATAAGCCGGATACAAACCTTCATGTACAGCAAGAAGGAAGATGATAATGAAAAAATGTACCAGATCAACCAGGCAAAAATTGCCATTGCAAATGGTGGCTGGTTAGGCCGTGGTCCGGGCAATAGCCAGGCAAGAAATTTTTTGCCACACAGTTACAGCGATTTTATTTATGCCATTATTATAGAAGAGTACGGCTTGCTTGGAGGTGCAGCAATCATTTTTATTTACCTGTTGTTTTTGTTCAGGTGCATTCGCATTTATAGAAAATGTCCTTATGCGTTTGGCGCCTTCCTGGCACTGGCCCTCAGTTTTATGCTGGTGATACAGGCAGTGGCAAATATGGCGGTTAATGTAAACTTGTTTCCGAACACCGGCGTCACGCTACCGCTGGTAAGTATGGGTGGTAGTAGCTTTTTATTTACCTGCCTGTCCATCGGTATTATTCTTAGTGTGGCAAGAAACGTAGAGCAACAGGAGGGAATGATGCCCCTGTCCCCTAAGGGGGAACTTAAGACGGTAGATTCAAAGTCTTAGGCGAAATTAAAATGGTTATAAAAATATTTAAAATTGTTGTGAAAGGGTTTCAATGAATAAAAAAAGAGAAAATATCAACGATCTAAGTTCCCCTTTAGGGGACAGGGGCGCTCTCTCTTTCATCATAGCCGGCGGCGGCACGGGTGGTCATATTTTTCCAGCCATCGCCATAGCGAATGCACTTTGCCGCATGGCACCACAAACACAAATTTTGTTTGTAGGCGCCAACGGTAAAATGGAAATGGAAAAAGTTCCTCAGGCAGGCTATAGCATCAAGGGCATTGATATAGCAGGTTTCAACAGGAGTTCTTTACTAAAAAACATTGGCCTGCCTTTTAAACTAATAAAAAGTTTTTTCCAGGTAGCCCGGATAATAAAAGAGTTTAAGCCCGACGCAGTGATCGGTGTAGGCGGATACTCCAGCTTCCCGGTTTTAAGATATGCGCAGGGCAAAGGCATTCCTAGTTTTATTCACGAGAGTAATTCCTTTGCAGGTAAAAGCAATATTTATTTGGGCAAGAATGCCCGTGCCATTTTTACTGCAACAGGAAATATGAAAAAATTTTTTCCTGACGAAAAGATCATCGTCACCGGTAACCCGGTAAGGCAAAATATTGCGATGAGCATGGTTACCAAAGAGGAGGCACTAAAACATTTTGGATTGACGGCGGATAAACAAGTGGTACTTAGTATTGGTGGCAGCCTTGGAGCAAAAAGTATTAATGAAGCCATCGACAAAGATCTCAGCTTATTTGAAGAAAATAATTTGCAGCTCATTTGGCAAACCGGCAAACCCTACATGAGTGCAGCCAAAGACCGCACAACAGGCAAGGAGTACGTGTATGTAAATGATTTTATTACGCAAATGGAATATGCTTACGCTGCGGCCGATATCGTCATAAGCAGGAGTGGGGCAATGGCCATTGCAGAACTCTGTATGGTGAAAAAGCCGGTGCTGTTTGTACCATATCCTTTTGCTGCAGAAGACCATCAAACGGCAAATGCAAAAGCTTTGGTAAATGAGGGTGCTGCTGAGATGATAAAAGATGATGAGGCGTTACAAATGTTGGTTCCTTCAGTAATTGCCTTGGTAAAAGACAGCAGCAGGCAGCGGGAGTTGTCAGCCAATATTGGACGCCTGGCAGTAGCCAACGCAGATACAAAAATTGCGGAAGAGATTCTTAGAATATTGTCAGCAATAAAAAATTAAGAAAGGTTAGTTGTAGCAATGATAGAAAGTAAAAACATATCGTCCACGGCACCCAACGCTCTTTTAACTGAGCTGTTGCAGGGCTCTGTTTACTTTCTCGGCATTGGTGGCATTGGCATGAGTGCATTGGCAAGGTACTTCAACAGCAGAGGCACCAAGGTTAGCGGCTACGATAAAACAGCCACTCCACTTACCCGCCAGTTGGAAGCAGAGGGCATGCATATTCATTACGAAGACAACCTAACGCTTATTGACAAAGATGCTTTGCTCGTGTTGTACACGCCGGCTATTCCTGCAGAACATCTAGAACTAAATTATTACCGGAACAACAATTATCGCCTCATGAAGCGCAGCCAAGTCCTGGGCCTCATTACCAGCAGCCAGTTTAATATTTGTGTTGCAGGTACTCATGGTAAAACAACTACCAGTGCAATGTTGGCGCATATCTTAAGGGATAGTGGAGTAGGCTGCAATGCTTTTTTAGGAGGCATAGCCAGCAATTACAACACTAACTTCTGGAGCAGCCCGGAAAATATTTACGTGGCAGAGGCAGATGAATATGACAGTAGTTTTTTGCAGTTAAGTCCGGATGTAGCTATCATCACATCGATGGATGCAGATCACCTGGACATCTATGGTACTGAAACAAATATGCAGGATGCCTTTATTGCTTTTACGGGCAAAATAAAAGAAGGCGGAAAGTTGCTGTACAAGAAAGGGATACAACGCTCCGGCGAATTGCTGGCTTCTCATAAAAATACCTACAGTGCTTCTGATGATAGTGCAGACATCTATGCAAAAAATATCAGGGTTGAAGGTGGAAGTTATTTTTTTGACATCGTATTGCCCGCCAAAGAACTAAAAGCAGTGGAGCTAAACATGGGCGGTCTTCACAATATCGAAAATGTACTGGCAGCTATTGCTGTAGCTTGTCATTTAGATATTGAAGAAGATAAAATCAGGAAAGCGGTAGCATCTTTTAAAGGCGTGAAAAGAAGGTTCGAATATATTATCCGCTCTGCAAATGAGGTCCCTGTTTTTATTGATGACTATGCACATCACCCGGAAGAACTGAGGGCGCTCATCAACAGTGCGAAAGAATTGTACCGGGGTAAAAAATGCACGGTAGTATTTCAGCCGCACCTGTTTAGTCGCACACAAGATCACGCAAGTGGCTTTGCAGAAGTGTTGAGTATGGCGGATGAAGTGATTTTATTGCCAATCTATCCTGCAAGGGAATTGCCGATTGCTGGCGTTACCAGCCAGTTGATACTGGATGAAATGACCATCACCAAAAAATCTATTAAAGACAAAGATGAATTGTTGCAATGGATGAAGACGAATTGCGTAGAACTTTTTATAACAAGCGGGGCAGGAGATATTGATACTTTGATAGAACCACTGAAACAAATTATAGAATGGAATTTAGAGAACCTACAAAATAGATAATTGAGCACAGCAAAGTTTGATATTAAACAAATATTGTTCACCATCGCATGGTGCATCATAGCTGGTGCAGGTATTGTACTGTTGGTGGCTGCAGTGCGCAGCAAAGATGTAAAGCTGTGCAAGGGTGTGCAAATTGAAATCATAGATGTGAGTAATAATTTTTTTATAGACCAGGCAGATGTGCTTACCATTATTAAAAACTTTGTGGGCGGCACGCCGGAGGGTAGGGCTATCAAAAAATTTAACCTTGGGGCAATAGAAATCAATCTTGAAAAGGATGTATGGATAAAAAATGCAGAGTTATTTTTTGATAACAATGAAATTTTGCGGGTGTCAGTTTACGAACGAGAACCCATCGCCAGGGTATTCTCTACTGGTGGCCGAAGTTTTTACCTGGACAGTAGTTTAAAAGTGTTGCCATTGAGCGAAAAATTTTCAGCAAGATTGCCTGTTTTCACAGGCTTTGCGCACAACCCTGAATTTTTATCGAAGGCTGATAGCAATACATTTAAAGCCATAAGAGAATTGAGTATCGCCTTGCAGGCAGATAGTTTTTTAATGGCCATGATCGAACAAGTAGATATCACTTCGCAGCACCACTACGAAATGATCCCTAAAATTGGGGACCAGGTAATTGTATTAGGCAATACAGAGAATATTACGGAGAAGTTAAAAAAGTTGAAGTTGTTTTATAAAGCCGTCGTAACCAAAGTTGGTTGGAGTAAATATAGCGTGATTAATCTCCAATATAAAAACCAGGTGGTAGCCAAGATCAGGGATGCGGCAGACAATACCTCCGATTCTCTCAGGGCATTGCAGATCATGCAGCTTATTGCAGAAAGGTCGGCCCGCCAAGCCGCAGATTCTGTTCGCATTTTCACACAAGAAACCGAACGGGCATCGGCAGATAGCAGCATGATTCAACAATCTGTGCAGCGGGAAGATGAAGGCGTGGAAGCTGCCCCGGCTTTAAGCAGGCCCGTGGCAAATACAGCCCTTAAAGCAACATCGGCCCCAATCAATATCAAAGCACCGGTACCAAAGCCGCCGACAACAAAACCGCTCCTCAAGAAAGCGGAGCCGCCAAAAAAAATAATACCAAAGCCCGTTGTGCCGCCGGTAAAAAAAACAAACCCGACAAAAGTGCCCGTAAAAAAACCGAAGGCCCTAATGTCAAAACCGGGCACCTGATACAAGAATTTTTGAACATTACAAACACACACAGCACACACACAAACACTAAACTTACAACTATGATTCACGAACAACCTATTATTGTTGGCTTAGATATCGGCACCACCAAAATTGCTGCCATAGCGGGGAGAAAGAACGAATTTGGCAAACTAGAGATACTGGGTTTTGGCCGGGCCAATAGCAATGGTGTGCAGCACGGCATGGTGTTGAACATCGATCAAACGATTAAAGCCATTCAGACCGCCCTCGAAAATTGTTATGCCTCTAATCCTAATCTTGTGATCAACGAGGTATATGTTGGTATTGCCGGGCACCATATCAAGAGTCTGCAAACAAGGGGTGATATTGTTCGTCAAAACCTGGATGATGAAATTACCCAAGCCGAAATAGACAGACTGGTGGCAGATCAGTATCGTACTTACATCCCTGCCGGCGATAAAATTATTGATGTAATTCCGCAGGAGTTTACTGTAGATAATTTTCAAAACATTCCCAATCCGATTGGTTACAGCGGTGTAAAAGTGGGTGCTAATTTTCACATCATCACCGGCGATAAAAACGCTATCCGAAACATAAACCGTAGTGTAGAAAAATCTGGGTTAGTTACCAAGGATTTGGTATTGCAACCCCTGGCTTCTGCAGCAGCAGTTATGTGCGACCAGGACCTGGAAGCGGGCGTTGCCATTGTTGATATTGGTGGTGGCACCACTGACCTTGCAGTGTTTTATGAAGGCATTTTAAAGCATACCGCAGTGATTCCTTTCGGTGGAGAAAATATTACCAACGATATTAAAACAGGGCTGGGTGTTTTAAAAACGCAGGCGGAGCAAATGAAAATTCAGTTCGGCAGTGCCTTAAGCGATGAAGCAAAATCAAATGCATTTATTACTATCCCCGGTTTGCGTGGCATGGCTCCCAAAGAAATTTCTGTGAAGAATTTGGCCAATATCATCCAGGCCCGCATGAGCGAAATCATGGATTTTGTAACCTATCATTTGAAACAGGTCGGCCTCGATAACCGCATGTTGAATGGCGGCGTGATTCTTACGGGTGGCGGTTCTCAACTAAAACATTTGATACAGCTAACAGAATATGTAACTGGCCTAAATGCAAGAATAGGTTTTCCTAACGAACACCTAAGTGGCGGGCACATTGACGAGTTGGCCAAGCCAATGTACAGCACTTGTATCGGGTTGATCTTGAAAGGATATAATGACTATGAAAATAAAAACAAGCACCTGGCTTCGAACTTTACGAAAGTAGAAATGCCGGCCGAAGAAGAAGTGGAAACTGTAGAAGAAGAGGTAGTGCCAGAAGCGGTTATCAAGATCAAGCAGCGTAAAACTTTGCAGGGCTTTATGGATAAATTTAAAACTAACCTGATTGAGTTGTTTAAAGAGGAAGAGGATACGAAGTTTTAAATATGTAAAAATTAAAAAGTAAAAAGTCAAAAGCGAATCTGAATTCAGCACTCATCATTCATCATTCAAAATTCAGCATTGACTATTGACTGCCGACCGTTGACAATTCACCATTCACCATTACCCACATACAAACACACACAACCTACTTACTAACACAAAAACTACAAACATGATCCAATTTGATTTGCCAAAAGACCAGTCGTCCATCATCAAGGTTATTGGTGTGGGCGGTGGCGGCAGCAACGCAGTAAACCACATGTTTTCGCAGAATATAGAAGGCGTAGACTTTATAATATGTAACACCGATGCGCAGGCAGTGGCGCTGAGTAAGGTACCCAATAAGATTCAGCTAGGGCCGCATCTTACCCAAGGCTTAGGTGCGGGAGCCAATCCTGCCATTGGCCGCCAGGCAACAGAAGAAAGCCTGGAAGAAATTAAACGGATTTTAGAAGTGAATACTAAGATGGCTTTTATCACTGCCGGCATGGGCGGTGGCACAGGCACGGGTGGTGCGCCTATTCTTGCAAAAATTTGTAAAGATCTTGGTATTCTCACGGTTGGCATTGTAACAACGCCTTTTGCCTACGAAGGAAAAAAACGCATCGCCCAGGCAGAGGAAGGCATCATGTTATTGAAAAGTCATGTAGACACTTTGCTGGTAATAAGCAACGATAAATTGCGTCACCAATTTGGAAATCTGAAGATGAAGGAAGCTTTTGCAAAGGCAGACAATGTATTGGCTACTGCGGCAAAATGTATAACAGATGTAATAAACAGTACCGGCCAGATAAATGTAGATTTTGCAGACGTGTGCACGGTGATGAGTAACGGCGGTGTAGCAATTTTAGGTAGCGCCGCAGCTCATGGAGAAGACCGGGCTCAAACCGCTATTGAGAATGCTTTGAATTCTCCATTGTTGAATGACAATGATATTCGTGGTGCAAAATGGATCTTAATCAATATCAATTCGTCCGAAGGAGAGCATGAGTTTACCATGGATGAAGTAGAAGTAATTCAGAATTATTTGTTGAGCCAGGCTGGGGAAGATACCGATGTAATCCTTGGTTTAGGTTACGACAACACACTTGGAAGCGAGATAAGCATAACCTTGATAGCAACTGGTTTTGAGCACAAAGATCCTTTTCCTAAGCAAGTTAAGAAAACCAATAGTACCGAAACTAAGTCAGAGAAAATAGTGATGGAATTGGAAATGCCAAAGCCATCGACTTTGGTTAATAAGCAGCCCACTTTGCAGTTTGATCTGGCAGAACAAAAACCTGATGTGGCTGATGAGCCGGCTGCCACTTTATCTGCTGAGCCTGTTACAGCGGAGGCAAGCACGCTCGCAGATCCGTTTATGCCCGTGCTTAGCGAGAGCCGTTTGGTGGTGCCGGTTACAGAAGAAGTACTTAGTAAAACTACTGTGGAAAAGTTGGAAGATGCTCCTGTGTATTTTGAAATATCTTCGGCTCCAACTCAAAATCCTGTGTTGGAATTTGATGTTATCAACACTAACTCCGAACCTCTGCAAATACCAGCTGCCAGCGATAACACTGCGGCCAATATCCCATCTGTAACAAATAATAATGAAGCTAGCAATAACGGAAAACCCTTTTCGTCGGGGGGATTCCTGGCCAAGCCCAGGCAAATTTATGCTGAAGCAAAGCCGAGTATGTCAGAATCCAATCAAACCGGGGAACCACTGCCATTGCAAAAACCAGCACAGGAAGACGAGCCTGTTATGCAGATGCAACTGGTGGTAAAAGATTCCACC
>JAYTBG010000467.1:0-2523 GCA_043737055.1 Chitinophagaceae bacterium | reverse complement strand
ATGCGAGCAATAGCAAAAAGAAAAAGATAGAGTGGGGCAGCCAGATACGCAGCTATGTATTCCATCCTTATAAAATGATCAAGGACCACCGTACAGATCATGAAGTAGGCAATGTAGGTCCGGTAATGGATGGCGACCTCGATGGATTTATTAAGGCGTATTTGATGAGTGAGAAAGAAACGGAAACTTAATTTCACGCAAAGCAGCTAAGTTTTGCGATGTTCCAGCCTTTATTAGCGTCTTTGTTTCCTTTGCGACTCGGCGTGAAATATTTTCGGCCGAGCCTCAGAAATACTAATCATCATCGTTGTGTCACTCAGTTGTGCTGCATACCTTTATTGAACCTTTTCCACCAAATCATCAAATCATTAAATTAATCTTATGCAATACGGAGATTTTTATTATCCATTACCAGCTAATGAACCAATATTAAATTATGCACCAGGTTCTGACGAAAAAAAAAGGTTGAAGGATGTTTTAAAAGAACTGAAATCCTCCAAAATAGATGTGCCTATGTACATTGGCAGCGAGGAAGTGCGCACCGGTAAAACGGTAAATATGACGCCACCCCATGAGCACAAACATGTGTTAGGCAAATATCACACCGGGGATGCAAGTCATGTGAAAAAGGCTATCAATGCCGCACTAAAAGTAAAAGAGAAATGGTGTAATCTAAGCTGGGAAAACAGGGCCAATATATTTTTAAAGGCTGCAGATTTGTTGGCAACCAAGTACCGGCCGTACATCAATGGTACTACCATGCTTGGGCAAAGCAAAAATGCCATGCAGGCGGAGATTGATGCCGCTTGTGAACTGATAGATTTTCTTCGGTTCAATGTGCATTATTTAAGTGAGATCTATCGCCAGCAACCTATCAGTGGCCCTGGGGTATACAACCGGTTAGAGTACCGACCGCTGGAAGGATTTGTGTTTGCACTTTCACCCTTCAACTTTACGGCAATAGGGGGCAACTTACCTACAAGTGCAGCCATGTGCGGAAATGTTGTTGTTTGGAAGTGTGCCAATACACAAGTTTATAGCGCACAAATGTTCATGCGTATTTTAAAAGAAGCTGGCCTTCCCGATGGAGTTATTAACCTGGTATTCATTGATGGGCCAACAATAGGTGAAGTGGTTTTTAACCATCCGGAATTTGCCGGGATACATTTTACGGGCAGCACAGGTGTGTTTAATAATATGTGGGAAACGATCGGCAAAAACATGGGAATGTATAAATCTTATCCACGCATAGTAGGAGAAACCGGGGGCAAAGATTTTGTGATTGCACATAAATCGGCCGATGTAGATGCAGTAGTTACCGCCCTTGCCCGTGGTGCCTTTGAGTACCAGGGTCAAAAATGTTCAGCAGCATCCAGGGCTTACATTCCAAGCAATATGGCTGCAGAAGTAAAGAAGAAATTGGTAGAGCAGGTAAAAACCATGAAGATGGGTTCAGTAGAAGATTTTACCAATTTTGTGAATGCGGTAATTGATGAAAAAAGCTTTGATAAACTCGAGAGTTATTTAAAAGATGCCCGCAAAAGAGATAGTGGTGCAAAAATTTGGGTTGGTGGTAAATCAGATAAATCTACCGGCTATTTTGTAGAGCCAACTATTATTGAGGCTACCGATCCATACTATGTTACCATGTGTGAGGAGCTGTTTGGACCTATTCTGACTGTATATATTTACGATGAAAATAAGTTTGAGGAAACGCTGAAGCTGGTAGATAATACCTCTGCATATGCTCTTACAGGGGCAGTTCTGGCCCAAGACCGTTTTGCTGTAGAGCTTGCCACTAATAAGCTAAGGAATAGCGCTGGTAATTTTTATATCAACGATAAACCTACCGGGGCAGTTGTGGGTCAGCAACCCTTTGGTGGTGCAAGAGGAAGTGGTACCAATGATAAGGCCGGTTCCGCATTAAACCTGTACCGCTGGCTAAGTGCCAGAACTATAAAAGAGACCTTTAACTCGCCTGTAGATTACCGGTATCCGTTTATGCAAGAAAAGTAAAATGATGATAGAACTCCTGGTAGATAAAGGTTGCAAATTAAATGCAACCTTTTTTTATGCACCGGATGTGAATAAGCTAAAAGCCCCGTATGGGTTACATTTTGAGCGATTGGGTATAAAGGGGCGACAACCAACAATTTTTTAATCAGAGAGAATGAATATGACAACAAAAGTAACATTTGAATTACCTGCAGACAACGTAAGCAACGCTTCGGAGGCTTTTTTACTGGGAGATTTTAATAACTGGAACCAGGCCGAGGCAATCCAGCTTCAAAAAAAAGAAGACGGCTCCATGTTTGCCGTGGTAGCACTTGCAGCCGGGCGCAGCTATCAATACCGCTACGTGTTAAACGACGGTCGCTGGGTGAACGACAATACGAATACTACGTGGACAGAAGTATACGGGGATTATGTTGAAAATTGCGTGGTAGAAGTGCCGGCAACAATTGCACCAGGGATCGCTGAGACAAAGGCCCTCAAAGCTCCCGTTGCTAAGAAAGCTGCATC
>JAYTBG010000466.1:0-6287 GCA_043737055.1 Chitinophagaceae bacterium | reverse complement strand
CATTACTGCTGATGGAAAAATACTCGTTGGCAGGAATCATTTCTTCCCAAGGCAATTGCACCAAAACTTTGTACAAATCGTCGGCATTCGTGGCCCTGAATTCTTTTATGGAAAATAGCACCTGGCTGGCGCAGCGAAGGTTAAGGTTTAACCGAATGCAATCCTGCAAAGTACCTTCCAGTTCTACCCCGGTTTTAAATGTGCGTACCGCTTTATAACCTAAAGCTTCCGTTTCTTTTAAAAGCCATGGAGACAAGCGATTGCTACAAGTAATAATAATGCGGCTGCTGAGTGCAAATAAATTCAAAATGTTTACATATTTAGTCTGCGAAGGTAGGCAAGATAGTTAGGTAAGGGTCCATCGCAACCTTACACCCGATACCAGGGTCAAGACCCGCCGATTTAACAAAGCAGTCATATCCACATCCGGCGACAGCAACTAAATCTTTAATTGACTCGCCAACGTAGGTAAGCTAACCATAACCTTAAAAGATGCTCAAAAGAAAAATTTCTATTACTTGTGTAGTACTCCTGATGCTAACGAGCGGTTGTGCATTTAAAGCCATAGACAGAACCAAAAATATTATTTATACGGGTAACAATACCGGAGACAAAATACCGATGCAAACACTTAATATTTTTGCGCCTTCGTCTAGCAGGAAGTTAAAACCGGTACTCATTTTTGTACATGGCGGAAACTGGAACTCAGGCAAGAAAGGATTGTATAGTTTTTTCGGCAGCAGGTTTGCCAGGAAAGGTTTTGTGGCGGTATTGCCGGGCTATACTAAAAGTCCGGCTGCAGACTATGCAACCATGGCAATGCTGATAGCCACAGCAGTAAAATGGACGAAAGAAAACATTTCCCGCTTTGGTGGAGACAGTAATAAGATATTTATTTCCGGGCATTCTGCAGGAGGACAGCTTGCAGCACTTATAAGCCTGGACGGCCAGTATTTTGAAAAATTACAAATCCTTAATCCGTTAAAAGGAGTTGTATTAATTGATGCTGCCGGGCTGGATATGTTTGGTTACATGAAGGAAGAAAACTTTCCTGCCGGGCATACGTACCATGAAACCTTTACGGCCGATCCTAAGAATTGGAAAAAAGCCTCTCCCATCTATCATCTCCAAAAGAACGTACCCCCTTTATTAATTTACAGGGGCGGAAAAACTTATCCCTCCATTATTACCAGCAATGAAAAGTTTATAGACTCCCTGCAAGCCCGGAAAATAAAATTTCAATACATCCTTCAACCCAAAAAAAGGCATGTGCCCATGATACTGCAGTTCTTTAATACGAATAATAAAAGATATAGGGAAATTGGTTCGTTTATGAAGGAACAGACAACTGGTAGGATTGAGTCTAATAAAAACTGACCATTACTTTCCGATACAGAACTTGCTAAAAATATAATCAAGCTTGTCTTCATTAGTAATTTCTCCTGTTATTTCTCCGAGATGGTATAAGCATGCCCTGGTATCGATTGCTAAAAAGTCACCGGAGATTTTCTTATCTAACCCGTTTCTTATTTCACTTAGCGAAACTTGCAACTGCTGCAGGGCTTCATAGTGACGGGTATTGGTAACGATGGTTGCTTCAGTGTCAATGTTCCCGCTAACAGATTGATTAAAAATTATTGTTTTTAACTGCTCTACACCGAAGCCGGTTTTGGCCGCGACCATATTTTTTGTAAAATCAGGATCAATTAGTAAAGCCTGAGCTGCCAAGGCCTCTTGCCATTGATCGAATTTTGTAAACACAACAATTATTTTTTCGGCAAACTGCGCTAGCCATGGGAAGCTGCGGAAAGGCTTGTCAAAATCCGTACCCAGGTCCGTCAAGTCCAGCAGGTATAAAATGATATCCCCCTGCTGCGCATTTTTTTTACTCCGGTCTATCCCCAGGTTTTCAATTACATCTTCAGAATGTTCCCGAATACCGGCCGTATCTATAAGCCGAAACATTACTCCGTTGATGTTCATGGCCTCCTCGATAGTATCCCGGGTGGTGCCTGCTATTTCACTTACAATGGCCCGGTCTTCGTTTAACAACGCATTGAGTAGGGTGGACTTACCGGCATTTGGTTTACCGATAATGGCTACCGATACACCGTTTTTAATAACATTCCCCAGCTTAAATGATTGCAGAAGGCCGATGGTAGTTGCTTGCAAACTCTGTATAAGTGCATAGAATTTAGTACGATCTGCGAACTCAACATCTTCTTCTGCAAAATCAAGTTCAAGCTCTATCAATGATGCAAATTGAATGAGCTGTTCCCGCATTTCTTTGAGTTCGGTAGAAAAGCCTCCCCTGATGTTGTGGAGTGCCGTTTTTTGCGAAGCCCGGCTATTGGAGGCAATGAGATCTGCCACTGCTTCCGCCTGGGTAAGATCAAGCTTACCATTTAAAAATGCCCGCTGGGTAAACTCACCGGCCCTGGCCAGCCTTGCTCCTCCATTAACACAGGCCTGCAAAATTTGCTGCTGTATAAATGGACTACCATGGCAACTAATTTCGATGGTATCCTCACCGGTATAACTCTTTGGCCCGAAGAACAAAGACAACAACACTTCATCTATCGCCACAACGCCTTCTTCTAAAACTCCGAAATGAATGCTATGTGAAGCCTGGGCCTGTAGCTCTTTGCCGGGAAACAGTTTATTGATGATGGAAAAAGCTTGCGTGCCGCTTATTCTTATTACTGCAATGGCGCCAATGCCGGGTGCAGTAGCAACAGCCACAATCGTATCATCCCAGCCGGATAATTTATTAATCATGCTGCAAAGATAATGATGGTTACAAGTAAGAATTTTTTCAAATATTCAAAGGATCTGAAGATCTGACCTTTGTGTGTTTGTCAAATTTTCTTCAGGTTCCGTTGATCTACTGCATAAAAAAAGCCCCCCAAATGCGGGGGGCTCTAAATATTTCTTACAAAATTATTGCTCTTGAACTACGAAAGTAATTGGCTGACGGCGGTATGCATTTACCATTCTTCCGTTCTGCTGAGCTGGAGTCCATCTAGGACCTTTCTTAATGATCTTCATAGCTTCTGCTTCCATCCCAAAACCATGCTTTGTTTCTGAAACCACATCACTTATACTTCCATCTTTGCTTACAATGAAACGAACGATCACGGTGTAGGTTCCTTCAGCGGCTCCATTGTCTACAGGAGTGTTAGCATCAAGGTTATTCCTGAGATATTTAGTCCAGGCAGCGGTGCCTCCGGGATAAGCCGCTTCGATTTCCACCTTATTAAAAACCTTACCCTCATCATCATCAACCGGTACCTCAGCCACTACTGTTCCTTTATCTTCTACCGGAGCCTGAACGATTTGAACCTTATTTTCTGTTTCTACCGTTTTGGTGCTGATAGCAGCGTCATCCTTAATTTCTTCAATTTTTTCCTCAGGTTTTACTTCTTCATCTTTCACAACCTTTGGCGGGGTAAATTTTACCTGGTTAATTTCCGGAGGAGGTGGTGGTTTTACGGGCGGCGGAGGAGGAGGAGGGATCACGACTGGTTCGTCCTTTTTAATTTCCGCCATTTGAGTGTCGAGCACCTCAATATCATCATCGCTGGAATCGCCCACTTTATTAGCTAGCACTGACCCGACTAATATTACTGCAAGTGCAATAAAAGTAGCCGCCAAAGCCTTTTTTAACCTGCTTGCATAAGTCTTCCGCAGATCATATGCGCCATAACTTTTATTTTTGCCCTCAAAAATAATATCCAGCAGATCGGCGTTTAAAATTTTATTTGCTTCCATTTTTATTTCTTTAGAATGAGATTCAAACTTGTCTACAATCCATAAATTATTTCACCCCATTTGCTACTTCAGTCATCCTGATAAGTTCGGCTTCTGCAGGAGTCATATCAACTTCCGCATAATGGCCGGGAGGAACATTGGAGATCGACATTTCATCCAATATGTCAATGGCATTTTTAAAGGTGGAGCTAGAATCTGACTTGATAATATACATCAGGTCGTCAATTGGAGTTGCTTTCCTTTTTGCATTTATAAGCTCCCGAACATCTTTAAAACTGCTGCTTTTAAATTGTTCTGAAATGGTATTGGGATCTAACTGGCCGTAGTAATAATAAATCTGATCAGCCTTACCTAGTAGGATGGTCATAGCTCCTGAATTCTTAACCTTCATTTGATCTTCGGGGTTATCATCCTTAGGCTCATTCATGCTCATGGCCGTGCTCTGGCTCATTGTCGTGGTAAACACAAAGAATGTTACAAGCAGGAACCCTAAATCTACCATGGGAGTCAGATCTACACGGGTAGATAATTTTTTTCCTTTTTTTACGCCGGGGCCCTTTTTATGACCGCCGCCCGACGAAGTATCCATTTCTGCCATGTCGCTTCAATTTAAAATGTTATCTAAAAACGTTTTGATCTAACGCCCTATTTTTTGGGCGGATTGAGATACAATTCGGATCCTACGGGGACAGCCTCACCATTTGTTACAATCCTAAACTTGTAAATTTGGTTCTTCTTAAACGCTGCCTTTATGTTCTTGAACATAGGATATAATGCCTGGTTATCTCCTTTTACAAGCAGCATTTTTTCCAACTGCGCCTGGTCTCCCCCAGCGTATACATTGGTTACGCTCCTTAGCCAATCTACCATTTCATTGTTCATGCTATCCTTAATAGGAATGCCCGGCAATTTGGTCGGTGGAATGGGCGTTGCTAATGCCAACGAGCCTTTTATCTGGTTTAAAGGAAGACCAATAAACTCTGTCTTTCCCCATTTGGCTAATTCAGCAGCACTCAGATTTAACCCCTTCGCAAGATTAATATTCTCAAGAATCTCACCTTTTTTGGTATCATCTCCTAATGTCAGAAAAGCCTTCCCCTCTTTGGTCATGGTTATTAAGATTGACTTATCGGGAGCCGCTGTCGAAGAAATAGAATTGGGCGGACTAACACTCAGGACTTCAGCAGGCTTTTGCTTTGTTGCCAATATAAAAAACGACAACAGGAGAAAAGCCACATCGCACATAGCAGTCATATCTACGATCGTACTTTTGCGGGGTAATTTAACTTTTGGCATTTTCTATATTTTATTGATTTACTTAAGATGCAGATCGTTCTAATTTCCACACAGGTATTATCTGTATTGAGAAGCAAAACTTTGCGTTAAGGTAAATCCAGATTCATCAATACCGTATGTGATACCATCGATCTTGGTGGTAAACATGTTGTAGAAAATGATTGCGATAGCAGATGTACCAATACCAAGAGCAGTATTATACAAGGCCTCAGAAATACCTTGAGACAGAGCACTTGCAGCAGCTCCACCACCACTATCCTCACCAAGTGCAGAGAACGAACGAATCATACCCAGTACCGTTCCAAACAAACCTAACAAGGTTGCTATAGATGCAATTGTTGAAAGGAATACCAGGTTTTTTTCCAGCATAGGAAGTTCAAGCGCAGTAGCCTCTTCTACCTCTTTTTGTATCGCCAACACTTTTTGCTCCGTGTTCAATTCTGTGTTGCCGATCATTTCTTTGTAACGGTGAAGGCCAGCTTTCATAACATTCCCCACAGAACCTTTTTGTTTGTCACACTCTGTAAGTGCAGCATCTACATTCTTGTTAGCAAGGTGGTATTGTACTTTACGAACAAAGTCTGCGTTGTTGCCAGTACCGTTTGCTTTTGAGATAGTTAGAAATCTTTCAATTACAAACACGATTACTGTCAAAAACGTTCCTATCAAAATTGGCACAACAATACCCCCGAGGTACATGTTAGACAAAGTAGATTTTGGACCATGATGATCGGGCCAAAACATACCAGTTCCTGGCTTGCTAAAGTTTGCAGCGTTGCCCAGACCAAATCTCCAGATCAAATAACCGATTAAAATACATAGCACCGGGGCTATCCAGGAAATAGCATTGCCTGATTTTTTTGCCTGAACTGAGGTAGTTGGTTTAACTGTTGCAGTTGGTCGTGTGTCTGCCATAACATTCAATTTTTAGAAAGTGAAAATTTAATTACTAATTGTTTTGAAGAATTGTTTTGTAATGCAATGCTAATTAAAAAAAAATAATGATAGGAAAGTTTTCAAAGGAATGGCATCGTAGCGCACAAGTTAATAAAATATTTGGATGAAGGTACAGGCTGCAAATATTTTTTTTAATGCAATTGCAATGAAAAACTTAGCCAAATGAGGCTGCTGTTTAGAATGAAAAGTGTAGGGGAATTTTGGCGATTTTACTCGTACCGGAGTGCAACAATAGGGTCTAATTTTGAAGCTTTGTAAGCTGG
>JAYTBG010000465.1:0-2535 GCA_043737055.1 Chitinophagaceae bacterium | reverse complement strand
TGTATTCAGTTACGGTCTCATCTATAAAAGGAACATTGATCCACATTTTGTAAGCTTCAAAATGATAATGCGCCCTTAAAAACTTTGACTCAGCAGATAATTGCTTTCTATCAGCATCAGACAAATCTGTTGACGCATTAATTAATCTTAAGGCTACATTCGCTTTACCTGCCCCTGCATAACAGGTTTGAAATTTTGCCCTGATGTATGGATCATCTGCCTCAAACTGATACCTGTTCATCCGTTCAACACCCACCTGGTCATTTGGCTGAGATCCCGGATAAGCATCATCAGAAGTTACACTTCCCCATATCCAGTTACTGCCCGCAGCAGGCCACGGATTTCCTGCAGCATTATTCCAGCCATTATCACTCCAGCCATCCAATAATGCATAGGCAGCAATTACGGTTGTATTAATACCTTTTGCATTAGAAAGTGAAGATTCAGTAAAAACACCTTCAGGAGGCCTTTCTAAAAAACTTTTTTTACAGGAGAAGATCGCTACTCCAAGTATTAGCGCCCCTAGTAATGTCATTAATTTATTTTTCATAATCAAGTTTTAATTTTTTTAAGTAACATAATAGATTAAAAAGTAAGATTTAATCCTGCCGTCATAATTTTTGAACCTGGGTAATTCCCATAATCAACTCCGGAGTAAGGATCAGGAGCATTGCCTGAAGTTCTGTTACCCAATTCCGGGTCAAGACCTCCATAATTGGTTATGGTAAACAGATTTTGCGCCTGTACAAAAAACCTTAAGTTGTCTATTTTCATTTTTTTCAACATATTAACAGGTAATTTATAGCCAATTTGCAATACTTTACATCTTAAATAAGAGCCATCTTCTATATAATAAGAACTAGGAGCGAAGCTGTATTTTTCATCTATAGATAACATTGGCAATTTGGCATTGGGATTGGTTGGTGACCATGATTCATAAAGCATTCGTTTAGAACGGTTGCCGTTAAAACCATTGAAATCTGTGAAATAACGGGAATAATTAAAAATCTCATTCCCTGTTGTTCCTTGTAAAAACATTGTAAAATCAATCCCTTTGTATTCCATACTCAAATTCACTCCGAATACAAGCGCTGCGTTAGGATCGCCTAACACGCCTTTGTCATTCTCATCAATTTTTTTATCGCCATTAATGTCTTTCCATCTAAAGCTTCCCCGGGCAGCCCCGCTTTGTGTAGAGGACGCTGCTTCAGCAGCTGTTTGAAAAAATCCATCGGTAGTATAGCCGTAAAAGGTACTCATTGGATTTCCAACTTCATGACGAATTAATGGGCCAATCCTGGATTCTGAAATGGTAGGAAAGAATGATTTAAGACCAAGCTCTGAGGCCAGATCAACAATTTTATTAACGTTATGAGTAAGATTTACTCCTATCCCGTAATGGAAGTCTTTATTAATTTCATCCTTCCAGTTGATGCCTAATTCAAAACCTCTATTGGAGATTTTCCCGAGATTTTCAAAAGGGGTGCTCACATCATAAGGAAATGTACCGGGATATTGCCGTTGAAACAGGAAGTTTTTGTTCTCCCTGTTATATAGATCAAAAGTTATATCCAGTCTGCTGTTTAAAAACAAAGCGTCTACACCAATGTTTGTCTGTTTCTGCTCTTCCCAAAGTAATCCGGGGTTTCCCAAACTAGTGGCAGTGTATCCGGTAGCAGTTGTATTATTAGTGCCATTAATATCATAAAAGGTAGTACCTGCCCCACCACCAAAAGAGGAATAAGCTCTGCTTCCATCAATAGCATCATTACCTGTTATGCCATAAGCTGCCCTTATTTTAAGACTCGATATCCAGCTTACATTCTTCATAAAAGATTCGCTGGAAACGTTCCATGCCAGGCCAATACCGCCGAATGTTTTTCCTTTTTCAATTGGGAAAATTGAACTTTGATCATAGCGTGCAGTAGCATTTAATAAGTATTTTCCCGCAAAACTATATTCGAGCCTGCCCATATAACTTTCTTTTGATGGGCCATTATTTCCATAACTATTCACTGTACGTGTAGATGGATCAGCCAGGGCTGTATTCAGATACCATAAATCGTTTGAAGTTAGAAAATAATTGCTGAGCGACCCGGTAACCCCTCTGAATTTGTTAAGTTGTGCTTCATGCAAAGCTGTTACTTTTACAACGTGTTCACCAAACTGGTTATCATAATTTAGTTGCTGGTTAAATACCCAGGTGTTGAAGCGTTCGGTACGTTCAGTAAATCCATTGGCGCCTCTTGGTTCTGCTGCTTCGGGATCAAGAAATGTAAAACCTTTAAAGAAATTTACACCAAAATTAAGACCAAAATTTACACGTGCTGAAAAATGATCTAAAAACTTTACATCAGCATAAACATTACCAATGGTGCGGAAATAATCTCCACGGTTATCTTTATTCCTGTTCAGTTCTGCCAAACCATTTCTCCCATTTCCAAAACCACCCCTGTTTCCACCCCAATTGCCACCCTCATCATAAACCGGTATAATCGGTTGCTGTTTTAATATCCCGGAAACCAAAATACTTTG
>JAYTBG010000464.1:0-14315 GCA_043737055.1 Chitinophagaceae bacterium | reverse complement strand
ATGGGGACAAATATGCTTCCATTGCCTCTCTTGTTTTGCACCAAAGCTTATGCTCGCATACCCTTTGGCCGCTTTCCTACATAATGTTTTCATTTAATTTAAAAATTACTTTATGAAAAAAAATATCGTAGGCATAGCCCTCGCTTTATGTGCCGGAAGCGAGGCAAGTGCCCAAATTGATAGCCTTGGCAGGCAGAATCCAGACAGGTCTATGGATGATGTGGTTGCAAGAAAGCAAGACAGCACGTCTTATGATTATTACCCGGAATCAAATGTGTATTTAAATAAAAAATCCCGGGACTACTGGTAATATGACTCCACCTCTACCAGGTGGATGAGTGGTAAAACCGTACCGGGAAACTACGCCTGGCGTACCAAAAAATGGAAAGCAACCTCAAAGAAAAAAACGATGAATTATATGGAAAATGATGCGTGGCCGCAAAATGATACGCATCAAAAAACGTATACAATGCCCGGCATGAAGCAGAAAAAGAAAGCTTCTAATCCGAGTAAGAGTTACTAACTAAGAAGGGGGCGAAGCATTCTTCGTCCCCTTTTTATAAAAAACCATCAGGCATCTTTATTTACCAAATACTTTTTCGCCATTGATATAAGTGTACAATACTTTGGTTTGCAAAATCACCTGCTCTTTGCAGGTAATAAGATCATTATCCAACATGATAAAATCTGCAGCTTTACCTTTCTCCAAACTGCCTTTTTCCTTTTCTTCAAAAGCGGCTTTGGCAGCCCAAATAGTCATACCCCGCAGGGTTTGTTCCCGGGTTAAAGCATTAACCATTTGAAAGCCGCCTGCGGGAAAGTCTTTCGCATCTTTACGAAAAACAGCAGCATAAAATGTTTTAAACGGACTGATATATTCTACGGGAAAATCTGTGCCAAGGGGCATCCAGCCGTTGGTCTCTAGCAGTCTTTTATAAGCATAGGCACCTCTCATTCTCTCGGCACCTACCCGTTCTTCTGCCCAATACATATCGCTCGTTGCATGCGTGGGCTGCACGGATGGGATAATGTTATGACTGGTAAAAAAGCCAAAGTCATTTTCACTCACTATCTGCGCATGCTCTATGCGCCAGCGGCGATCATTTTTTCCTTTAAGCACCTGCGCATAAATGTTTAGAAGTTGCCTGTTGCCACTATCGCCAATGGCATGGGTGCACATTTGCAGATTGCTTGCAGCCAGTTTTTGCGCTTTGTCCTTAAAATAGGCAGTGTCATTCAGCAGGAAACCTTTCCAGTTTTGCTTGTCGCTATAATCTTTTAAAAGGCAAGCGCCCCTGCTGCCCAAGGCCCCATCTGCATATAGTTTGAACCCACCCACTGTAAGCCTACCGGTGGTATATCTCCCTTTTTTTACCCACCTGTCATAGTACGTGCTATCATCGCTCAACAGCGCAAAGATTTTCATTTTTAAGTCCCCTTTATTGTGTGCAGATTCTATCAATTCCACTGTTTTCTCACTTACCCCACAATCATGCACACCGGTGAGTCCCTCCTCAAAACACTCCGCCTGCATTTCTAAAAAGTATCGCTGCGCAAGGCTGTCGCTTATCAACGGGATTTTTGATTCTACCAGGCGCATAGCATTGTCTATAAGCAAGCCGGTGGGCTGGCCATTTTGCAGCTCAATTTTGCCACCATCAATACGGGTTTGAGTATCTATTCCTGCAATTTTCAGAGCAGCACTGTTTGCAATGGCGGCGTGTCCATCCACTCTTTTTAAATATACGGGCCTGTTTGGGAAAAGACTGTCAAGGATTTTATTGTCCGGGTATTCTTTTACCTGCCAATCGTTCTGATCCCAGCCTCGTCCATAAATCCATTCCATAGGAGCTGTCTTGCTATACTCCTGTATTTTTTCAACGATTGCCTCCCAGGAAGGCATACCTACGAGGTTGCATTTCCAACGATCTGTGGCGTATCCGGTAAAGTGACAATGTGCATCAATAAATCCGGGGAAGATGGCTTTGCCGCCTGCGTCCAGCGTTTTCTCGCCCTCATATTTTTTCAAAATGTCATCGTTTGTGCCGAGCTCAAGAATCTTTCCATCGCTGATGACCATAGCCTCTGCAGTGCTAAATTTTTCGTCTATGGTATAGATGGTGGCATGGTGTACCAACAGGGGTACCTTTTCTCTAAACTTGCAGGAAGTGAGCAGATTAATACCCAGGAACAACAGTACGCAGTAGCGCCCACAATTTGATTTTGTTGCAAGATCAGCAATTGCCATAAAAATTTTTTTTTCAAATGTATACTAAAATCCTTCCTTGATTGCCGACTGGATAACGAGCTCCGTAAACTGCGTGATTGTGGCATAAAATTTTGTCTGGAACTACTAAATAGTTTTATGAAAGAAGCCATTCATGCACCCGCCACGCCTGCCAACGAAAAAGGAAAATTTGTAGACACCAAGCACACAGTAGAAGAGAAATCTATTGAGGATGCCATTGTAACCTATAACCGTGCCTGCGCAAGATTGCTTAACCCGCCGGTATGGGAGCAACTTACCGGCGGCAGGCAGGTGACTTTCACCCTCGCAACATCTACCCAGGACGAAGTACAACGCCTTGCCGAAGTAGATGACTACTTAAAGATTGACGTGCCGGGGCCAGGTTCTGCAACCGGGGAAGGCTACGACTGGGTAAAAGTGGAAGCAATCGAGGAAAATACTGCGACAGATGCAGATGATAGTTTAGCGATGAGGTTGCGGGCTTGTAGCAATCCGCATACCCCAGAGGAAGACATTGCCCACTTTTTTAATGGCGACGCTACCTCTACATTTATAGTGAGAAGAAAAGAAAATCGTGTTAGCTTTTCTTATCATGGCCGCAACGAAGTGTCTAATACAACTGAGGTAGCTACGCTGGACAAGGTGAGAAATGCAGTTGTAGCGCTCGGTGCTGAAGTAGGTCTTTCAGATATCTTTTGGGCATCGCTGGTTAAGGCAATGTTGCAAAAAGAAATTGGTGGCTAGCCCTTAGGTAATTCTTTTTCTTTTGCTGGATGCCACCCATTCATCTTTCTTGCAATGGGGGCATGAGTAGTACTCTGCCAAGGTAAATTCTTTTGTAAATCCACAAAAAATACAGGAATACGGGCCCGGGGCCGGGATGGTTTTAAAACTATTCTTCAACGATGCCGGCATAATCGGCAAGCCGAATTTCACTTCCTCATCGGGGTAGAAAAACAGGCTGATGTTGCCAGAGCTTTCTACGATGGCTTCTTCTACCTGGCCAAGTTGAGATACCCCTTGCATTCGCAACTCGGCAAAAAATTCGTCTTCCCCCAAAACTTCTTTCTTAAAATTTTCAACAGAAAACCTTCCTCCCTTAATTAGACAAACCGGCCTTCCTTCCACAAGATTTTCAAATTTTTTATTTTGCCCTATTATGTAAGTGATAAGGCTATACAAACCTACAACCATTGCAAACACAATTATTGCGGGCAATAAGCCCACGTCTCCATAAAACATAGGGTCGCCGGCGGCGGAACCCAAGCCAATGATAACAACAAGTTCAAAAATGGAAAGTTGCTTTACACCTCTCTTGCCTAGCAGGCGAAGGCTCACCAATATAATTACAAACATGATGAAGGAACGCAACATCGTTTCCAGGAGGAAGCTCCACTCTTCTGTTCCCAACAATAATTCTTTCCATGAAAAACCTTTTGCTTGTAAAAAGTACATCGTTGATATTTTTTTGGGTGTCTACAATCGTTCCGGTTAGAAACGTTTAAAAAGAAAACGGATAGACAAAATAACGGCTTTGGTTTCAAAAAGGGCAAGGGTACTTGTGTTCCACCTCCGGCGCTGCGGTATTTTGGTTATTTTTGTTTCAAGCTATTTTTATGTACGATCCGCAACAAACAAAACAGTTCCAAACTGCTTCTTTAAAATGGCTTGGCTTACTCCAGGCTATGCCCGGCCTACAAGACTTAGAGGAACTAAAAAACGTCTTAAGATTCCATGAGTACAGGTATTATGTAATGGCAGATGCGCTGCTCCCCGACAGTGATTATGACAGTTTGTTTAAATTGCTAGAGAAGTCCGAGAAAGCGAACCCTGAGTGGATCACTAAAGACTCTCCTACGCAAAGAGTAGGTGCTGGTTTGATAAAAGATTTTCCCAAAACTGCACACCTTGTGCCAATGCTGTCACTGGAAAATTCTTACAATGCAGAGGACTTACTTGCCTGGGATAAAAAAGCCCGGGAACTTAGCGGGCTGCAGAGAGTTGAATATTGTGCCGAGCCGAAATTTGACGGTGCGAGCATTTCATTAATTTATGAAGATGATAGCCTGGTAAAAGGTATTACCCGGGGCGATGGCGAAACTGGAGATGATATAACCCCGAACATCAGGCAAATAAAATCCGTTCCGCTAAAAGCCGGATTTAGCCAATTCGGAATTCAGCAAATAGAAATTCGGGGAGAGGTACTGTTGAATAAAAACAACTTTAAAAAGTACAATGATGGCTTGATAGAAGAGGGACTTCCACCGCTTGCCAACCCTCGAAATGCAGCCGCCGGAAGCTTACGCATTAAAGACAGCAAGGAGGTAGCAAAAAGAAATTTAGAAGCATTTCTTTACCATGTAAGCTACAGTGCCACCACCCCTGCGGAAAAATTAGATTCAACAGCGACGACTCCTTCAGTTCCTCCCAAGACTCCGGACAGCGGCGACAATCTTGAACCAGACACCCACAGCGGTATGCTCAAAATGCTTTGGGGCCTGGGATTCAGAAGTCCTATTAAAGAAATGGAAGTAGCACAAGGAATTGCAGGAGTGTTACAATACATAGAGGCATTAGAGCTAAAAAGAGATGAACTTCCTTACGAGATAGATGGCGTGGTAATTAAAGTAAACAATCTTGCTCTGCAGGATAGCCTGGGAATGACTTCTCATCACCCACGCTGGGCCATTGCTTACAAGTTTAAGGCAAGGCAAGCCAGCAGCAGATTACTTGCCGTGGAGTTCCAGGTAGGGCGAACAGGTGCCATAACTCCTGTTGCTAAAATTGCGCCCGCACCCGTGGGCGGAGTTACGGTTACAAGCATTTCTGTTCACAACGAAGAATATATAAAAGATAAAGACTTAAGAATTGGTGATGCAATTTTGATAGAAAGAAGTGGCGATGTGATACCGCAGATTGTAAAATCGTTGGCAGAGTTAAGAACCGGCCAGGAAACATTTATTGCCTTTCCTAGCCACTGCCCTGTATGCGGGGATAAACTCTTTAAGCCCGAAGGCGAAGCGGTTTGGCGCTGCATTAACATCAACTGCAGGGCCCAGGTAGTTGAACGCATTATACACTTTGTGAGTAAAGATGCGATGGACATTCGCAGTTTTGGAGAAGCCAATGTGCGAAAATTTTATGATCTCGGGCTTTTAAAAGATGTGCCCGGTATTTATACTTTAAATTTTGATGAATTGCATGGGTTAGAAGGCCTTGGTAAAAAATCGCTGGACAATTTACAAGCAGCCATAACCGCCAGTAAAAGCCAACCATTGCACCGCCTCATCTATGGCCTTGGCATACGCTATGTGGGCGAAACCACTGCTAAAACGCTTGCGCAATCCATTGATCACCTCCTTGACCTGGCAACATATACCCAGGAGGAGTTACAACAATTATCAGATGTGGGAGTAAAAGTTGCAGGCAGCATTTTTAGTTTTTTCAAAAATGCAGACAACCTTCAGATGCTGCAACAGCTTGAAGATTTAGGTCTCAAAACAACCTCTCACAAAAAGGCGATCACACAAGGAAGCCTGCAAGGACAAACCTTTTTGTTTACCGGCACTCTCGTACAAATGAAAAGATCAGATGCGGAGGCGATGGTGGAGGACAATGGGGGCAAAATTTTAGGGGGCGTAAGCAGCAAATTAGATTACCTCATTGTAGGCGAAGATGCAGGTAGCAAGTTGGAGAAAGCCAAGAAAATTCCTGCCATAAAAATCCTGACTGAAGATGCATTTTTAAAAATGATTGCTTCTTAGTTCAATTAATTATTATATTTATAATTCATCATCTATATATATCTGCCTCTTCTGGAAAAACGTTTCACCAGTTAAATACTTTTTTTAAACAAGGAAGTCATGATCAAAAAAAATGCGGGAGAGGTATGGAAGCAAATACAATTTGCGGGGTATAAAAATCTAAGAAAAAAGTATGCAGTGTCTAACCAGGGACGAGCGGCCAGCTACTCCGAAGATATTTTAGCAGACGGTAAAGTGCTGAATGGCTCGATTACCTCAGGGTATTGCACCTTAAATCTTCATGTAGAAGATGGCAATGGCACCATTTACATTCACCGGGAAATCGCCCGTTTATTCTGCAATAAAACATCGCCCCGGCAAAAATTCGTCATTCACAGCAATCACAATAAGAGAGACAACGACTTCAAAAATCTGAAGTGGGCAACTTCCCAGGAGGTCAGTGCGCATCAGCAACAAAGCCCGGATAAAATTGCTTACAAAGAGCGGCAGGCTAACCGCACCAAGGGCTTAAAGCTAAGTGCTACCCAGGTAAAATCTATCAAAACAGCCATCAACAATCCAAAGAGAAAGCTTACCTATAAGCAAATGGCCGAGAAATATGATGTGAGTGAGATGACTCTCTACAGGATTAAGAGTGGCGAGAACTGGGCAAGAATCTAACATTCATTTTAAACAACTACTTCAACAGCCTTCTTAATATTGAGAAGGCTGTTTTACTTTTGCCACTAACTTCCGCCAATGATAAAAAAAGACACACTTGACTTTTTAAAAGCATTAGAAATAAATAATAATAAAGCTTGGTTCGACGCCCATAAAAATGAATATAACATAGCAAGGCAGGCCTTCATTGAGTCTGTTGACGCCATTATCGTTTCTCTGAAATCCTTTGAACCCGATTTGGGAAATTTCACTGCAAAAGAATGCATTTTTAGAATTAACCGGGATGTGCGCTTTAGCAAAGACAAACGCCCTTACAAGAACAACATGTCTGCATACTTTAACCGGGCTGGAAAAAAAGGAACGGGTGCAGGCTATTATGTGCATGTAGAGCCAGGAAATAGCTTTCTGGCTGCCGGGGTTTGGATGCCCGAGGCTCCTAACCTTTCTAAAATTCGGCAGGAGATAGACTACAACTTTAATGAATGGAAAAAAATCATTGTTAATGCTAGTTTTAAAAAAGTGTTTGCAAATGGTATGGACACAACAGACACCCTCGTACGCCCACCAAAGGGATATGAGGACAGTAACCCTGCCTTGGAATTCTTAAAACTAAAAAGCTTTGTGGCCCGAAGACCGTTTTCAGATGCCGCCCTGCAGGATAAAACTTTCAATAAAGAGCTATCAACTACTTTTAAAACGGTGAAGCCGATGCTGGATTTTATAAACCGTAGCCTGGATTAGAAGCTGCCCCGCCTGCTTACTACATCACCGGTAAACAAAACCAAAGACAATCTTATACAATCAAAAAAATGGCCAGTGATAAAAATCACCGGCCTTGCTTACCTCTGAAACCACAAGAAAAGAGTTGAGGTATATATAAAATGTCGTGCAATAAATAGTGGTAGTTGAATATTGGAAGCAAAGTAAACTTGCTGCGGATGCTTTCTATAAGATATTATTGGAGGAGTCTATCGAATACGGTAGGCCGTAAAAATAATACTTTTCTTTAATTTTTTTAGTTTTTTTTAAACTTTTTATAAACTCTTTGCTATTTCGTTGTTTGCATAACTCATCAACTGGCTTTTTTTACGCTCATACCACCACTGAGGTGCAGTCTTTTTCATAAGGGTGTCTATACCTCTCATCCCAAACAATTTCCACACTCCATTGATCTTTCCGGCAAGGCTGCCCTGCAAGGCCCGTAAGCTCATGGCAAAGCCTGCATCTATATACTCCATATGGTGCCAATAACCCGCTGGCATAAAAAGAGTATCCCCATGTTCTAAAATAACTTCGTAACCTTTGGCCAGATTGGTAGCCGGAAAATTTTTATAATCAAAAGAGTCCCGGTAGTTAGCAAAGTTTGCAAGACTGAGTACTTCCCATGGTTTGCGGTACAACTTGTATTGCTCCTCATGCGGAAAGAGCAAGACTCGTTTTTTTCCAATGAATTGAGTATGCAGGATGTGGCTCATATCTATATCGAAATGCATATGGGTGATACTTCCCTGCCCACCTACAAATAACATGGGGTATTTTTTTACAAACCCCGTCATCAGATGGTCGGGCCAGCTAAAATCTTTAATTACCTGTGGTGCATGCTGAAATATATTAAAAAGAAATATGCGCAGATCGAGCGGGCCGGCTTTTACTTTTTTAAGATAGTCCCCAAATTTCATGTAATCATCTGCAGTATTGATGGGAGTGTAAGAATCACTTTTTACATTGTTGTAGACCCCCACTTCCTTATCTCCTACTGTGTTTATAAAATAATCCCAGTTCCATTTTTGGTATGCTGGCCACGATTTTGCAAGCCCAGTTATTACTACAGGCTTCATAGCATCATAGTAATTCTCCTTAAAATGACGTGAACTAATCGTTTCTACTTTGTCTACAACTTGCAACTGCATACTTAATAATTTGTGGGCTGTCAAAATTACAAATTTATACTCTTATAGAAGTTTTAAAAAACTAATAATCGTTAGTTTTGTTCCAGGTATGGCAAAAATAAAATCGGGTGGCTCGCTGTCTAAAAAAGATAGTATTTTAAAAAAAGCTGCTACGTTATTTAGAACAAGCGGGTTTAAAGCAAGTTCAATGAGAGAGCTTGCCTTATCTATGGGAATAGAGGCTCCCAGCTTGTACAATCATATTGGAAGTAAAAGCGAATTGCTCCAAAACATTTGTTTCAAAATAGCCGAAGCATTCCAGAATCATTTACACGAAGTGGAAGATTCTAATAGTACAGCAGTAGAAAAATTAGAAAACCTCATCCGTTTTCACATTAGAATGATGATGCAATCCTTTGATGAAGTATGCGTTTCTAACCACGAATGGAAATACCTCGAAGAGCCACACCTTAGCAACTTTTTACAACAAAGGAAAAGCTATGAGCAACGCATGATCTTACTGGTAAAAAAAGGAATAGACGAAAAGTTGCTCAAAAACATCCATCCCCAGGTGGCTGTACTCACCATTCTCTCGGCAGTGCGGGGACTTGAATTTTGGCAACGATATAAAAAAGAATTAGATGCAACCGTATTGGAAGACAATATGGTAAAACACTTATTAACCGGAATAATAAAGTAATATGGCTGTACACTTTCACCCACTCACTGTAAAAAAAGTAACAAGGGAAACAGCAGCATGTGTTACAGTGAGTTTTCAAATACCCGATGCCTTACGATCTCATTTTTTATTTAAAGAGGGACAGAACATCACACTTAAGACTAAGATTGATGGGCAGGAAGTACGACGTTCCTACTCCCTTTGCACAGCCCCCCACGAGGATGAGATTAAAGTTGCCATCAAAAAAGTGGAAGCTGGACTTTTCTCCCAATATGCCAACAATGTGTTGAAGGCTGGCGATGTACTGGAAGTGCTTCCCCCGGTGGGAAAGTTCAACGCAAAAGTATCTGGTGCAGAAGCTGGCCACCACCTTGGTATTGCGGCGGGCAGTGGCATCACACCCATTATCTCCATCATAAAACATATACTAAAGACCCAGCCATTAAGCAGCTTCACCCTTGTGTATGGAAACAAAAGCCGTAGCTCTATTATTTTTTTCGAAGAGTTGGAAGGGCTTAAAAACAAATTCATGCAACGTTTCAATCTGGTGCATGTTCTTAGCCAGGAGCATACAGATGCAGCGCTCAACTATGGGCGCATCAACAAAGATAAGCTGGCCTCACTGCAGCAAAGCGTTGCTTATTCATCTTTCGAAAACATTTATTTATGCGGCCCGGCGGAGATGATCTTTGAGGCAAGCGCATATTTGGAAAGCCTGGGCATTGATAAAGGAAAAATTCATTTCGAATTGTTCACAACTCCCGGCCAGGTAAAAACTGCGCAAGTGTTGCCAAATGTCGCCGTGCCTTCCGGATTAAGTAGCAACATCAGCATTAAGGTAGACGGGCGCAGTTTCCAATTCAACCTTGCCGGGCAGGGACAAAACATTTTGGATGCCGCACTAGCACAAGGGGCAGATTTGCCTTACGCCTGCAAAGGAGGCGTATGTTGCACTTGCCGGGCCAAGCTCATAAGCGGAGAAGTAAGCATGGATGTTAACTATGCCCTGGAACCGGAAGAGGTAGAACAGGGCTTTATTTTAACCTGCCAAAGCCACCCCCGGAGCGAAAACATTGTAATTGATTTTGATATAAAATCATAAATTATCCAGCTTAACATTTTATACTAACAAACGTTAGTATAATTTATTAATTTCACATGCTAAATACCCGTTATGCAAATACACGATTTAGAAGCCGCCTTCCAGGAAAAAATTGACAAAGAAATTAAGATCGAACCCCGGGACTGGATGCCCGAAGCTTACCGCAAAACCAATGTGCGCCAGATTAGCCAGCATGCACATAGCGAAATTATAGGGATGTTGCCGGAAGGCAATTGGATAAGCCGTGCACCTACTTTAAAACGTAAAGCAATTTTAATAGCCAAAGTACAGGATGAAGCCGGGCATGGCCTCTATTTATATTCTGCTGCAGAAACGCTGGGCACCAGCAGGGAGCAAATGCTGGAAGATTTGAACAGCGGCAAGGCCAAGTACTCTTCCATCTTTAATTATCCTACATTAACATGGGCCGATATGGGTGCGGTGGGTTGGTTAGTAGATGGAGCGGCAATTTTAAACCAGGTAATGCTGTGTCGTACCAGTTATGGCCCCTATGCAAGAGCGCTGGTGAGAATTTGTAAAGAAGAAAGTTTTCATCAGAGGCAGGGTTTCGAAAGTCTGCTTGTTTTGTCAAAGGGTACAGCCGAACAGCGAGCCATGTGCCAGGATGCCATCAACCGTTGGTGGTGGCCAAGCCTTATGATGTTTGGACCCAAGGACAGTGAGAGTACCAACAACGACCAAAGCATGAAGTGGAAAATTAAGCGCAAAACAAATGATGAACTGCGCCAGAATTTTATTGACATGATAGCGGAGCAGGTAAAATTGCTACGCATGACTTTGCCAGACCCGGACCTTAAGTGGAACGAAGAAAAGAAACATTACGATTTTGGAGAGATCAACTGGGATGAATTTTGGGCAGTAGTAAAAGGTAATGGGCCATGTAACAAACAAAGACTAGCGGCTCGCAACAAGGCGCATGAAGAAGGTGCCTGGGTGAGGAACGCTGCCATGGCTTATGCTGCCAAACAGAAAGCTAAGAGTGCTGCGGCTGCCTAAATTATTGGTTATTTATTAATGATTATTGTATGAGCACTTTCAATCATTTTTATGACCTGCCGGTTTATAAAGTATGTAGAGAGCTTAGGAAAAAGATTCCCTTGATTGTCAAAAAGCATTTTCCAAAAACAGAAATCTTTCATTGGAATGCTCAGGTATTGGATTGGAGTAGGTCCGTCACGGCAGATATTGCAGAAGGTTTTGGAAGGTTTCATTACCAGGAGAATATCCAGTTTTGCAGGCAAAGCCGGGGTTCATTAACAGAAACACTCAAACACATGATAACTGCATAGGACGAGGAGTACATCAATGAGGAAATTTTAGCTGAGATAAATAAGGATTACGAGGAGTGCCTCAAAGAACTAAACGGTTATATCAAGTATTTAAAAACGGCCAAGGCACTAGACAGCAAATAATCAATTTTTAATAATTAGTAATTAAATAATATGAGCTTCGAGATAACAAAATATTTTTACGGAGATATTCCCGAAGAAAATACAGGAGGTGGAGAAATAAAGAGTTCTCAACTCTCCCCTTCGGGGGGCGGGGGGGCTGCATGGCCTCTTTGGGAAGTTTTTATTAGAAGCAAACAGGGGCTCGATCACAAACACGCAGGTAGCCTGCATGCCGCAGATGCTGCAATGGCAATAGAAAATGCAAGGGACGTTTACACCAGGCGGCAAGAAGGTGTAAGCCTGTGGGTAGTAGAAAGCAGATATATTCACGCAAGCAACCCCGACGATGCAGAAAGTTTTTATACGCCTGCAGAAGATAAGGCTTACCGACACCCTGGCTTTTACGACCTGCCAGATGAGGTAAAGCATATGTAGGTAAAATATCTCACAGCAGCCCTTTTAAAATCCCGGTTATAAATATATCAATGGCCCAAACAGACCTTCTTCACTACACCCTCCACCTGGCTGACACAACGCTGCTATTGGCACAACGCAATGCTGCATGGTGCGCACATGGCCCCATTTTGGAACAAGACATTGCCATTACCAATATTTCGCTTGACCTGATTGGCCAGGCAAGAAATTTTTATCAATATGCCGCTACACTCATCAATAATTCATTTGAAGCACCGCCGGAATTAATGGATGAAGATCGACTTGCATTTGAAAGAACAGAGCGGGAGTTTAAGAACTTACTACTGGTAGAATTGCCTAATGGTGATTGGGCGCAAACCATCGCACGGCAATTTTTGTTTAGCCAATACCAATATTTATTGTTTGAGAAATTGCAGACCTCGAAGGATGAACAGCTGGCCGCAATTGCAGCAAAATCAATAAAAGAAACAAAATACCACCTGCGGTGGAGTAGCGAATGGGTGGTAAGATTGGGTGATGGAACAGATGTAAGCAAAGAAAAAATGCTCCATGCGCTGGCCGAACTTTGGCCTTACACCGGGGAAATGTTTTTAAATGCAAACTATGAATCTGCAGTGGCAACCATAGGTAAAGGGGTTGATTGCGGCTTGCTGCAAGAGGAATGGTTGCAAAAGGTTTCTCAAATTTTAGACGAGGCAACATTAGCACTGCCACAAAACATTTTTATGCAATCTGGCGGCAAGCAAGGTATTCATACAGAACACCTGGGCTATGTGCTGACCGATATGCAATACCTACAAAGGACCTACCCCAACAGCCAATGGTAACTGGCCCAACCATAGAGGAACAAAAAATTTGGGAGATTCTGCAAACCGTTTGCGACCCTGAAGTGCCGGTGCTTACTATTTTAGATCTTGGCATTGTAAGAAACGTTTTCATTAAAAAAGAGGAAGTAGAAATTGTTATCACGCCTACTTACAGCGGCTGTCCCGCCATGGATATGATATCCATAAACATCAGGCTTGCTTTATTAGAACAAGGTTTTTCGCAAGTAAAAATTACAAGTGTGCTGGCACCAGCCTGGAGCAGCGACTGGATGACGGCTTCTGGCAAAGAAAAATTAAAACTATACGGCATAGCCGCTCCGGATAAAAAATTTGAAATTCCTGTGGATGGTGTAGAGTGTCCCCAATGCAATTCGACACATACAAAATTGATCAGTGAATTTGGCAGTACTGCTTGCAAGGCGTTGTACCAATGCCAGGATTGCAAAGAGCCCTTCGACTATTTCAAATGTCATTAATAGAGTAACTTAAGGCAGATTCTTTTTAGCTGTGCAGGCCTATTTAAAAAATAAGTTTTGATTTATTATTTTCCCGTTACATCAACCCACTTCTATGACTCCCATTTTAGTAGAAATTAAAGACCATGTCGCCAGCATAAGGCTGAACCGCCCGGAAAAATTCAATTCCTTTAACAGGGAAATGGCTTTGCTCCTACAAAAGACTTTGGATGATTGTGCAGATGATAAAAATATTCGTGCCATCTATTTAACCGGCAACGGAAAGGCCTTTTGTGCAGGGCAAGATTTGGGTGAACTTGTTGGCGAGAATCCACCTGGCTTTGAAGTGATTTTGGCGGAACACTATAACCCAATTGTAAGTCGCATTCGACAAATTGAGAAGCCTGTGCTGGCCGCTGTGAATGGGGTGGCAGCGGGAGCAGGAGCCAATATAGCCCTCGCCTGCGATGTGGTAGTGGCTACAGCTTCCGCTTCTTTCATACAGGCCTTTAGTAAGATTGGCTTGATACCAGACAGCGGTGGTACGTTTACGCTGCCCCGCCTTATTGGGTTTCAAAAAGCCAGTGCGCTAATGATGTTAGGCGATAAGGTTTCTGCATCAGATGCTGAAAAGATGGGGATGATTTATAAAGTTTTTGCAGATGACGAGTTTGCAGCCGGTAGTTACGACCTCGCCTGCACACTTGCAAAAATGCCGACAAAAGGCTTAGCACTCACCAAAGCAGCATTGAATGCATCTACCATCAACAACCTGCAACAACAGTTGCAAAAAGAAGACGAGCTTCAATATCTTGCTGCGCATACTCATGACTACGCCGAAGGC
>JAYTBG010000463.1:0-6325 GCA_043737055.1 Chitinophagaceae bacterium | reverse complement strand
TTTTGCTATAAAATACTTTTCTATTAAAGTTGATTTACTGCTTTTACACGCCCGCTGCCAATGTATCTGCGGCTGTAATAGGGATCATTAAGGTTGCTAATGGTTACGCCATCGCTTGAACTTGCGTGAACAAAATAGTTGTTGGCAAGATATATACCAACATGGCTAACTCCCCTACGGATGTTAAAAAACACCAGGTCACCCTCCTTAATTTCTTGCCTGCTGATTTTTTCACTTATCGAATATTGTTGCGATGCCGTACGTGGAAGCTTAATGCCACTAACCGTAGCTAACAACAAACTCGTGAATGCGCTACAATCAATGCCGGCCTTCGTGGTACCGCCATACCTATACCTGGTCTTCAGCCAATCTTCTATAAAATGAAACATAGTGAGATTCGTTATGTTCTCAATGTCCAAATCCATTAACTGTGCATATTTAAATTGTATGGACTTGCAAGCTTCGGTGGCAAGTTTTAACGATGTTGCAACCGGGGCCAAAGTTAGAATTGGCACCTTCAAAGTGCGAGATGTCAATGGCTCTAAAATACCAGATTCAGCCGGGTCTGCTTTAGTTTCAATCCCATCTATAAATCTGAGGAAGGGTTGAGCAGTAGTTTTGGTAAAAAAGAATGATAAAATAATTACTGGAAATAATCTTCTCATACGTAAATGTGATGGTTTACACGTATGCACGACGTCGATCTGCTGTTAATTGAGCTTCTTTCGTTCTTCGATTTTCTGCTGAATAATGCTCGTCTTTGAGTCTTGTCCTACAAACTTTTAAAAATGGTTTATCAGATATTGTGGCGTAAAGCTACCTTTTTTCAAGTAAACGACCAACCCTTTGCTCTGCTGGCCTGCTTCATGAGACTTAACGAACTTAGAGAAAAATTTATTGTTGTCCCACAATACAAGGTTTACCCAAATGTAAATTGACATCAGGCAAAATGTTCATAAGATATAAACAGCCTATGTTGTAGAAAATATTCTAAGCTGACACATAATAAATGTTGGAATAACTGCAAGCATTAAGTATCGTAGAAGAAAAATATCAATTTAAGTCTTACAAAAGAATGAAACATGTAAAGAAAATAATAAAAATCTTCGCAACCGGTAATACTACCTCGTCTAAATAAAACCTAAACACTACTTCGGAAAATATTTTTAGAAACGACCTAATGTTCAAAGATGCGTCGCAAAAAAGTTGTCCCTTGCCTCTACGGTTGTTGAACTATAAATGGAACACAGGGAAAGAAGCAATTAGTACCTTTAAGCCTTAACCTGTTTTACGAATGAGTACAATTAAACAATCGCTGGCAGAGCTTTTTGAGAGGATTCCCCGCAGGCACAGCACAGATAATGTAAAAGAAATTTATAGTATTGCAGATGAGTATGAAGAGTTCCTAACCAACATTGAAGCTGAAAACGATTTTTATGAAAAGCAGGTGCCTGCATTTTTTGATCAATTGGACCAGGTGCGGTCAGCGGTAAAAAAGTCAACCGATAGTAAGGCCTCTAAAAAGAATAAGGATATTTTTTTTGATGAGGCGGCTGGTACCCTCAAAGACAGTGTGCAGGCGCTGATAGAACTGTATGGCGATGGTGGCCGAAAGGCCTGAAAATGTCTCGGGCGGTTTACCGGCAATAAATTAAAATAATAGCTAATTTAAGAGAATGAAAAAGCTATTATTATGCCTCTTTCTCGGTTGCTGCTACCCTCCCAAAGTTTCCGCCCAATTACCCAAAGCAGAACTTTACGATTTGGTGGTTAAACTTATGTATGATAGTACCGGAAATGAAAATGTGGGGGACTGGGCGGTGGGGACTCCAAAAAAATACCCGGTAAAGTGGAAGGCCGACAGGATTGAAATGAGTGATGATACCAGTATTAACTTTTTTAGAACCGGAGCTGCAGATGTAAACATCAAAGGCAAGAACTTTTGGCAGGCGGGTGTGCCCGTTAAATGGAATATTATGTTGAAGGGTGCAAGAATGGGGTACTCATCTCTAAGCATTTTCAGTTCGGCCAGTCAAGATCTAAGGCCACGTCACACACTAGATAGTTTGTTTGGCAAAAAGAATTTTTGAGCCCGTCTTCTAAAAAGTTGAGGTTTTTATAGGTACAAGTAATATCGTAGTACCGGGTACTAAACAAAGTTTTCCCGAAGCATTTCAACAAAAAAGCAGGCTGCATTTTTACAGTAGCCTTTTTAATTCATTGGAGATAAATAGCAGCTTTTACAAAGTACCCATGCTCTCAACATTTGAAAAATGGAGTTGCGATGTTCCGGAAGATTTTCGTTTTACATTAAAAATATGGCGGGAGATATCCCATGTTAAAGAACTTAAAATCGAGCTCAGTAATATTCATCATTTTTTGAAGGCGGCGTCCGGCATTGCACAAAAAAAAGGATGCCTTCTTCTGCAGTTCCCGGGAAAAATCACATTGGAATATTACAGCCAGGTGGAAAGTATTTTGGAAACCCTTCATCAGCAGGATAGTCCTTTACAATGGCCTGTTGCAGTGGAATTCCGAAACCCCAGTTGGTACGTCAGTGAAAGTTTTGAGCTGTTGGATGAATACGGCGCCACGATGGTACTGCACGATCAACCCAAGGCCCGCAATGCAATATTTAATAACAGGGCATCTGCAGTTTACCTAAGATTTCATGGGCCGGAAGGCAACTACAGAGGCAGCTATACCATAGATTACCTGGAGGAGCAGGCGGAAAGAATGATAAAGTGGAAAGCCAATGGCAAAGTGGTGTATGCCTATTTCAATAACACCATGGGGAGTGCACTTCAAAATGCACAATCGTTGCAACAACTTGTTGGCCTAAAGATTTTACCCCCTCGAAGCTAAGGATACCTGGAGCGAAATCTATTAACTTTTACGATATTAATAATAGTAATGAGAATGCCTATTCCCATAAGGCCATAACCCAATAAAGGATCGCCAGCTAAAACGATACCCGCAACAATGAGGAGAAAGCCGAGGGCAGATAACGGTTTGACCCGGCGATGTTTGCCAGAAGTCTTTAAGATAAGCACCAGGAGTGCTGCCGCCGCTACTAAAATCATCGCTAAAAACACAAGTAAGGAGGAATTGTTCATATGCTATTTTAAGAATCGTAAAATTAATATTTCTTAAGCAACATACTGTAAAGGCCAACCAGGAGTTGCCAGCTTATCTCAAAAATACCAACTGGCAGGTATATGTAGCCAACTTTGATCTTTTAACTTTCCAGCCCAGAGAATGCAAGGATCATGATCAATTGGGTGTATCAAAACCAGTTAGACGAGTAGAGTATTATGAACGTTGGCACGATGTATCCTGACACATAAAGAATGTTTTATAGTGGTTACCTTAAGGCCTCTGACTATTGTTGGGGGTCTTTTTATTCCCGACACCACCCCTGCTAACCTTTTATTATGGTTCTTGTTGAACGCTCGTGACTACTTATATTTGTACCCATAATCCTAACCAGCTACACCTGACAGACTGGAATCTTACCATAAATAAATCCTATGAAGATATCTTACAAAAAAAACATTATAAAAAACTTAAATCACGGAAGTTATAACCTGTCGGCGGCCCAATACATGCTGCTAGAAAAAGTGCGGGCTGCTATAGATTTTGCATGGTCTGACTGGGAGCCTGAATTACTTTCTACCTATTACCACGGTAACAATAAACCTGAAAAAGCCACCTCCAGCTTCATAGCGGCATGGGTAGAACTGGAAGACTTTACCGCCAGTGGCTACGACGAATCTCTGGTTGAAAAATTGTTTTCCTGAGTACTTGTACAAAATTTCTGCGGCTCGCATAAAATACAAATGAGCAATGCTTTACCCCTGATTTTTCTTCACGAAGTGGTTACAAACCTACTTCTAACGCAAGAAACTTCGTAAGGCTTATTGATAAAGCCTAGGAGTTTGTGTTAACCGAGAGAGCATTTTCTTTGCCTTGTATTTCACCCGTGTCTTCTTGTTTGTCTTCTACAATAGCCGGTATCTCCTTTTTAAAAATAAGCCCCGAAGAAGCTGCATGTTCCGCTGCTGCAACGGTATGCTCCGTCAGCAACATTTCAACGCCGAGTTTACTGCTTTCGCTTGCTGCTTGTGCTGCAGTCTCTCGCTTTGCACCCGGAGCCACATCCCTTATATAAATGCAGATAATACGGCCCGGATATTTTTTCACTACCTCATGATAAATGGGTGGATCCTGTTCGCCGCTGTCGCCGGTCAGTACGAAGTTTAGGTGAGGATAAGTATCCAGTATCTGTGAGATCTCTTTGAATTTATGGCTGAGGTAATCGCCGCTTGTAAACGAATCGCTTTGAATACCAAAGTCTCTCAGCAGCAACGGCCCTGCTGGTATATCGTTGTGATCCATAAAGTCTATTAGCAGATCATAAAGATTCCACGGGCTGCTGCTCACATAAAAGAAAGGATTGTTTCTTTTTCCATTGCGGCCAAGTTGCAGCGCTTTGTAAAAGGCAGACACACCGGCAAAGGGTAAGCGGGTACGGGCGGTGCCCAGCAATACTGTCTTGCCCATTGCCAACAAATTGGTAGCTCCAGTTTTAATAATGGTATCGTCTATATCACTGATAATGCCGTATTCCGCATCCGCCGGGGGAATCATCATTTCTGCATTTACAATCCCCGGGCCTTTGAATGGGGCCTTCAACGCCAACGGAAAGCTATGGTACAATTCATCAGAAATTAAAGCATTTGCAGGGGTGAAATTAAAAACGAAGTATCCCTCCTTGTCGGTTAATACTTCCTTTTCTTCATCGGGTAATTTCAATTGTACAACAGCGTTTGGCACTTCATCAGTTTCAAAACGCTTGTACATATTGAGAAGATTATCAAACAGGTTGTCATCCTCTGTTGCTGCAGCAATATTTTTATCTTCCAATACCCGCCCCCTCACATACACATTGCTTGCTGTGCCATAAGTTCGGTAGGGTACTACTTGTAAGGGATCTACCCGGCCGAGCCGTCTTCGTAGCCGCAAAAAATGGCCATCAGCTACATCATCAAACTTCTTAGCAATACCTAACATTTTACTCTTCCATTTTTGCATATGCAAGAAGTTACAAATTTTAATCCAATGGCTGAGATGGATGGGATAGTGGCGGGCAATTTATCATTTCATCCTAGAGATCTAATCTATCTGATGAGGCAATTAATGAGCGTTCTCTGTGAAATGTAAATAGCAACTAACTGTCGAATTTGATCTTTCAAAAAAGACTATTTAACCATCGGACAATATTTAAATATTGTTTAAATTCTTTTACTTCAGGATTCATTTTATAGTGGGTATCGGGATTAGAAAAACCAAAGTTTCTAAATCGATTCCCCACCTTGTAGGTAACAGCGTAGCCTGTGCCATCATTACCAGTAGACTCTACTAATCTTGATTGTGCTGGATAGCAAATTTGGAAAATATTGTTTGCTTTTAAACTATCGTACACTCTTTTGTAGTGGAAATTATATAAAGACTCTTCTTCCGCTGGTATCTCAAATGATGTCGTCGTAAGTTTAGAAGAATTCCCGCCGTAGTGGATACTCGTATATTTTTTGCATCCCATTTCCCGTTATTATAAGAGAGAATGATTAAATCATAATTCCGTTTTGGAAATCTAACAGTTGAGAGCCTTATTTCGAGTTCATTTGTAGATAGTAAAATTGAAGGAAGGCTAAAGACTTTAAAATTATAATCTTCTTTAAAAGTGCTGTCAGCCTTTACAACACCAAAATCAGGAGCATACTGCCCAATACTTTTCATTGAAGTTAACAGGAGAAATATTGATAGGAAAGATTTAATAGTTGCTATACTGGTGAAGGATCTCATAATACACAAAGTACAAAATTAAACAGCTTTATGAATCCCCTTTCTCTGCACATTGTACCCAACGATTTCAAATTTGTAAATTAGCAATATGTTGCAATGCGTGCCGGTGAGAATTGCTGGCACGTACAAGTCTAAGTGAATTAAGCTTACAAACTGGTACGATTATTAAGAGGTTAATCCCCAAAAACAATATGAAGACGCTCCCTGTACTTCCACCGGCTTTGCAACGAATAAAAACCATTGCCAATCTGATGGACGCAAAATTCAAAATCCCTGGTACAGATATAAGATTCGGGCTAGATGCACTAATCGGGCTAATTCCCGGCGCAGGTGACCTCACAGGTTTTGGAATATCCGGCTATATGATTTGGGTAATGGCTCACAACGGTGCAAGCGGGTTTGTGTTGGCAAGAATGATTTTAAATGTTTTGATAGACACCATGTTTGGATCTATACCTAT
>JAYTBG010000462.1:0-2545 GCA_043737055.1 Chitinophagaceae bacterium | reverse complement strand
TAAAATTTAACTGGTCGATTATTCGGCCCGTGCCGTAACCGCCACGACCAAACAAGATGGCGTCGATCTTTGGATTGTCCAGCATCTGTTGAAGTTCGAAAAGGCGCTCCTCATCGGTACCGCTAAAATAAGTTTCGGAGTAGCTACCAACCGTGTTGCCTACCTGCACCTTGTACCCCCAGTTATGCAGGGCATCAATACAGCTTTGTGCCTTTTCTAAAGCCATGTAGCCAGCAGGACAAGTGAGGGCGATGGTGTCGCCTTTTTTGAGATAAGGAGGAATGGTCATTTTGTATGCTTTAGATTTCCTGTAAAATAGCATTTTCTGTGGTCACACTAAGTTGATGCTTCACGCCACATTTTAGTGCCATATTGTTCCGTTGGTGGCCTACAGCAAAATCAAAGCAAACCGGGTATTTATATTTGGTTATTTTTTCGAGAACGATTTCCTCCAGCGTTTTTCCAAACTCCTCTCCCGCATCATCCTTTTTAATTTTGAATCCACCAATAATGAGCCCATGTAAGTTTGATAGTTTGCCACTTCGTTTAAGGTTCCAAAACATCCTGTCGAAACTATAAAGATATTCCCCGGTGTCTTCTACAAATAGAATTTTGTTTTTGGTGCAAATATCACTGTTGCTGCCAGCGAGGCTTTCAAGGGTTTTTAAATTGCCGCCTACCAGCTGGCCTGTTGCGTTTCCGGGTTTGTTTTGTGCATTAGCCACTGCTGTGTATTGCATGCGTTCTCCTACAAGGCATCGGCGGACACTCTCAATTGTTTCTTTTTGTACTGCGTCAGCCAGACTCCAGTCGTCAGGAAAGCTGTTGCACATTTTAGAATGAATGCTGGCTATATTGTAGTTCTTGTTAATATGGCTGTGGATTATTGTTATATCGCTAAAACCAATAATCCACTTAGGATGTGCTTTCAATATTTTAAAATCAATGTTGTCAATAATACGAACTGCACCGTAACCGCCCCGGGCACACATGATGGCTTTTATGTTTTTATCATTCAGCATTTGTTGCATATCGGCTAACCGTTCTGCATCGGTACCGCCAAAAGTAAAATCTCTTTGGCCTATTGTACTGCCAATTGCGGTATTGAAACCCCATTCTTTAAATCTTGAGATGGCTGGTGCAATTTCTTCTGCAGTGATATAGCCTGCAGGGCTTGTAATGCCTATGGTGTCGCCCGGTTTTAAGTAGGGCGGCATGATGGGTGAGCGACTCTCTTCTTTGCTGCTGAGCGAAACAGCCTTTACAGAAGCTACTGCGGGTATTATAGCAGAGAGGAAATCTTTACGCTTCATAGATTGAATGTACTGAAATTTCGGTATTGGCATTTCATTCGATATTTTTGCAGTCATTGCTACTCTTGCATTTTACTTTGCGCCTTTGCGTGAGAAAATGATGCACATTAGAAATGCGGCCAAATAACAGAACAAGCTCACAGCGATGCTAAGCATAGCACAAAAGCGATCGACAAAAAAATTACATGACAACAGAAACTAAGAGATACCTTATTACCGCAGCACTTCCTTATGCCAACGGCCCGGTGCATATTGGCCACCTTGCCGGATGCTACCTGCCGGCAGATATTTATGTGCGCTACCTGCGTGCTCAAAAAAGGGATGTAAAATTTATTGGTGGCAGTGATGAGCATGGCGTACCTATTACAATCCGGGCTATGAAGGAAGGCATCAATCCGCAGCAAGTCGTAGATCGGTATCATGCCATCATCAAAGAGAGCATGGAGCAAATGCATATTTCCTTCGACATCTATTCCCGCACGTCTAACAAAGTGCACCACGAAACAGCGGCAGCATTCTTCACCGAATTGTTTGACAAAGGTTTGTTTGAAGTAAAAGAAACAGAACAATATTTTGATGAGAAAGCCAATACTTTTTTGGCTGACCGTTACATTGTGGGTACCTGCCCTGTTTGCGCTAACCCAAGTGCCTACGGCGACCAATGTGAAAAATGCGGAAGTTCATTATCGCCTGAACAATTGATCAATCCACGCAGCGCATTGAGTGATGCAGTGCCGGTGAAAAAAACAACCAAGCATTGGTATTTTCCTTTGCAGGATTATGAACCCTGGCTAAAAGAATGGATCATAGAAGGGCACAAGGAGTGGAAAAACAATGTGTATGGGCAATGCAAAAGCTGGTTGGATACTGGCTTGCAAAGCCGTGCTATGACGAGGGACAGCAACTGGGGTATTAAGGTACCGTTACCCGATGCCGAAGGCAAAGTTTTGTATGTATGGTTTGATGCGCCCATCGGCTACATCAGCGCCACCAAAGAGTTGACTCCCAACTGGGCAGACTACTGGTGTAAGGACGACACCAAGCTGGTCCATTTTATAGGAAAAGACAATATCGTATTTCATTGCATTATTTTTCCGGCCATGCTAAAAGCCCATGGTGGTTTTGTGCTGCCCGACAATGTGCCTGCCAATGAATTTTTAAATATTGAAGGAGAGAAAGTGAGCACCAGCAGGAACTGGGCCGTGTGGGTAAATGAATACCTGGTAGATTTT
>JAYTBG010000461.1:0-6368 GCA_043737055.1 Chitinophagaceae bacterium | reverse complement strand
ACGAAGTTGCTCAAGGGCTTTTGATTTCATTTGCTCGTAATCGAGCGACTCTTCTTCTCTCATTTTATACTGTGTTAAAGGTAACTATTTACACTTTGACACAGTTTATTTTACACTCTCTGAAAAGGCAATGATGAATTTTGAATTATGAATGATGAATTCATAATCCATCATTCATAATTCATCATTAAAAATATTAGTTGATAAACATTTTTGCCATTATTGTTTTATCATGTCCATAAATATCATCCGCAAAATGGAGCATGCCATTGTCATCTACCCATGCAGTGTAATAAGTGATCAGAACAGGTACGGGCTTTTGTAGCTTCACATATTGCTCTTCTCCACTGTTCATGGCCTCATCAATTTTACCAGGATTCCATGAAGGATTGCCTTCCAAGAGGTAGTTGGCCATTTTAGTTGGGTCGCTCAGCCTTATACAACCATGGCTGTAAGCTCTTTTATCTTTACTAAAAAGACTCTTGGCCGGTGTATCATGAAAATAAATATTGAAGCTATTGGGGAAAAGAAATTTCACTTTACCCAAAGAATTTCCATCCCCGGGCAATTGCCTGATGGATGGCAGGCCCCCATCATCACCAGTAACCTCCATGTTGTGCGTTTCAAGATAATTAGGATTTGAAGCCATAGCAGGCATTATTTCTTTTTTGACGATGCTAGGTGGAACATTCCAATACGGACTAAACACTACCTGGTTCAAGTCGCCGGTAAACATCATAGTGTTATGCCCCTCTTTACCTACCACAACATTCATATCCCATAGTTTGGTCTTACCGTCTTTTACATGCAAAATAAATTCAGGAATGTTTACAACAATCATCGGCCCGCTCGGCTCATTAATGATCCATTGCATGCGGCCCATATTAAGCAATAGTTGCTTTATACGATCGGCAACGGGCACATTCAAATCCTTAATCTGTCCATCAGTTAAAGTACCTGTTGGAGTGTATCCAAACCTCGCCTGAAAATTCTTAATCCCTTGTTCTAATGAGGCATCGTAAACGTTCAGGGTATCCAACGGCATATCCCCGGTAATCATCAAACGCTTTTTCAGCAGAAGTACATCAGCCGAAGACGACCCTTTTTTTATCGACTGCGCAGCAAATGGAATAGCAGGCCAGCCACCCTTTTGTGCAATACCATAATAATTTTTAAGTTGCTCTTTTAATAACTTGTAAGAGCTGTTAACGTCCTCGTAGTACTTGTTGTCTTTGTGTTTTTTGTTAATCAGGGAGTCGGCTAGTTTCATAGCATCCTCTTTTCTCCGGGGGATGAAGCGTTCCATTTCTTTTCGCTTAATATATCCATCCTCAATGTTGTTGAGCGAATGGATAATAAAATGCTTGGTGAGCATAAACTCTGTTTCAAGTATAGACTTGTCTGCGGCAGATACTGCAAAACCTTCTTCTTCTTCCGTGTAACCATCCATTTTTTTCTCAAGCGCCTTGTCTTTTAAAGCACTATCGTTTCTATAGCTTGTTTGATAGTTGTGCATGTTCCAAAACCCCCGGGCCTGTTCTGTAAGCCCGTCTTTAGAAAACCAGGCAAACTGGTAGTTGCGCACATTGTAAAATCCAGTCATCCGCCTGGCTATTTTTGGGTCCATTCCTGGCTCACTTATAAATTTCACCAACAACATGCTATCGAAAAACACGTCATTGTAAGCATTACTGGTGTTGATGCCGTAGTCTCGTTTGGAAATTTTCTTTTCTTTTTTAGGGTCATCTTCTGAAACCTCTGATTCCGTTTTTTTGGTTTTACAGGAAAAAAAGGATACTAGAAGGACACTGCTGATCAGGAGGATTTTTTTCATAACTGTCTATTATACAAATCTTATGCCCGCAAAGTGCATACAATTATCCATTAAAACGTCATCGGCACTGGGTAATTTGTTACTTACAGAAAAATCGCCATACACGTTAGGTTACTCCGGCTGTTGGCATTTTTAGCGGGAATGCAACCGATGATTAAACTGCTGGAAAACCTTGCCCACTTTTAAGTTTTCAACCATTCAGCCTTGCTATTTACCACTTATAAAAGCTCTTGACTTTACGACTTGACAAATCCGCTGGATACATGATAATGATTATCAACGGTTTAAAATTTTAAACAGTACTATTAAATCTAAATTACTGTAGTCTAACATACTACTTTGTATTGCATAGTACAATATTATACCCTATCTTTGTTTTATCAAACGAAAGAGACAAATCAAATTTAAAAACTTTAAAAAAACGATCATGAACACACAAAACACCAACTTATTTTCAGCAATAAGTAAAGAAGAAACTATCCAATTAACCACTGTTGTAGCAGAAACAATTGCCTTGGTAACCTCCGAGAAAAAGTCTTTTACTGCCGCAAATTTGTGGAACATCCAACGGCAGAGGAGAAGTTTTGTACAAAGAAGGTACAACGCTGCATAATTCAATCCTGGTTACGAGTAACCTCCATCAGTAAAGCAACATCCTGCGTAAGAAGGATGTTGCCCCGGAAGAAGAAGCTGCGTGTGAAGTAAAAAGGTTTTCTTTGCAGCCTGCATGGCTTTAAACATTTCAGCACTTAATTCGGGTAGCAATGGCAATTGCTACTACGTGGGCAACGAACAGGAAGCGGTGCTTATAGATGTAGGTATTTCCTGCACTGCGGTAGAAAAACGACTGGCTGCTTTGGGGCTTTCTGTAAAAACAGTAAAGGCCATTTTTGTAAGCCATGAGCATACCGACCACACGAAAGGAGTTTCTACATTAGCCAATAAATATTCGCTGCCGGTATACATTACCGGTGAGACAGCGAGGCTGGGTCCGAGGCTTATAAGCCACCTTACTAAAACTTTTGCGGCGCACCAACCAACACATATCGGCGGGCTAGCAGTGACGGCCTTCAGCAAGTGCCATGACGCCACCGATCCGCATAGCTTTATCATTTCAGGCGATGGTATTACGGTGGGTGTTTTTACCGACCATGGCAAAGTTTGCGACGATACTATCCACTATTTTAAAAAATGCCACGCTGCTTTTCTCGAAAGCAACTATGACGACGCCATGCTTGAAAATGGTCCCTATGCAGATACCCTTAAAAACCGCATCAGTGGCGGGCAAGGGCATTTATCAAATGTACAGGCGCTGGAGTTGTTCCGGGTTCACCAACCGGAATTTATGACTCATCTTGTACTGTCTCATCTATCAAGCAGGAACAACTGCCCTAAGCTGGCTTCAGAACTTTTTTTACCTCATGCAGGCAATACAGAGGTGCTCCTGGCATCACGGGCTGCCCCTACACCACTACTTACACTTTCTTCCGCCTTAATCTAGAATTAGGAATTAGGAATAATGAATGCAGAATTGTAAATGACAACACAAGTAATGCCTTCTCGTTATACTTTAAAACAAACCATTCATATCAAACCTCATTTTCCAAAGAACGGCCATGCTCAAAATCGCCGATATTTTGTAGGGTAACCCGGGCAATTTGTATAAGTGCCTCATCTGTCAGAAAGCCCTGGTGGGACGTTATTAGTACATTCGGAAAACTGAGTAAGCGAAGAATAACATCATCATCAATGATGTTTTCGCTCAGATCATGGAAAAATAATTTTGCTTCCTGCTCGTATACGTCTATACCTAAATACCCCAACTGCCCGCTTTTCAGCGCCTGAACAACCTCCTTCGTATCTATCAGTGCTCCACGGCTGGTGTTAATAAGCATTGCTCCCGTCTTCATTGCTTGCAAACTGGCCTTGTTAATTAAATGCGTGGTATCTGCAGTGAGCGGGCAGTGGAGACTTACAACGTCTGACTGCGTCAACAGTTCGGAAAGTTGTACATACCTAACTCCAAGTGCCTTAAGAGAATCATCCTCAAAAATATCGTAGGCCAATACCTGGCACCCCATACCCAACATTATATTGGCAAAGCAAGCTCCTATTTTTCCGGTTCCTATCACGCCAACGGTTTTACCAAAAAGATCGAAGCCGGTAAGCCGATCTAAAGAAAAGTTGCCTTCTCTAACTCTGTTGTATGCTTTGTGTGTTTTGCGGTTGAGCGTCATGATGAGCGCCAATGCATGCTCCGCCACCGCATGCGGAGAATAAGCAGGCACCCTTACAATTTTGAGATTGTGCGCCGCGGCAGCAGCAACGTCTACATTGTTAAAACCGGCACAGCGTAACGCAATGATCTTAATGCCAAGTGAAGCCAACTCTTTTATAACGTCAGCGTTTAAGCGATCATTTACAAAAACACATACGGCATCGCAATCCTTTGCCAGGTCTACACTTTGCTCGGTAAGGCTAACGTCTAAAAATTTGATCGTATGCTCCGTTGCCTCTTTTTCAAAATACTGTTTGTCATAAGGCTGGGTAGAGAAAAATGCAATTTTCATAACCCGAAATTACGGCTCTTTTAAACAAACATAAAACTGGTTTGCGAACACAAGATGCTACGAAAATCCGAAAGATTTACACCAAAATCTTACTGATTGTAAAAATTAGGCTGCTGATTCAAATGAAATAAAAGAATAATATTGTATCATTATGTTCTAAACCAAACAACATATGAACATGAAAAATTTAAACGTTGCTTTCGTTGGCCTGCTTGCATGCTCACTCCTATTTTCTGTAGTATTTAACAGTTGCAACAATGAGAAGAAAGAAACCTCTACTGTTACGGAATCTATGGCGATAGACACTCCCATGACCGCCAAACCCGACTCCGGCAGAATGGATACTGCCGTATCGATGCCTGTAAAAACAACCAACTAAGCGGTAATACATTTTTGGAACGACAAACCTTTCTGTGGTTAAATCAACCTCAGGAAGGTTTTTTTAATTTAAGCTTTTCAATTTTCAGTTGAATCCTATTTTCCCCTTGCACTTGCCGGGTCAACCTGGCAATAAGCCAGTGCTCCAGGCGATGGTGGGCAGGCAGCAGCAATGCTGCAATACATACAAAAATGAGTAGCTCCACTATCGGGATATGATGTGCGATTTCCTGCACTCTTGGATGCAATAAGATAGTGAGATATTCAAAAAGAATCAGAAGCGAAATGATACCCGCAGACTTTATAACCCTAACATTGATTTTTATACGGCTTAAAAACAAGGTGATCAAAAATAAGCCAGGAATAAAAATTCCAATGAACAACAACTGTAACTGCTTGCTTCTTTCTTCGGCCACTCTTCGTTTACTTTCCGTAATTTCTAACTGCCTTATATTTTCGTTGCTGGAAAGTATCTGCGACTGCCTGATACGATCTTTACTGCTGATAGAATCTTTTAACACCTGCGCCAACTGCAGGTAACGGTAAGCACTGTCCGTAAATCTTGCTTGTTTATAATGTGCTGTCAAAAAATTTACGGCATCTAGTTGTCGGCTTTGAAAGCCATCCTTCGTTGCGAGGTAAAGAGAAAAGTTGGCAAAGTATTGTGCAGAGTCTTGCATGCCCAGCTTGTCATATAATTTTGCGAGGCCAAGGGCAGCTTCACACATAAGGTCTTCATCAGTTGCAGCTTCTAAATTTATCAAAGCCTCCTTATAATTTTTCTTTGCAAGGGCGGTATCACCCATTTTAAAATAACTGTGCCCCAGGCCCACCATGGAGGCTCCAATAAGATCTTTTTCTCCAAGCGCTAAGGCCAGGTTGAGCGAACGGCTAAAATACATGAAAGCAGAGTCTGATTGACTGAGACGATCGTATACATCGCCCAGGTTGAGGGCAATATGGTATTTAATATCCTGGAGGTTGTTTGCCCTGATGATGGAATCGGCTACATAATAATAGCTAAGCGCATTTTGATATTGTTCCTGGTAAACATACACAATAGCCAGGTTGATATTTACGCTGGCCAGGTTCCTCGGAAAACTGCGCTGTTCTTCAATTTTAAGTTTACGTAAATAATAATCAAGCGCCTGCGGGTAGTTACCGATTTTTATAAACACATTGGCAATGATGCCCAACGACCTTGACTGACCTTCGAGATAACCAATCTCAAGGGCTTTGGAATAGGCCTGCTGAGACAAAAGCAAGGCTGAGTCTGCGTTGTAAAGACTAATAGCATCTGCAAGTTGCCACTTGAATTTTACTATATTGGAGTCCACCAACTCCTTACCAAGCAACAACCGCATACTATCAACCCTGTATTTTTGGCCCGCCGCTACAGAAAATATACAAGCAGCAAATAGAAGACAACATAATTTTTTCATGCAGTAAATTTTGTACCATTTTGTTGCTTCGGAGGTGTTGCTGTACGAATATAATTTTAAATTGATCAAAAGAGGTCCACTGGCCAAAATTGCTCTACCCATAAAAAGTTACCGGGGAGAAGTAAAAAGAATACCGTAATTTAT
>JAYTBG010000460.1:0-6384 GCA_043737055.1 Chitinophagaceae bacterium | reverse complement strand
CGCCTACAGCATTGAGCTGAACACAACTGCGTATATTCCGGACTGGAAAAAAGATGTCCGGATCATGTTGGAAGAAGATGGGTATTGGGACGGTCAACGGTTTCGCTACATTAGTGGACGGCAGAAGGCTATGTACCTCATTCCACGGCCCGTGCCTGCGCTTAGCGACTAGGCGAATTGTTAGCTTTAGAGATAGATTTTTTTCGTCACAGCGGGGTTTTCACAGCATACTCACCAAACTATGATACTGTTAGCCTATGTTGGTGCCCATGCTAACAATAATCAAAGTTCATCCTATCACGTATATGCCGAGTCCCTTCGTAATGATCCTTTCGGCGGCAATTGTCTGAAGCAGCCTTTTGAGGATTGAAAGATTGGCAGAATATGGTTGTAGTTGTCTCAAAGCCTTATTCTTTAAACATCCATATATTAAAAGTTAGAGATCATTTGTTCTTTACTTGTACACTAAAGTTGATTTTAGTGTACATTTGTGTACACAATGTATTCTAAATAACAGTTTTTATGCCAATAGGTAAGTACATTAACCAACCCGAAGGATACAAGGCGTTTATACCAGAGGCATTCCCAGATAAAAGCCTTCTTTCTTTTTCTAACGATATTATTGCAAAAGCAGCCAATGCAGAGCGACTAATAGGCAAACTGGATGGTATTACACACGTGCTGCCCGATGCAGATTTTTTTTTAAGCATGTACAGTATAAAAGATGCTACCAGCAGTGCACAAATAGAAGGCACACGTGCTACCATGATGGATGCATTGGAAATGCGGGCTGGTTTGAACAGCAAGGAAACAGATGCGGATGATATTCTTTTCTATTTAAAAACGCTTGCATTTGGTACAGAACGGTTGCAGGAGTTTCCCTTTTCATTAAGGTTTATTAAGGAACTGCATGGCGAATTGATGACGGGTGCCAGGTCTTCACATTTTGCAGACCCGGGGGCATTTAGGCGATCTCAAAACTGGATTGGTGGCACAAGCCTGCAAAATGCTTCGTTTGTACCACCGCCTGTAGATGAAATGAACCGGGCGCTGGGAGATCTGGAAAAATTTATTCATAATACTACTTTGATGCCAGTGCTGCAAGCGGGTCTCTTGCATGCGCAGTTTGAAACTATTCACCCCTTTCTTGATGGCAACGGGCGCACCGGAAGACTGCTGATTACCTTGTTCCTTTTTGAAAGAGCCATTTTAGAAAAGCCGGTACTGTTTTTAAGCAGTTTTTTTAAAAAGCACCAACAACTCTATTACAGCAAGCTGGAGGCTTATCATAATAATAAACCACACGAATGGCTGCATTTTTACCTTGATGGCGTGATAGAAACGGCAAATGAAAGTATAGAAACTTCTAAAAAAATAACAGCGTTGCGGGAAAGAGATATGAGGAAAATACAAGCACTTGGCAAAAGGGAAGCAGTGAGCGGTGTAAAGTTTCTGCAGGAATTGTTTAAAGGTCCGCTTACCAGTAACAGCTTGGCAGCCGGTACCATGGGCTTTGGAAGATCAGGGGCGCTAAAGCTGATAGAGCGCTTTATAACTTTGGAAATTTTGAAACCTCTTAATGAAAACGTGAAGTATGGTAATTCGTACGCCTACGCGGATTATATCAATATTTTTAAAGACTAAATAAAAACCAGATCAGGAGTAATTGTATGAAGCATGATCTACTTCGCAGCAAAGTCTTCGCCTCCGTTGGTGCCCACGCTAACAATAATTAAAGTTTATCCTATCACACATACGCCTAGGCTTGGTCTTTGACCAGCCGACCCGGTAGAAGAAACCTATAATTTGTTTTAGTTTCAATAGATGAATTAACAATATGCGCAAGGGTGGCCGCAGTTTTTTACAGCCACAATCCAAGAATGGAGGCATTTATTAAAAGATGATATTGTCTTAGGAAAAAGGGATAGGTAATTTTTTTACAGCCCATTATTTAGGATAGATAAAGTCACTAAAAAGTAGGTCGACCGGTCAAAGACCAAGCCTCGGCAACTCACGGGTTTAGGCGTTGGGCGCTCACAAAGTTGCGAAGTGCCCGACGCAGGCGCACAACCAAAGGTTAAATATTTTTCATTCGCTTTGTACTTCATTATCAAAAAAAAAGCAACTTCCCTTTTAAGAGAAATTGCTTAGAAGTAACATTCACAGCTATTTCAGAAACCGCACTTTGGTCAATATGTTTTGTGCAACCCGCTTTCCTAATAGTACACCTGCATCAACTCCGGGCTTGAAGTGGATCCCCGAGTATACCCTTGCAATGGCCATTTCCTGCGCAAGTTCTTCGAAGCTGTTGTAATGCCTTGCCGGTCTGCCGAGGTAATCGTAATAATTAAAATCAAAAGATAGGTTAGGGCCAAATTCATTTGCTAACATAACTGCGAGTATGCCGCCGTTTGTAGGATGCCCGGCGGGATATTCAGGATAGCTTGGAGTGCCGAACAACGTATTAAAGTTTGCATATCCCATTACATTGCGTATGTAAGTAATAGGCCGTAATACATTGTAATTATACTTTTCAATGAAAGTAAAAGTTAATCCTTCGTATGTTCCTATGCCCGCTTTTGCATACACAAGTGCAGCTTTGTCCAGCCTGGCACTGGTTTGTGAAAGCAATTGGGAAAGCTGAGCAACCATAGAGCTGCCACCGCCGTATCCACTTCCTTCTGCATGGTACATGGCAGTATTAGTTTGTTCAGGTGTGCGGTTTATAAAAATATTGTAAACCTCCTGCCCCATTGCATAGAAAGCCGAGGAAGGATTGGTAGAGTAGGGAATAGGTGCAGCAGATTGTGCGCCATCTCGGCTCCCTATAACCATCTGCCTGCGCATGTGGTGAAAAGCGTTTACAGCAAAAGCTCCGGGTGTTGTTGGTACCCATAACCCCGGGCCTGCAGGCGGCACATAAGTACTGGAAGCCGGCATACCAGCTGTGCCATCGGTTGCTGCCCAATTGAAAACAGCTGTTGCAACAGCACGCCCAAAATCGATGGAACGCTGCAATGTTTCAGCATTTGTTTCTGCCGCATATTGATTCTGTAATTCTGTCTCCAGAGTATTGATCAGGGTTTTATTGGCCTGCGAAGTACCCGGGAATAAGCTCCTGTTTATGGATGCAAGTGCAGCATTGGCGCTTGCAGCCCAATGGTAGGCTTTGCCGGGCTGTGTTTCCGGCATAAGGGGGAACTGGTTTAGTTGTCCGCCTAAAGATTGATAAGCTGGCATACCCGGTACTACAGCTTCGTACAAAGTTATACCGGCGTAAGCCAATGCTCTGTCAGCAGCAGGAGCTGTAGTGCCTGTAGCAAGCGGCAGCCTGAACATATTCAGTTCCATATTCAGCCAGCGGGTGGCAACTTCTGCAGAAAAAGTTTTTGTCTGTATCAGGTGTCCGGAAGATCTTGCATTTTCGGAGATGTCTGGCAATGGCTGCTTGGATAGTTGAGGGTCTGCCCCTTTCTGGCAGGAAGTAAAAAGACAGAACGCCGTTAGCATTGTAATGATGAAGTGATAAGGTTTGAAGCACATACATAATAGTTTTAAAATTATAAAAGTAATTGGCAATGGAAAGTTAGTCGCTGTTTACAGCTATTAAAAGCACAAATCGATGAGTGCTTCTCTTTCCGGATATACTGCAAATCTTAGCGCTGAATGATTTTCAGCAACGGAATTATGCTGTCTGTCGCAGATAACTGCATTTTGTCTTTTGCTTAGAAAAAGCTCCGAAAAATGTTTAAATTGTGTTACTATGCAAATAGGAAAATCAATTACCGAAGATAAGTTCATTTTTTCTCCAAAGTACCGGGTGCAGCGGCTGGCAACTTATTATACCCTGCACTGCCTGGCTTGGGCAGCGTTATGGACCGTAATGTTTTATAATTATCCACGAAATGTTTTACACCAGTTCTCCTGGATACCGGCTTTTATGCTGTTTACATTCCCCATCATCTATGGAATAATTCCGCACTTGCTATTGAAAAGAAAATACAGCCTGTTTATAATAGCTTCAATTGTATGGGGCATTGTTGGGTTTTTTATCAATGCCTGGAACAGGGAATTCTGGTTTATACCGATGCAGGATTTTATCGGTTTCGATGACATTTATAGAAAGGTATGGGATCCGACATCATTCCTATGTATGTGTACTAGTGCAGGAGAACTCTCCATTCTGGTTTTGTTTAAACACTGGTTCATAAAGCAACGGGAAACAGCACAGGCGCAGAAGGAGAAAGTTGTTGCAGAACTCCAACTGTTGAAAGCCCAGCTGCATCCTCACTTTTTGTTTAACACACTTAACAATATATATTCTTTTTCGCTGCAGCAATTACCTAAAACACCGGAACTTATTTTAAAACTCTCTTCCCTGCTTCGCTATATGTTATACGATTGCAAAGCTGAAGAAGTGTTGCTGGAAAAAGAGTTAGAGGTAATGAAGAATTATATTGACCTGGAAAAGGAACGCTATGGCGATAAGATCGATATCTCCTTTAACATTGAAGGAAATATTTCTGATCGCTACATAGCACCACTGCTCCTGCTGCCATTCTTAGAAAATGCATTTAAACACGGCACATCTGAGCAACTGGAAAAACCATGGCTTAGCTTTGACCTCGCCATTGTTGATGATACACTGCAATGTAAAATCGTAAACAGTAAGAATGAAATGGTGCCCTTTAGTGCAAATGGTATTGGCATAGATAACGTAAAAAAGCGGTTGGAGCTTTTATACTCCGGCAAGCATGAGTTGAAATTAGCAGATGAACGTGACTTCTTTGTAGTGGCATTGCAGCTTAAATTGGAACATGTAAATAAACTTGCTCCTGTGTTCCAGATAAACAATTTTATAAACACAGAAAAAACGGTGTATGAAACTGCGCTGCCTGCTTATAGACGATGAGGTGCCGGCATTAAAAGTGCTGGAGTCACACATAGCCCATATCAATAGTTTGGAGATTGTTGCCCAATGCAGCAATGCCATTGAAGCCATTGACGTTTTACACCATCATACGGTAGACGTACTCTTCCTAGATATTAAAATGCCGATGATGATAGGTACACAGTTTTTAAAGAACTTATCTCACCCACCAAGCGTAATATTTGTAACTGCTTATCGTGATTATGCAGTAGATGCATATGAGCTTGATGCAGTAGATTACCTGGTGAAGCCTGTTTCCTTTGAGCGATTTTTTAAAGCCATAAGCCGTCTGCAAAAAACATTAGAAGTAGATGTGCCTGCACAGCAAAATAAAGCTGTACATAAACCCGATGCCTTCGTGTACATGAAAGTAGACAGCAATATGCAAAAGGTATTTGTAAATAATATTATGTACATAGAAAGCTGGAAGGACTATGTAAAGGTTTTTTTAGCCGATCAAAAATATTTGTTGGTGAAGCAATCCATCTCGGCCATGGAAAATTTGTTATCTGTGCACCAGTTCCTACGTGTGCACCGTTCATTCATGATCTCCCTTAACAATGTTTCCGGCTACAATAATACCACCGTGCAACTTTTGCATACCAAAGAAATTCCTATAGGCAGGTTGTACAAGCAGGTGGTGATGGAGCGTATTTCAAGGTGAGGGCACTTCGGCCTGCTAGGGTACATTATTTGATATTTCACCACCAGCAGGTGAAGACCAAGCCTTGGCAACTCACGGGTGGAGGCGTTGGGCGCCCATAAAGTTGCGAATTGATCGACGGAGGTAAAGAAATTAAAGAGCAATGGTAAAGCTGGTCTTTTATTATATTTGAGTATTCATCATTTAAAACTTTCAGTATGAAAAAGAATATTTTTTGTCTTTTGATTGTAGTCATTGGTTTTGTTGCAGGTTGTACCAATTCAACAATCGATGCGGATGCAGTTCCCGCTGCTGCCATGCAATCATTTAATACAAAATACCCAGGCGCTACAGAAGTGAAATGGAAAACAGAAAAGAAGTCAGATAAAACCATTTATGAAGCAGCGTTTAAATTTAATGGTACATCTGTAGAAGCTGAGTTTGCTGAGGATGGTACTTTTATAACAGAAGAAGATTAGCGCTTTGAGCGGCAATGCCACTGCGCCTTGCGATCATCGGGGTTTCGCTGAAGAAGTTTGTTTACAGCAAGAGCAAACTTGCGAAAACCCACTATCCGTAGAGTCAAACAAAGCGCTCTACGGATTTTTAATAAAGATGAGTATTTACTCATCAATTCTACGGCAAAGCCATATCGGCATCAATACCTGCACACTGTAAAGTTTTTTCGGTACAAGACAGTAAGTGGTTACCATCAGCAAACAACAGGTATAGGTATTGCTGTCATTCCCTCGCCCCCGTTGGTGCCCATGCTAATCACACACACGCCTAGGCTCTGGCCTCCGTTGGTGCC
>JAYTBG010000459.1:0-6391 GCA_043737055.1 Chitinophagaceae bacterium | reverse complement strand
TGGTTTTGGAACATGCCGCAAAGGGAGGCTTTCCTGCAAACGCAGTAAACGAGGTAGCTTGTATGATTTATCCTACAACGGCTGAATAGCAAAACAGGCGGCTCCACTAACACTCAACAAGGCAACAACGGCCAGGTCTGGCATTAAACTCAGTTTTTAACTGGGCTGGGTTTCATTGAAAGGGCCGTATGCAATGCGTACTCATAAAGAACGCAATGGCAATGGGTTTCGACACTCCTTCACCTATATTCCTTATGATCAAAAACAGGATTAGTTTCACCAACACTTGTCTCCAATATTCGTTAGTTAATTTTCCTCCTTATCCGTACATCACATTTAAATAGTTAGGTTTTTTAAAAAGCTATATTTAGCAAACAAAACTTTTTTATGAGTAAACTTTTTTTCGTCTTGTCTTTAGCTGGATGCTTTGCTGCGTGCAATCAAAAAAAATCGGCAGAGTTGAGGCCAGATATTCTGGCTGCAAATGTGGACAGCAATATGAAACCTTCTGAAGATTTCTTTGCCTTTGCAAATGGGAAATGGATTAAAAATAACCCAATTCCCGACGATCAATCTGGTTGGGGCATTGGTAACCTGGTGGTAGAGGAAAACATGAAACGCCTGCGGGAAATTTCAGGAAAAGCCTCCGCTTCCAAAACTGCAAAAGGTAGCAATGATCAAAAAATCGGGGATTTTTGGAGTACGGCAATGGACAGTGCCCAAATTGAAGCCAACGGCTTAAAGCCCATTCAACCACTGTTAGATAAGTTGAATGCGGTAAAAGATATCCCTGGGCTTTTACAAACCATCCCTGGTTTTAAAAAGATCGGCTCTAATACTTTCTTTGCTGAATACGTAAGCCAGGATGATAAGAAAAGTGATGAGATGGCGTATGGCCTTTGGCAGGGCGGTCTTGCACTTCCGGAGCGGGAATATTATTTTAAAACCGATTCTGCCACGGTAAATATTCGGAAGGAATATGTAAAAGTAATTGCAGATCTGTTGGCGCTTTCCGGCGAAGACGCTGCGGTAGCGGCAACTGCTGCTAACAACATCCTGGCCATGGAAACGAAGCTTGCAACGGCTTCCCGTAAGATTGAAGACCTGCGTGAACCCTACCGGAATTACAACAAGATGGCCATTGCAGATCTTGGCAAAATGGCACCCAATATCGATTGGGTGAGTCACCTTGCGAACATGGATGTGAAGAATATCGATTCCGTAATTGTGGGCCAACCAGAATTTTTTAAGGCACTTAATAATGTGCTATTAACCACGCCGCTTGCTGACTTAAAGCAGTATGTCAAATTTAATCTCCTTGCAGATCTAGCCGGTGTTCTTCCCGAAGCGTATGAAATGCGCACTTTCAATTTTCTCAAATTATTGACTGGTGCTAAAACTCAAAAACCCCGTTGGAAAAGAGCTATAGAAATGGAAGAAGGCGCAATGGGCGAAATGTTGGGGCAACTGTATGTAAAAGAATTCTTCAACGAAGAAGCCAGGGAACGTTACACAGTGATGGTAGAAAATATACGCATTGCATTGAAGGATCGTATTGGCAGATTAGATTGGATGGGCGACAGTACTAAACAAAAAGCTTACAAAAAGCTTGCAGCTATGAAAGGCAAAATTGGCTATCCCGAAAAGTGGAAAGATTTTTCAACCATGGAAATAGGGAGGGAGAGCCTTGCGCAAAATTATATGAATGCACGTTTGTGGTGGCACAATTACGAGTACAGCAAATTGGGCAAACCGGTTGATAGGGATGAATGGGACATCTATCCGCAAACTTACAATGCCTACTACAACCCGAGCAACAATGAAATTGTATTGCCTGCCGGCATATTTACTGTGCCGGGCTATCGGGATGAAGAACTAGATGATGCCACTGTGTATGGATACGGTGGTGCCAGTACCATCGGCCACGAAATAACGCATGGCTTTGATGATTATGGAAGGCAGTACGATGATAAGGGGAATTTAAAAAGCTGGTGGACCACTGCTGATGAGGCAGCATTTACCAAGAGGGCCGACGTAATGATCAAGCAATTTAGCGGCTACGAACCCCTCAAAGGATATAAAATAAACGGAAAAGCAACATTGGGTGAAAACATTGCCGACCTCGGTGGTATTTTATTAGGCCTGGAAGCCTTTAAAAAAACGCAGCAATTTAAAGAACAGAAATCTATCAGTGGTTACACCCCTACGCAACGTTACTTTATGGGTTATGCGTTGGGTTGGTTGGGCCACTATAGAGAAGAGACTCAACGCAACCGCCTTTTAAGCGATGTGCACAGCCCCGGTAATTATCGTGTGAATGGACCCTTTGTAAGCGTAGATGAATTTTATACGACTTTCAATATTAAGGCTGGCGATAAAATGTACCTGGCAGACAGTCTGCGGGTGAAAATCTGGTAGACAATCTTTTCAAATATTTTGGTCTTTGTTGCAAGCGGTTATTTTGTTTGCGGCAAAGGCCTTTTTAATAGGGCTGCATCCGGCAATGACTCACATATTTGCCTTCACCCTTTTGTAAACGCTGCTGTCTTGAAAGTACTGGTACAAATATTTGCCGGGGCAAGTAGTTTGTGTAGAATGATCTGTATGTGTACCTAGTGAATCGACTGGTATATTGAATTTCTTACTGCTGTAGACTATGAGTTTTAGAAGGGATTCTAATTGTGCTTCAGGTACCGGGTCGGTTTCCCTGTTGCCCAAACAGCATATCAGCAAGTGCCCGGCAGGGTCGTACTCAGTTGAAGTCTCGCCTACAGTGAAGGCATTGCGCCCTTCAAATATGGTACCATCTGGTGCAATTAAAAAATGATAAGGTATGTCTGCCCATTTTTTATCAGCACCCATGCCCCAGCGCTGAATGGCATTTATTTTTTTTACAACATCGTCACCCATTTCTAACCTGGTACCTTCATGATGCACGGTGATGCGCACTGGTATTTGTTGAGTATATTGTTTTGCAGGTAAGGCATTCCAACTGCTGCGGGGTTCAATAGTTAACGGCAGTTGTTTGATTAGCGTTTTGCTGCTCTTGCAGGATGGCTGAGAGAATGATAAAATGATCAGCATCAAAATAGCAGCAGCTGATTTAGTAGTCTCTGATGGGTAGAATCTTACCATGCGCAGATGTGCAATTAAAACATTAAATATGTGGTGGTGACTTAGAACCAGGTCGGTTTTGAAAAGACCCTACTCCCTGTTCATTTTGTAATTTAGTTGATATAATTTGTGTCTACTAAAAATTATCTGTCATGATCAGATTGATACTTTTTGTGCGTTACGTTATCTGTGTTTTATGAATCAAAAGCGCATACTGTCAATCTGAAGCATTATAAAAAGTTCAGATGATTTTCATTTTAAAATACTGTGCCATAAATAAAAATAGAAGAGCCTGGATGAAAACATTACTAGTGCTCGTTGCTACCGTAGGTTTGGGTAAAGGAAATTTGAGCGCTACCCAGCCCGACTCAGAAAACGTCGTCCCAGCTTCCTTTGGTCGTCCCGTTGGAAACTGGACGCCAGGTGCTTTTTCTTTAAGCCTTACCGTAAAAGATCTTGTAACTTCCAGGACATTTTATGATCATCTCGGCTTCACCGTTTTTGGTGGAAGCATGCAACAGAGTTACCTCATCATGAAAAACAGACAAGCACTGATCGGACTTTTTCAAGGAATGTTTTCTAAGAACATCATTACCTTTAATCCCCGTTGGGATAACAATGCAAAGCCAGTAGAGTGCTTCGACGATATTCGCAAAATCCAACAGTGTCTCAAATCTAAGGGTATCAATTTAGATGCCGAGGCCGGTGAGAAAACCAGCGTTCCTGCGAGTTTAATGCTTACCGACCCTGACGGCAACCAGATACTGCTTGACCAGCATGTGTAAAGGTTGCTTGCGGCAGGCAAAGCTTTGGAACGATGCTTTACGATGAGTCAACCGACGGGAACCAAGGAGGGTTTGAACAGGAATTTTTCAATTTAAAAAGCGTTTAGTATGGCAGCTGAAATGGATAGTTATTTAGATTCACACTACATACAAAGAAGCAACTGGCTGAGGGCCGCCGTACTCGGTGCCAACGACGGAATTTTATCAACAGCCAGTCTTGCCATTGGCGTGGCGGCGGCCAGCCATCTGCGAGAATCTGTTTTATTGGCTACCGTTGCGGGTCTTGTCGCAGGAGCATTGTCTATGGCAGCGGGAGAATATGTGTCAGTAAGTTCGCAGACAGATATAGAAAAAGCAGACATTCTGCGGGAGCAGCAGGAACTGGTAGACACGCCACAAGAGGAGTTGCAAATGCTGGCGCAGATATATGAAAAGCGAGGCTTAAAAAAAGAAACGGCACTAGCAGTTGCTCTTGAATTGACAGCGCATGATGCATTGGGTGCACACATCAGGGATGAGTTGGGTATTAATGAAGTAAGCAAGGCAAAGCCAGTGCAGGCGGCTATGGCCTCGGGCGCTGCATTTACAGTTGGTGGTGCGTTGCCATTGTTGGTAGTACTGTTTATGCCTATAAAAAACATGGAGTATTTTCTTTATGCATTTGCCATTTTGTTTCTGGGTGTGTTAGGGGCTGTGGCTGCAAAAACCGGCGGCTCAGCAGTAGGCAAAGCTGTAGCGAGGGTAATTTTTTGGGGCACGGTTGCCATGGGACTTACTGCTTTGGTTGGATATTTATTCGGGGTAAATGCTGGTTAAAAAATTCGTGAGGAACTAAGTCAAGCTTGCAGTACTTTGAAGTTACTTTTTTCATCAACTTTAAGCTAAGAAAATGAAAGCAAGGCCTAGATTAGAACTAACACTCACAACGCTTGATAAAGGCATTGAGCGATTGTGTGTTTTTTTGCTGGCAATACTTTTCGTGCAAACAATTTTCGTTTATTTAAAACTGCCACAAACAATTCCCACACATTTTAATGCACTGGGGCAACCCGATGCACACGGAAATAAAATCAGCCTTTTTATTTTGCTGCTGATAGCCACCGTTGTTTTTATCGGCTTAACTACGTTGAATAAATACCCTCATGTGCTTAATTACCTCACCGATATTACACAGGAGAATGCCGCTGAACAGTATGGCTTTGCTACGAGAATGTTGAGGCTGGTGAAACTGGCGGTGTTGCTGATTTTTAATGCTCTTATTTCGTACACATACCTCATTAGCGCCGGGCATATAAGTTGAGTGGGAGGCTGGTTTCTGCCACTAATCATTTTTACATTATTACTTCCCTTGGTCTACCTGGTTGTTAATTTATCAAAAACGAATCGTTTGAACTGATTGACGTAGAGCACTGGGGCCACGGAGCCTTACGAGCTATACATTCCCGGCAAAAATTACGAGGACGGAACTGTATTGCATTGGAAAAGGAAAACCCCGACAAGCTGCCGGGGTCCTTTTTTAAATATTATTAATTTAATTCAGCTTAATAATTTCTTACTACCATTTCTGTTCTACGATTTTTTGAACGGCCTGCCGAAGTGGTATTGTCTGCAACTGGCTTTGCTTCACCATAACCTGCAGATTTCAGACGGGTCTCTGCAATTCCTTTTGAAACGAGGTAAGTTTTTACTGCACCTGCACGATTGTCCGACAACACTTGATTGCTTTCGTCAGATCCTTGTGCATCTGTATGACCATCGATGTCAATCATCAAACTTTCATCTGCCTTCATCAGAGAAACCACCGCATCTAAAGACTGAAAAGATTTTCCAATCAACTTGTAACTACCTGTTGCGAAGAAAACATTCTTTGCAGCATAGTTTACCTTTTCAATTACTTCTTTTGCAATAACAGGACAACCCTGGTTGCTTTCAACGCCGGCCCTGGTAGGACATTTGTCTACTTCGTCGTTAACGCCATCTCCATCAGTATCTGGTATTGGGCAACCATCATATTTTGCAAGCCCGGCAACACTTGGACATTTGTCTAGTTCATCATTCACGCCATCTCCGTCAGTATCCGGAATCGGACAACCCTGGTATTTTGCGATACCTGCAACATTGGGGCATTTATCTTCAGAATCTGCAATGCCATCTCCGTCAGTATCGGGACAACCCTGAAAGGAAGCTGAACCAGCTACATCCGGACATTTGTCATCAATGTCATTTACGCCATCACCGTCACGGTCAACAATAACCGGCACTGGTGGTGGGGGTGGAATACCAGGAATACGCTTACCAAATAGTTTAAATTTAGCGCCCGCCTGAATTAGTTGGTTGTATCTTGAATTTGGACTTGAGGATACGCTTTCATCAATTTGTTTTAAACCATGCATGTATTTACCAAAAAGTGTAACTCGTCCGTGTGGAAAAATTTCAACCCCTCCCAATACTCCCAGGGAGTTGTGTTCGAAAGCATCTTCATTGTTTACTTC
>JAYTBG010000458.1:0-14450 GCA_043737055.1 Chitinophagaceae bacterium | reverse complement strand
TAAAGAGAAGTTCTGTTAAATCCTTTAAAGAGCAGGTGACGGAATGGAGAACAGCCTTGAAAAAAGTAAGGTAACCTTCTGCCTGTTCACTCCCTATTCTTGTAGTTCGCTATTGCAACTTTTTAGATCGACGTTGCTGAAATAGAATATTACCAAAAAAAGGCAGCTCTCAGGGACAGCCTTTTAACTATTTTAGGTTATGATACACTTTTTGCACGTCATCGTCCTGCTCTAACTTGTCTACAAGTTTGAGAACCTCGTTGGCTTCCTCTTCGCCTAACTCCACTGTGGTTGTAGGTATGCGGGTGAGTTCGGCTGTTATTACTTCTAGTTTTTTTTCCTCAAGCGCCTTGGCCATATTGCCATATTCATTAAAAGGCGTTCTGATTACAATATTTCCTTCTTCATCTTCTCCAATTTCTTCTAAGCCAAAATCTATCAATTCCAGTTCAAGATCATCTGCATTTTGTCCGGCACCTTTTATTTTAAATTCTGCCATGTGACTAAATCCAAAGCCGACACTTCCGCTGGTTCCCAGGGAGCCATGTCCTTTCGTAAAATGCATTCTCACATTGGCAACAGTACGGGTAGAATTGTCTGTAGCGGTTTCTACCATTACTGCCACGCCATGTGGTGCGTACCCTTCGTATAATATCTCTTCATAATTACTAGTGTCTTTCCCCATAGCCCTTTTAATAGCAGCTTCCACACGGTCTTTAGGCATACCACATGCACGGGCATTCAGGTAACATCTTCGTAATGCAGGGTTATTATCCGGATCTGGTCCGCTGGCTTTTACCGCAATGGCAATCTCTTTTCCGATACGGGTAAAATTTTTTGCCATTTTATCCCAGCGGGCAAACATGGAACTTTTTCTAACTTCAAATATCCTTCCCATTTATCTGTTTTTGCTTTTAGAATTATCTTATATGCTAGTCACCACTTCCACCGCCTATTGCCCATCAATCCGGCCTCCTGACAGGCATGCATCAACCATTGACAATCTACCCTCAACCCTGCCTGTCCGCAGGCAGGCATCAACCTTCAACCTTCAACCTTCGACTGCGGCAGCAAATTTATGAAAGTTAGGAACACGGATTACAGGCTAAAGAACATAGGGGCACAGGCTTTATCTTCGCACGATGCAAACAATATTTTCTTACGATCAGTTATTGGCGTTTACTAACACTATCTTTTTAAAGATTGGCTGTTCTGTAAAGGAGGCTGCTACTGCCGCCACTGTGTTGCTTAGCGCCGATCTCCGCGGTGTGGATAGCCACGGGGTTGCGAGGCTGAGCGGTTATGTAAGATTATGGGACGCCGGGAGAATTAATGCCACGCCATCTATACGAGTTATACATGAAACGCCGAGCACGGCCGTGGTGGATGGAGATAGTGGCCTGGGTTTGGTTGTAGCACCGGCAGCAATGCAGGTAGCAATAGACAAGGCAAGGAATGTAGGCACAGGATGGGTGAGTGTACAAAATAGCAATCACTTTGGTATTGCCGGTTACCACGCCATGATGGCGCTGCCACATGATATGATTGGCATAGCCATGACGAACGCCTCGGCATTGGTGGCACCTACCTTCTCAACAGAAAAATTGCTAGGCACTAATCCAATTGCAGTAGCAATACCGGCCGGCGCTGAGCAGCCCTTTGTTGCAGATTTTGCTACCACTACTGCTTCAAATGGTAAGTTGGAAATTTTGCAAAGGAAAAGCGAGCCGACTCCTGATGGATGGGTGCAAACAAGTGATGGCCAATCCAGCACTAATGCTGCAGCCCTTAAACAGGGTGGGGCCTTGCTTCCCCTCGGCGGAGACCGGGAGCATGGCAGCCATAAAGGATACATGCTGGGAAGTATTGTAGACATTTTTTCGGCTATCTTGAGCGGGGCTAACTATGGCCCGTGGGTACCACCATTTCCTGCCTACATCCCAATGCCGGAAAACATGCCGGGAAAAGGAATCGGACACTTTTTTGGCGCTATGCGGATAGATGCCTTTAGACCTGCAGCAGATTTTAAAGCCGATATGGATCAATGGATACGTCGGTTCAAGAGTGCCCAAACAATTGATGGGGCTCCATCAGTCATCATTCCCGGCGAGCCGGAAACAGCGATGCAGGCAACCTATTTAAAAGAAGGTATTCCATTATTGCCGCAGGTAGCAGATGATTTAAATGAACTCGCAAAAAGGTTCGCAGTACCACTATAGGTACCCGACGGTATATCAAAGGAGTAGATTACTTTTGCGCTCCGCATCTACGATCTCTACATCCAAAAATTTTAAAAGTCCTGTAGGACAGCAAATATGAAAGTGATGAAATTTGGTGGCACCAGCGTTGGCAAGCCACAAAGAATGAAAGAAGTTGCCCAATTGGTTGCTGCCAGTGACGAACCCAAGATTGTAATTTTATCAGCGCTTAGCGGAACTACAAACGCCCTGGTAGAAATTAGCAATTTGCTTGCAGCCAGTGACAGGTCTACTGCCCAGGAAAAAATAGATGCGCTGGAAAGCAGCTATCAACAGTTTGTAAACGAGCTTTTGGCAGATGAGGCGTTGCTCGTAAAAGCAAGGAAAGTACTTTCCGAACACTTTGAGTTTCTTAGCATCATTTTGAAGATTTCTTTTAGCCAGGCTTTAAACAAAGACATTCTTGCGCAGGGTGAATTGTTGAGCACCAAACTATTTTGCCTTCACCTCGAAGAGCAGAAGCTGGATCACAAACTTATACCGGCACTCGATTTTATGAGCCTGGATAACCAGGATGAGCCGCAGGTGGGAACCATTAAAGTAAAACTTTCTCAAATACTTCAAAAAGATCCCGGAACAAAGATTTTTGTTACCCAGGGCTATATTACTCGTAATGCAAAAGGCGAGGTAGATAACCTTAAAAGAGGCGGAAGCGACTACAGTGCTTCTTTAATCGCGGCGGCCATTAACGCTAGTGTTTGCGAAATTTGGACAGATATAGACGGCATGCACAATAACGACCCCAGGGTAGTGAAAACGACCAGGGCAATAGAACAGTTGAGTTTTGAGGAGGCAGCAGAGCTAGCTTACTTCGGGGCAAAAATTTTGCACCCTGCCAGCATCTGGCCGGCCCAGTTGTACAATGTACCGGTGAGGTTGCTGAATACTATGGAGCCTTCTGCCAAGGGGACCTTAATAACAGAAGATGCAGGCGGCAATGGTGTAAAAGCAGTAGCAGCCAAGGATGATATCACTGCTATCAAAATAAAAAGCAGTCGGATGTTGCTGGCCTATGGTTTTTTAAGAAAGGTATTCGAAGTGTTTGAAAAATACCGCACTTCCATTGATATGATCACCACTTCTGAAGTTGCGGTGTCTGTTACCGTAGACAACAATCAGTTTTTAAACGAAATTACTAAAGAGTTAGAGGCATATGGCACTGTTGAAATAGACAGAGATCAAACCATTATCTCTATCGTGGGTAATGAACTAACAGAAACCACCGACATCATCCACCACCTGTTTGAATCTATCAAACACATTCCCGTGAGAATGATAAGTTATGGAGGTAGCCGCCACAACATTTCTCTGCTAATACCAGGAAGCTATAAGCTGGAAACCTTACAGCTTTTGAACAAAGGGTTATTCGGTCTCGATTAGCCGAGAGGTCTGGTGAGCACTGGACTTTTCTCTACCACATTAAACTATTAGCCCGACAGAAAATCGGGCTTTTTTTTTAATAAATTTTTCTGTTTGTGCAATATCGTTTACCAGGTTGCGTTAATACATTGGTTTTTCATAGGATATTGGATTAATACGGGCTTTGATTTCTATCATCGCCCCTTTTTTTTGCCCCTATGGGTCGTCAATCCCTGCTTCCACCTATCCCAATAAGTCAATCTCTCGGTACCGCACACAAAAAAACTCCCGCTGGGGGAGTCTTTCATAACATATTTTTAAATGTTACAGGATGATCATGGAATCTCCGTAGCTGAAAAAACGATATTTGTCTTTAATGGCTTTTTTATAAGCCTCCATCATCAGGTCATACCCGGCAAAGGCGCATGCCATGATTAACAAACTTGTTTTTGGCAAATGGAAGTTGGTAACCAATGAATCTGCAATATTAAAATTGTAAGGAGGATGAATAAAGTGGTTGGTCCATCCTTCGCTTGGTTTCAGTAATTTTTGTGCGGTGTACGATGTCTCCATAGCACGCATGGTGGTAGTACCAATAGAACAGATGCGATGACCACCTTCTTTGGCTTTGTTCACAATGTTGCATGCCGTTTCGTCGATATTATAGTATTCCGCATCCATCTTGTGTTTGCTGAGATCTTCTACTTCTATGGGGCGAAAAGTACCAAGGCCGGTATGCAAGGTTACTTCCGCAAAGCGAACACCTTTTATTTCCAATCTTTTAATAAGTTCTTTGCTAAAATGCAACCCAGCCGTGGGGGCTGCCACTGCACCTTCATGCTTAGCGTAAACGGTTTGGTAACGTTCTTTATCTTCTTCTTCCGGTTTTCTCTTAATGTATTTAGGCAGAGGCGTTTCTCCCATAATATCAAGCATCTGGCGGAATTCCTCGTCGGTTCCATCCCACAAAAAACGAATGGTACGACCACGACTGGTGGTGTTGTCAATTACCTCTGCTACCAATTCATCACTTTCGCCAAAGTATAATTTATTACCAACCCTTATTTTACGGGCCGGGTCTACAATTACATCCCAAAGTTTATTAGTCTTGTTGAGTTCTCTTAAAAGAAACACCTCAATCTTGGCACCTGTTTTCTCTTTGCGTCCGTACATGCGGGCCGGAAAAACCTTAGTGTTATTCACCACAAAAACATCTTTGTCGTCAAAATAGTCCATGATGTCTCTGAAAGTGCGGTTTTCTATGTTACCCGTTTTTCGGTCGATCACCATCATGCGGCTTTCTTCCCTTTTTTTGGTAGGATGCTGTGCAATGAGGTTAAGAGGTAGGTCAAATCTGAATTGAGATAATTTCATCAGGAACTATTTATGGTGTTTTTGGTGAGATGGATCTCCCGGAAGAGCGGTTAAATGATACGCTGTGGGAATGATTCATGTAATAAAGTTCAAATTTTTAACTGCTTATTACATGCCAGAGACTGTCTTTGCTTACAGCGATAGGAAGCCTTGTGGTAAATTGAAAGGCGCTTATCATGTTACGGCATGATTTTAAAGTGGGCGAAGATAGGTGTTTTATAGAAAATAACCCATGGAATTTTGCGGTAGCACTTGGAGGCCTCTCACTAAATAGCCAGCCGGTTGGTAGCTGCTAAAAAGATATTAATGTGACGTCCCGAAAACACAGACGGATTGGTACTCACATCGGCTAGATTTTCGTCGTGTGCTATTTATTTTTAGGATTGTGGCTATATATGTGCAACTTTATAAATCAGCCTACGTTCATGTATTTTCTATGACATATTTTCTCAGAATCTTACCTCTTTTTTTATGTTTGTCTTCTTACGGGCAGCAGGTATCCACGCCTCCATCTAAAAAATACCAGGGGCTGCTTTGGGAAATCTCCGGCAACGGTTTGAAAAAGCCTTCTTATGTTTTTGGAACCATGCATGTGAGCAATAAGCTTGCATTTCACCTAAGCGATTCTTTTTATTACGCCCTAAGGCAGGTAGATGCCGTGGCCCTGGAACTGAACCCTGACCTATGGCAGGGGCAAATGGTTAGATTAAACGAGCTGAATGAAAACTATGCAGCCTTTACCCAGGTTGCCGGGAACGACTACATATCAGAAGTCACTTTTCGAATAGGAGATTACGAAGACGGACTCAAGGCTGCCCTTAGCACAGAGCCACCTGTAGTGAACAGCCTCTTGTATCGTTCTTACAAAACAAGGGATGATTTTGAAGAAGATACCTTCCTTGACCTTTACATTTTTCAGGCTGGCAGAAAATTGGGGAAAGAAGCTGCCGGGGTAGAAGACTATTATGAAAGTGAAAAGCTGATGCTTGAGGCCTACGGAGATATGGCCAGCGAGAAAAAGAAAAAAATTTTAGATATTGACGGAGAGACCATGAGTTCCCTTCTTGTAAAACTACAGCAGGCATACCGCTATGGGGATTTGGACCTTATGGATTCTATCGATAATGTATTAGAGAAATCAGCAGCCTTTAGAGAAAAATTTTTATACAGGCGAAATGCCATCCAGGCCGATGCTATAGACAGCATTATCAAACACAAGGCACTTTTTGCCGGGGTTGGTGCTGCTCACCTTCCGGGCGAGCGAGGAGTTATAGAACTGCTGCGGCAAAAAGGTTACCAGCTTCGTGCGGTAAAAATGGCTGATAGAGATGCTGCACAAAAAGAAACGATCAATAAGCTAAAAGTGCCTGTTACATTTAGCACACAGCATTCAGAAGATGGGTTCTATTCAGTTGATGTACCCGGTAAATTGTATTCTCTGCGAAGTAGTTACCAGGAAATGGACCGAAGCCAGTATGCCGACATGAGCAATGGGGCCTACTACCTGGTGAGCCGAATTAAAACATACGCATCCTTCCTTTCGCAGCAGGGAGTTGTTCAAAAAAAAGTAGATAGTCTTTTATACGAATATATCCCCGGCACTATTTTACAAAAAGAAGCTATCACTAAAAACGGATATCCCGGTTACGACATCCGCAACCGCACACGCCGTGGAGATTTGCAGCGCTACCAGATTTTTATCACTGCATTTGAAGTAATCATTTTTAAAATGAGTGGAAAGGGCGAGTACACCAGAGGATCGGAAGCAGATAGTTTCTTTAACTCCATCGCCTTAAAAGTTCACGCCCCCAATCCGTTGAGTTACTCACCCGCAAGCGGTGGGTTCAGTATCTGGCTTCCGCAGCAGCCGCATGTTTTTTACAACACAGCAAACGACAACCGATGGGAGTACGAGGCGGTAGACAAAACTACTTCTGACGCATACCTTATTTTTAAAACCGCGGTGCATAATTACCACTTCCTGGAAGCAGATAGTTTTGACCTTACTTTAATGGAGACCTCCTTTGGCGGCAGCGAAAATTTTGAGAAACAACAGACCAGGCAGTACAGCAGCATAGACGGTTATCCTGCTTTGCTGGTTAAGCAAAAGTTGAAAGATGGCGGCGTTGTTTATTCAGCCCATGTAATTAAGGGAGCCTTGCATTACGTAATTGCACAACGCAGCAGAAGCGCAAAACGGGATGATAATTTTTTTAAAAGCCTTCGGTTTACGCTGCCCGTTTATTCTCAGGCAACGCACTACGAGGATAGTTTTTTGTTGATTAAAACTTACAGTCCCGTGCTTCCTGAAATTGATAATGGCATCAGGGCTATTGTTGAAAGATCAGTCGATGCCGCTGCTGAAGGAAACAATGCTTCCGGCTATATGAGTTATTGGAGAAAGGCAAGGAACGCAATATTTACAAGTAAACCTACAGGAGAAATGGTGTCGGTGCAAATGCAGGAATATCCTACCTACTTCTTCATTAGAGACTCTGCGAAATTCTGGGACAATGAAATTGCAGATTACCTCGGAAAAAATGATATGGTTCTGCATAATAAAAAATGGTTTTACAATATTGATGGAAGTCGTGGTTACCGCTTCCAGGTTAGAGATACCGGCTCCTCCCGGGCTATTGACTACTTAATGATGCTGATGGGCCGAAACATATATACCGTGTGTGCCATAACCGATACTTTTAATACCAGGAGCAGTTTTCTAACGCAAATGTTTAATGGCTTTGGAGCAAACTCAAATGTGAAATCTCACGATTTAATGAAGAGTAGATTGCCTCAATTTTTCGCAGATCTTTTTAGCACTGACAGCCTGGTGCAGAAGAAGGCCAGGCAAAGCATCAGCAATATCAATTTTGGACCCGACGGTGCATTGGGTCTTTATCAAGCCATAAACCGAATGTCTGTAAGTGATAAAAGTTATTTCGATTCAAAGATTAAATTGATTGCGGAGTTAGGGTATATCAAAGACTCCATCAATAATGAAATACCTGCTTACCTACGCAAGATTTATGAGCAAACAGCCGATACCAGTCTATTTCAAAACGAAGCTATGCTTGCGCTCGCCAGGCTAAAAACAAAGAATTCATTTTTGGTTTTAAAAGAGCTGATTCTCGCCGACCCGCCCATTTTTGAAAACGAAAATGAATACGAAACTTTTTTTGAAAATTTGGGCGATAGCCTGCAATTGAGTAAGATCCTTTTTCCTGAATTACTGCAACTCTCTTCTTTAGATGATTACAAAGAAAATATCAGCACCCTGTTGGTAAGCCTGGTAGACAGTGGCTACCTCAAGGGCACAGATTACGCTACCTTTTTCCCTGGCATTTTTATAGATGCTAAAGTAGCCTGGAAAAAGCAACAGGCAAGAGAAGAAAAAGTGCTGGAAGCCAACAGTAAAAAAGAGCTTGACGACGAATTAGTTTTAGTGGATGATTATAGTGGCGCCGGAAACGCTTATTCACTAAAAAATTATGCGGTACTGCTGATGCCATTTTATGAGAGCAATAAAAATATTCCCGCCTTTTTTGATCGGCTGCTCAGAAGCAAGGATGAAGACGTGAAGATAAACACTGCCAGCTTGCTGGTGAGAAACAATAGGCCGGTGCCAGACAGTATCTTTCAACAACTGGCTGCTAATGATAAACACCGGGCTGCTTTGTTTTCCAAATTAGAAAAAGCAGGGAAGCTTGCTTACTTTCCGAAACAACACAAAACGCAGCTCGCATTGGCAAGAAGTTTTCTAATTATGCAAAATGAAAATTCTCTGATAGATTCCGTGGAGTTTATCCAAAAGAAGTTGACCAATATTAAAAATGCAAACGGGTACCTGTATTTTTTTAAGTATCGAATAAAGAAAACAGATGACTGGAAGATTGGTGTTAGTGGACTTCAACCCCCGAATGGCAATGAGGTGAGCAGCACTAATAAATTTACAAGGCTTACCGATAAAAAAATTGTTGCAACACTTCCGATAGATCAACAGATAGACGAGCAGTTGAAGAAACTTATTTTTCCTTTCTACAACAGCGGAAAAAATTTCTTTAAAAACGACCGCAACTATTTATACGATCAATATACCGACTTCGAGTAGTTTGCCGGGGATCAATTTAGGGTATAGCCTCAATCAGGGCTTGGGTATAGGGCTGTTGGGGATTGTTCATAATATCCCGGGCTGAACCTTCTTCTACAATCTTCCCCTGGTTCATCACCAATATCCTGTCGCTTACGTAATGCACCACAGACAGGTCGTGAGAAATAAAGATTGAAGTGAACTGGTACTGTTGTTTCAGATCGTTGATAAGATTGAGTACCTGGGCTTGCACGCTTACATCTAGGGCGGAAACAGACTCATCAAAAATTAAAAAAGAAGGTTCCAGTCCGAGTGCACGTGCAATGCAAATACGCTGCCGTTGGCCGCCGCTAAACTGGTGTGGGTATCGGTTATAAATATCTGCACTCATGTTTACCTGTTTCAGAAGTTCCATCACCTTCTCTTTCCCGACAATTTTGTTAGGGTGCATTTTGTGTACCATCAAAGGCTCGAGTATTGCTTCACCAATGGTAATGCGGGGGTTAAGAGAGCCATATGGATCCTGGAAAACTATCTGCAAATCTTTCCTAAGGTTCCGCATGGCCCTGGTACTTAATTGCTGAATTTCCTTTGAGTGCAATACTATTTTTCCCGATGTTGGTTTTACCAATTGGAGAATGCTGCGCCCCAGCGTGGTCTTACCGCAGCCACTTTCGCCAACCAGCCCTATGATTTCCCCTTGCTGCACGGTGAAACTTACATCATCTACCGCTTTATAAAACGAAAGAGCGCCGCCCCATAAATTTTTTTTTGCCGGGAAATATACTTTAAGATTTTCTACCTGCAACACGGGTGTTTGTGTGATAGCAGGTGATGATGTTTGAATAGCCACGGGTAACGGAGAAACCTCCACGACAATGTCATTTTGCAAAAAATCTGCTACTACACGCAATCTTTTTCCTTTACTCTCTTTTTGAGGCTTGCAGGCAAGCAGTGCTTTTGTGTAGGTATGCTGCGGATTTTGAAGGACTTGTTTGCTGTCCCCCTGTTCTACGATGATACCTTTGTGCATCACCAATACCTCGTCAGCAAAAGCCGCCACGAGGCCGAGGTCGTGGGTTATGAAAAGTACAGACATCTTTTCTTGTACCTGCAACTTTTTAAGGAGCTGTAAAATATTTTTTTGTACCCGCACATCAAGGGCGGTGGTAGGCTCATCTGCAATCAGCAGGGTGGGCGAGCAACTCATTGCCATCGCAATCATCACCCGTTGTTTTTGGCCACCACTTATTTCGTGTGGGTAACGTTTAAGCATAGCCGCAGGTTGGGGTAGTTCTACCTGCTCAAATAGTTGTATGGTTTTTAACATGGCTTCTTTGCTACTGATCTTTTTGTGCAACACCAGGCTTTCCATTACTTGTGAGCCGCAGGTAAAAACGGGATTAAGAGAAGTCATCGGCTCCTGGAAGATCATGGCTATTTCGTTTCCCCTTATTTTTCGGATAGCAGCAAGGTCACTTGTTAGCAGGTCGCCACTGGAGCCCTTGTCAGACGTAAACTGGAGTTGGCCGGTTACCCGGGCACCTGCGGGCAAAAGCTGCAACAAGGATAATGCCGTTACGGATTTTCCAGAACCGCTCTCCCCAACGATAGCAGTTAATTTGCCCGGATGTAGATTGAATGAAATATTTTTTACAACAGGTACGATTACATCATCCTGTTTAAAACTGATAGACAAATTTTTTACTTCCAACAAAATGCTGGTGTCCAATTTCTTTTCAGCATTACTGTTTATGCCCTCTATCATTTCAAGCGGTTTTTTAAGTAAGTGCTGCAGCAATGCAGAATATATAGCGGCCTGGCAATGAAGTAAATTTTTGGAACCGACACATTTTAAAATTTCAAATGTCTTACCGTCATACCGTCGTTAATAAGTTGCTTCAAAGAATCTATACCAATTTTCAAATGGTTCTCCACATACTGGGCTGTAACAGTAAGGTCACTTGCCTCGGTCTTCACGCCTTCCGGCACCATTGGGCTATCACTCACCAGGAGTAAAGCGCCGGTAGGAATTTTGTTGTAAAACCCTACTGTAAAAATAGTAGCAGTTTCCATGTCGATTGCGTAAGCACGCACTTTGGTGAGATACTCTTTAAAAACATCATCATGTTCCCAGACCCGTCGGTTGGTGGTGTAACACACACCAGTCCAGTAATCGCATTCATAATCTCTAATAGTTGTGCTTATGGCTTTTTGCAAAGCAAAGGCCGGTAGAGCAGGCACTTCTGCAGGGAGGTAATCATTGCTTGTTCCCTCGCCTCTTATGGCCGCTATCGGCAAAATCAGGTCACCAAGTTTGTTTCGTTTTTTTAATCCTCCACACTTGCCTAAAAACAATACCGCTTTTGGTTTGATTGCCGTGAGCAGGTCCATGACGGTAGCTGCTCCCGGGCTACCCATTCCAAAATTGATGATAGTGATATTGTTGGAAGTAGCACATTGCATGGGCCTGTCTAAACCAACTATTGAAACATTGTTCCACTCTGCAAACATGTTTACATACTTTGAGAAATTTGTGAGCAAAATGTACGATCCAAAGTTTTCCAACTTCTCTCCTGTATATCTTGGTAGCCAATTTTCTACTATATCTTCTTTTGTCTTCATCAACTTATTTTTAATAGGATAAATGTAATGAAATTTTGCGGAGCCGATAAGTAGCGTGTATTGGCGTTGTACCGTTTTTAATTAAGAGGGTGGCATTGATGCCAATTCGTGCCTCAAAAAAACCGATTATAAAAATGCGAACTTAGCAGCATGATCAAACTTAATTATCCTGCAAAAAAACCTGGTATAAAAACCGAGGGAGGCAAGGAATTGATCTTTTGCCAGATTAGGAAAAGATGGCTGGTCTTAACCCCTGAAGAGTGGGTTCGCCAGAATATTATCTTGTATCTAACGGAAGTAATGAATTACCCTGCCTCCCTCATGGCGGTGGAAAAACAACTGTTGCTGGGAGATTTAAAAAAGAGGTTCGACCTTGTGCTGTACAAAAACGATTTACCCTTTATGCTCATTGAGTGCAAAGAAATGGGGGTTTCCATCTCTCAAAAAACACTGGACCAGTTATTGCGATACAACATTAATCTCCAGGTAGCCTATTTTATATTAACCAATGGTGCCGATTGTTATGGATTCACAATGGAAGATGGCGAGCTTGTAAACATCAATGCCTTTCCTGTTTTTTAAAGACTGCTTACCAGCCGATAAAAGTTTAAATTGACAAATATTAGAATGCCCCGGAATGTTGGCTCTTTGGATAGTGCGTAGATAACAAATAAAAAGTTTAAGCCTTCGTCACATACATTTACATATGTCGCCCAAAAACTATCCCTTAAATAATATTGATAATATCCACCAGTTTGAGGCTTTATTTGACTTCGCCACCATTGGTATTGTTGTTACAAATAATGAGGGTAAGATCATCAACTTTAATAAGTGTGCCGAAATACAATTTGGCTACACAAAGGCTGAAATGATAGGCCAGGTGGTGGATAAGCTGCTGCCTAAAAATGCACAGGATCGTCACGTTCAGTATAGGGAAGAGTATTACGAAAAGCCGGAGCCAAGAGTAATGGGCCATGGGCGAGATTTATTTGCTACTAATAAAGAAGGGAATACTTTTCCGGTTGAGGTGAGCCTTAGCCACTACACTATTAATGAAGAAACTTTTGTTTTTGCTTTTGTGATAGATATCACTGTGCGCAAGGCCAATGAAGCAATCTTTCGGGGCCAAACAAAAGAACTGGAAAGAGTAACGGCAGAAATAAAGTTGATGAATTTTGAACTGGAACAAAAGGTGGAAGATAGAACGAAAATGTTGCGGGAAGCCCTCTCTGAATTAGAGAAGTCTAAGGAGGAGCTAAATGTGGCGTTTGAGAAAGAGAGGGAACTAAACGAATTGAAATCCCGGTTTGTAACCGTAGCATCTCATGAATTCAGAACGCCACTTAGCACCATCCTTTCCTCTGCTTACCTCTTAGATAAATATAACGAGCTCATGGGCGATCCAAAAACCAGGAAGCATATCAATCGCATACAGGATGCAGTAGAGGGCATGAAGAATATTTTAGAAGATTTTTTATCTCTTGGTAAGATGGAAGAAGGCCTGGTAAAAACAAATTTGGAATTTATTTCAGCCGATGCATTTGCTCAGATTATAAGTGAGCTCTTGCATTCAATGGATGGGCTGCTAAAAAAAGGGCAACATATCACCCTCAACAACGAGGTTGCTCAAGATTTATTTGTAGATATCAATATGCTTAAGAATATTCTGATCAACCTGGTATCTAATGCCATCAAGTTCTCTAATGAACAGGGCGAAATTACCGTAGCTGCAAACTTGCAAAACGGCGATTTAAACATTACCGTTGCAGACAATGGTATAGGCATTCCGGAAGATGAACAGCATCATTTATACGAGCGTTTTTTCAGGGCTAAGAATGCGGGAAACATCCCTGGTACCGGTCTCGGGCTGCATATTGTGGGCAAATACCTGGAACTGTTGCAGGGTGGGATGACCATGAAAAGCACTTTAAACATAGGAACTAGTTTTTCCTTTTACATACCTCAACCTCCCTTATGAAAAAGATACTAATTATTGAAGACAACCTTGAGGTAAGAGAAAACACTGCGGAAATTGTGGAACTCTCAAACTATAAAGTGATAACCGCTGAAAACGGCAAACTGGGTGTGGAGCTCGCCTTAAAGGAAAAGCCTGATCTGATTATTTGTGACATTATGATGCCGGTACTTGATGGATATGGGGTTTTTCATTTGCTAAGCAAGCACAAAGAAACCTCGGTCATCCCTTTTATCTTTTTAACAGCGAAATCTGAACGAACGGACTTTAGGAAGGGCATGGAAATGGGCGTAGATGATTATATAACCAAGCCCTTTGACGGCATCGAACTCTTGCGTGCTATTGAAGTGCGCTTGAATAAGTCGGCGTTGTTGCAGCAACGTTATGAAGGCCCATCCGGCATGACTGACTTTTTGGGAAATGTAAAACAGGTTGGTAAGGTTTTGCTTGCTTCCGATGAGAGGGAAGTGTACAATTACAATAACAAAACTTTTATTTATACAAGCGGGCAAAGGCCCCGGGCTATGTACCATGTTGTTTCCGGTAAAATAAAAATATCCCGGATGAACGAGGCAGGCAAAGAATTTATAACAGATATTCATGGACCAGGCGAATATTTTGGTTACACGGCTATCCTAGAAAACGTGCACTATCAAGAGGAGGCGCAGGCTTTGGAACATAGTAGCCTTATGTTGATAACGGCTGAAGATTTCCTGCAGCTTATATCTCAGGACATGGGCATTGCGCAGACTTTTATCAGAATAATCACGCA
>JAYTBG010000457.1:0-6398 GCA_043737055.1 Chitinophagaceae bacterium | reverse complement strand
ACCATACCTTTTCTTAACGGAGAAGCTACGTTTAAAAGTTTATTCAATCTTAGGGTAATTATCTACCTGGGCAATTTGCCTGGCGGTTATATTTTCGGTTTAATTGTATTACAATTTAATACCGGCACGTAGCTTATTTCACTTTATTTTTTTCACTATGTAGCTAAGAAGATGGTTGCCTGTAGCCCGGGTAATATTTTAGTGAGTAGTATCATTGCCGGTTGGCTCATGGGTACATTGTCATGGCTGTTAAGTTTGGCGCAAGATACCCTCAGCCGTGAGGCCATGATCATATTGGTAACATTCATTATCAGCATTGCAGGGTTACGCCATTGCATTGTAGAATCTATAGAAATATTCATGGCTTATTTCGGAAATGCAAAGGATGTAACCGGCGCCGAGTTCTTAAAATTTCAAGGTATTGCTACATTAGGAAATGTAATCGGTGGAGTGGTGTTGGTAGCCCTTGTGAAGTTTGCACACAGTAAACGGAAATAGTAAGTAATGTTGTAAAACGTGTACCAGCGGGGTTTTCGCACAAATGATTTCGTAAAGCTTCGAGGGCAACAGCTGAACCCTGCCTGACGGCAGGCGGGCCCAATGCATGTCGAATGACCCTTTCAAATACTGCTCTTCTCACTACGGTATGGTATCGTTTGTTAAACAGGCATTCATAAATATAGAAACCATTTCTAAAGAAAGCTAGCAGCTATTGATGCAACGTTTTCTATGACTTAAACAACTTGCTATTTCCAATTCTTTTTTGCGGTTATGCACACTTTCTTACATAGTTTTCCTCAAACATCCTTTCATCTCTAAGCACAGCGTATACCCGATGAACGAGTTTATTTCTAACTGCATTGATAACACTCATTTTATTTTTTCCTTACATCAGCTTTCTTTCAAAATATAAATGAAGCTCCTTGTCATTTTTTATTGCCGATAAGGCGCAAAGGTGTAAAAGCTTTTTCAATTTCTTATTTGCATATGGACTCACTGTAGCTTTATATCGAACACTGGTGCCGGATTCTTTTTTGAATGGAACCACTCCGCAGTAGCACGCCAGCTGTTTTGCATTTTCAAACTTATCAAAGCCTTTTGTGTAGACAAGTAAGGCCACTGCAGTTACTGGGCCAATACCCTTAATAGATTGTACAAGTGCCACTTTTTTATTTACCTGTTCGTCCTGTTGAACAGTTTTTGTGATTAATGCTTCAATATTCTTTTTAGTTTTCTGTAATGCTGCTATCGCTGGCTTTTGTATTCTCTCCATTTGCCTTGCTTCTGTTTCACAACCACAATCTTTCAATTCTTTTACCGGAACATTAAGTTGGGTAACAGCACTGATAATCTTGGCTCTTTGCGTAATCAGGTTTTTAATTTTCTCCATGTTGCTGTCTGCAGGCTCCCAGAGCTTTACTTTGTCCTGGTAACGCATGGCAAACCCAGCTATTTTTACACAGGCTGTTTTATCATCACCACCTCTTTCAAAACCTCCAGCCTTTTTTATTCTTAAAGGCATTTCTACCCACAGCTGGGCCTTTACTTTAACCAGGTGATTTACAAGCCCGGTATTGTAAAGTCCTGTGTTTTCCATACAGAAAAGCGTTTTGCTATCCACTTGTGCGTTGTTTAACGATAGCCACTCCAGTAGTTTTTTATAGCCGGTAGGATTTTGCACAAACTGTCGATGAATAAATTCTGAAGGATTATCGATTTTAATTAAAGCCGCATCAAACCATAATTTGGAGATGTCGATGCCCACTAAATTTTTTAACTTGCTCATACTTGTAACATTTAAGATGTGAAAGGATCAACCTGCAATTTTGAACATATCAAGACCTTAATAATGGGGCTGTAATCCCTATTTTCTATTTGATTCCTGTTCAAAAAACCAGCACAAGATTAGAACGTTGCATAGGCCTTTAAGGCTCGTCCCCTGATAATTTGCTTGTGCTGGCAGGTTGGTTCTATAAATGTAGATTATCCACATTTACACCTCAACTCATAAAGAAAAAAGTAACAAAAAAGAAAGTGGTAATAGTAGTAGTTGATTATACAAATCTTCTCCAAACAAATCTAAAAATCCCCTGCGGGAGACATTGCTGTGAAAGATGACACTACGTTAAGCATAAATGACTCTTTACTCTTTTCTCATCCTGAAATATGTTTTCCAATATTCCAGGGTATCCGTGCGCTACCTACGCCCGTGAGTACATTCGTGCATTCGTGGCAAAATAAAAAGAAAACGGCCTTGATAATTGAATAAATATTGGCCACGAATGTACGGTTAGCTTAGGCGTTCAAGGGAGATTGCTTTTTGCGTAGTGTGCCAATTCGTTAACTCAAAAGCAGGTTCCGTTAAGTTGCTCTTTAGTTCAGCCCCCTTAAGTATACTTTCATTGGGTCATCGTAATTCAAAATTGATGTCCTGGTGAAAACAGTCATCAATGCAGCTTTGTAAAAATAAATAGCTTTTTACGGCGATGCACGTCAAACAAAAGGAACATTAAAAACATAACACCATGAAACAATTTCTATTGGCCATCTTTTCTTTTTTGTTTTGCCAGGCATTAGTGGCGCAGGTAAAAATTGGGGGTGCGCCGGTAGACCCCCATCCATCTGCAGTGCTGGAACTTGAGGGCGGCAACAGCCGTGGTTTGCTGCTGCCCAGGATGCGAAAGATAGACATGCTTGCCATCCCAAACCCGGCAGAAGGACTCACGGTATATTTAACCGATGAACAAGCTACCTACCTGCGTCGCTCCGCAGACTGGGTGAAAGTAAGTGGTGCTGCAGATGCTTTTAGTCTTCCGTATGCAGGCACATTTAATAATGGCATTGCGCCAGTGCTTAGCCTTGCAAACAGCAGCAATGGCGGAACCGGCATATATGGTGCATCTACTCTGGGTGCGGGCACAGGTGTGCATGGATATGCGTTTAACGGTAATGGTTATGGCATCAGGGGTACAGGCGTTTTTGGGCGGGGTGGCTATTTCAATTCCCGAAACAGTCATGCGCTTGTAACAGATACGGGCAGGGTGGGCTTTGGTACGTTATCTCCCGCCGCTTTTGTAGCAGTTGATGGTTCTGAAAATGATGCGTTAACGACGCTGTTGTTGAACGATGACATCAACCCCAGTATTCAGTTTCAAAAAGGGGGCGTTATTAAAAGCTTTATTAAACAGGATGGCAACAACCTGGTGCTTCGCCCCACGGATCAGAATTTTGCCGGCAAAGTTATTTTGCAGGCGTACAATGATGGCGGATGGATGTTTGTAGATGCGAATGGCAATTCCTCTTTCGGGCAGGATCCCAATAGTTTTAATGGTACGCCCAATGATGTGAGGGTGCACATTAAAGGAAGCAGTAGCAATGCCCTTACACTGGAAGCGCCAGTGGGAACGTCCGGACCTAAACTAAGTTTTATAGACAGAACGAACAACGTTATTAATAACCTGGCTTCTGTGCGGGCTGATGAAGATGCCATCGTCTTTTCTCATAAAAAGAAGCAGTATCAGTGGGGAGGCGGCGCCGCCGGAAGCATGATCCTAAAGCATGATCCAGGTCTTTTTAGTATACCCGAATTGTGCGTGGCAGGTTTTATCGGCACTGGCACCGGTTTTCTTTTTAAGCCTGAAGCACCACTGCATGTGCATGATATACTCGGTGCCACAAACACCATGATACTTGATGCCTTAACGCCTACCATCAATTTTAAAACCAATGGCGTAGAAAAGGCCTTTATACAACAGACCGGTAACGACCTGAAAATTGGTACATACGCAACCAACGATCCAGGCCGTTTTATTGTGCGCACAAATGGTGCAGACAGGCTGTGGATAGACAGTGTAGGTTATGTTACCATCGGCGGAAAAACAGGCCCAACCCTTAGCGGTCCTTATAAGCTTGCTGTAAAAGGCAAAATTGCAGCTACAGATTTTAACGTGGTAAACACCGGCGCATGGCCCGACTATGTGTTTGATACCGACTACCGGTTAAGAACCCTGGAGGAAACCGAAACCTTTATCAAACAAAACAAGCATCTGCCCAATATTCCGGCTGCCGCCGTGATAGAAAAAGAAGGCATTCTGCTGGGCGATATGCAGAAAAGGATGATGGAAAAAATTGAAGAACTTACTTTATATCTTATTGAAGCCAACAAACAGATAAAGGAGCTCAATAAGAAAGTTGATCAAATGCAAGAACGATGATAGGGCTATGATTCATTACCGCATCAGACTGCTGTTGCCAAACACGCTACGCCGTGATTTGTATAAACAAACCTGTCCTGCTCTTGTAATGCAATCCCTTTCTTGTTTCAAAAACTACATCCTCCATCGCTATGAAAATTGTAACAAGAAGTGAAGATGACGGACAACTTTTCCACAACCGATAAGTTCGTTTGCTTAACAGGCACTCATAAACAAGGACGATTTTGAAAGAATGCTAATAACTTAACGCAACGTTTACTGGTGAGGAGATGTTGCTGGGAAGGATAGAAACCGCTCTCAATTCAACACCCGAGTATCATGAAAGGTCTTATTAAGGCTTATGCTAAACCAGGCTCTGTTGTCAGTGTAGTAGTTACCAGGATTTGCCATAGTAAACACAAGTTCGCCGTCTACTGCTTTTCTCACTTCTACATCGCTTCTAAAATTACTGCGACTGTAAAGGCGATCGCCTACAATAAAAGAAAACATGAACTGTGTAGGTTTCGACTAAAGCAGACCGCCGGTTTCAAGACTTATAGCCGTTACAACATTATTGGTTATTGAGCTACCAATCTCTGTGAAAAAGACTTTGCCGTTTGCTTCTGAAATGCTGCTCTGTAGGTACGAATTTGGGGCATACTGCCATAGCATGGAGCCGTCATTTTTGTTCAGGCAATAGGTTCCATAATTCCTCGGCCCTGTCATGATGATTTTGTTGTTCCGAATAATCATGTTGTTGGAATTTTTGAAAGATCCTTCGTTCATCTTTTTCCAAAGTAAAATGCCCGTTGAAGCATTTACTGCATACAGCCCGGTGCTGATATTAAAGTATATTTTACCCTCGTCATACATTGGGGCCGCATAAAATTCTCCCTCAAATATAAAAGACCAACGTACAGTACCGTTGGCAGCATCCATAGCAAATAATTTAAACGGAATGTTGGGAACCTGCGTGGTAGAACCAGCGTAAACCGTATTTCCGACCACCAATGGCTTACCAGTGATACCAAGCCCCGGCTCCCCATAATTGGTCCAGGCAATAAACCCACTGGTTGAATTGATGCAAACCAGCTGGGTTCCTAAATTAAAAAATAGTTTACCATTGCTGTAGGTAAGGTGTCCCAAAGAATATCCATTGTTATTAATGGCAGCATAAAATATTCTTCCTGTGCCAAGATGCATGGCACGCAGTAGCGGAGCATTGCCACTGTTAGCACCGATGAAAACGGTATCGTTGCTAATCACAGCCTCAGGAAAAACACTGTTATAGTAGTGACTCACTTTAGTTTGCAAAAGCCTTGAACCATTAAATACATCGTAGGCTTCCACCACATTTCTTCCCTGGGCCTGGTCTGTTCTGCCAATAATCATAATGCCTAAAAAGTCGCTTACAGTAAATTCTGTTAAAGCAGAATCGGCAGCGTTTATGTAGGCCACTATTTTACCAGCATATGTACTCAGGTGAGAAAGGTTGCCGATAGCAATTCTAGTAACTCCCCCGGTATTTATAGACACCCCATTGCTTAAGTTCACTTTATATACAACGTTTGTACCGGGTGATGAATGCGTGATGGGATCCCATGATATTGTTACACTGTCGTCTGTGCGAACAAGCTTCGTTGGGCCAAAACTGGAAAACCTGTCAGGGCCTGTTTTTTGTGAAGGCTCTTTGCTGCAGGAGAACATCAAAGAAAGGATTAATGCTAGAATAAAAAAAGTTGGAGCTTGCCTCATAGTAGAGAGGGAGTTTTGGTTCAATGGTGAATATATCACATCAGTGTGAAGTTGCCGTTAAGTCCTCCTGATCTTCTAAACGCTTTGTATCTGGTGTCCCAGCGGCGTTTTCGCACAAATAATTTCGCAAAGCTTGGAGGGCAACAGCGAAACCCTGCCTGACGGCAGGCGGGCCCCATGCATGTGGAATGACCCTTTCAAATACTGCTCTTCTCACTACTGTATGGTATTGTTTACTTAACACGCATTCATAAATAAAGTAACCCATTCTAAAGAAAGCTAGCACCTATTGATGCAACGTCCCCTGTGGAAGACGTTGCTTGGAAGGAGAGCGGCTGCGAAGATTTTTGCGAAGACCAAATCAGGCAAACAATCCTCTACTTGATCCATTGAAAACACCGTTATTATTTATTTCTTTAAGATTAAATCTTCATTAGCTGCCCATTGTAT
>JAYTBG010000456.1:0-6411 GCA_043737055.1 Chitinophagaceae bacterium | reverse complement strand
AGCTGTCTAAGAGATCGTTCAGTGCAAACTTGCCATCGAGGGTGGTAGCATCCTTCTTCTTTACCCGCTGTTTGGATTTGTTCCAGTCGCTCGGCTTGATCATTTGACCAAAGGAGAATTTAAGACGCCGGCCGCTGTAGATAAACTGCATATAGATGGGGTACAAGGTATCCTTCTCCTCTTTTCCTTTTATTTTCAATCTAAAATGTACCTGAGATTGACGTGGCATAGCAAAAAGTTTAACAAAAGGTAGTGGGGTTCCACTAAAAGTTTCGCTAAAACTTTGCTTTACTTTAAAAGTAGCTTAAAGAAAGAAAAGCTAAGACGCAGCATTAACAACCGTTTCAGCTATTAACTCGCAACAACATAAAAGAGGAATAAAGAAGGTTGCTGTACTTCCCCTACAGCTTTTTAAGCCTCTGTTGAAAAACGGAGGCTTTTTTAATTTCGCTGCTTAATGTTCCCAAGTTTCCACAACGGGCTCAAAAATTTTAGAAAAATCTTTAAGGCAGCGACCCCCTCGTCTCTGGAGTCAAAACAACAGCCTGTTTCTAGGCACAACTAATTGCCGTAGGGCGCCTGGCGGAAATCTATTAGCACTTGCTAAACTACAAACTTGTCTAAAGATCACTGACCTTAAATTGCAAGTCGCTTATAACGAGGGAGGAACCAGAAGAGGTATTTCGTTTGATAAAAATTTCTACATAATCTCCTGTAACCAAATCAACTTCAGACTCAAGGCTGATTTGGAAACCCTGGTTGTTTACCATTGATCCCATTGAAGAATTGGGAAAAGGTATAACAGTTCCATTTTTTGCTATAGCAATGCTGAAATTGGTATCATTTACCGGTGCTTTCCCACCTATTACAGAAAAAATACGGGAAGAAATATTCTTTTTGCCGGTGTACGTCAGCCTGTTGCTAGTCATTACAAAACGTTTTGTGCTTAAGGCGGTGGTGGTGCCTAGTATTTTATAATAAGTACCAATATTGGTCAAGCTGGTAGCGGTCGTGTTATCATTCATATAAATGGTAGAAAAGGCCCTGCTGTTCGGAATTCCCGTGTTTTGAGACATGGACCAGCCGGGGGAGTACGAATCAAACCCGCTTAAATTTGCTCCTACTCCTCTAAACATATTAGTGGTCATTCTACCCAGATCTATGGTGGCGCCAGCATTCACCTTCACGCCCGTTTGTCCCGTGTAGATGAAGTAATTGTTGGAGAGATCTACATCATCAATCACAAGTCCCGAAAGGAATTCGATGGCTGCCCCATTTGAAATGTCTGTGATAAAATTTAAGAAGGAACAGAATTTTCCCACGTTGCCTGTAATCTTCACACCATCCTTACACTTCCAGTAATTAGACGTTATGGTGATGGCTTTGAAACCGCTGATTTGCCCGACACCTAAACTGGGAATCCCGATCTCCACCACCGAACAGCCTGCGAATAAGTTACAAAATTTGGTACCGGTGCCATCTGAAAAATCATATGCCTTTGTGTTAACTCCAAGTGGGATAACAGCTAGGTTCTCTATAAACACACTGTTATTCACACTGCGCAAAATGCCGCCACCCACATTAGAAAGTATAGCATCCTGGCTGGGATTAGACCCAAATAATGAGGCCCCATTGATATTGATATAATTGGGAGAAATATTAATGCCTCCCCTGATGGAATATGTTTTTGAAGACTCAAGGGTGATGACTCCACTTACAGGATCTGGCAAATCGCTTACAGATTGCACCAACACCATCATACTATCTGAGTACCCTATAGGATACCAGCCGGAGCCGCGGTATATATCCAGAGTTTTTGTAGAGTTATTATAAATCTGCAAACCATTGGGTGGTGTGGTAATTGCATTGCGCTCTGCCGAGCTCATTCTCGGTATCAAAATACCTGAGTTGGTAGATGACACATCCAGGATGGCATTGCTATCTGGCAGGGAGCCGTTTGCATTGATACCGACGTTTTGAGCACAGAGATATTGATGCGACCCAAACCAGGTCATTAACGATAACAATAAAACTTTTTTCATGTCGGGGATTTTGGAATAAATTAATATTTTTTAGTTTACTACTATTTTACTGATGAGTCTTGCCTGTTTAGGTGATGTAACTTCCAACTGGTAGACACCGGGAGGCAATTTTTCAGCTATCGTAAGCTGAATTTTTTGCAGAGGACTACCCTTGAAAAATTTGCCTGTCTGCACCACTTGCCCATTTACTGACAGGAAGCGAAAATTATAAATGCCGGTCGGCTCATCCCCAATCAACAAGTTGATCCTGTTATTCTTTATAGGATTTGGGTAAATCGACAGGGAACTTTCAATCAGCTCCACCTGCACTTTCACTATATTACTGAAATTATTTACGCCTGCGGCAGATACCGAACGCACTCTGTAAAAATTATTTCCCTCAAGCATTTCTTCATCTATGTATTCGTAGCTTGTTGTAGCGGGATTAAGACCCTTTGCTGTTTGCACGTTGATTGTATAGAAATTGATGCCGTTCGCAGACTTTTCCAGCACATAGTCTTTTGTGTTCACATTGTTTTGTACATCCCATTGTACCAAAATGCCGGCGTCCTTTTTTGATGCCGTTACTTTTACAAAACCAGCAGGAAGCGCTGTTAAAGTACTAAAGACAACGCTGAAACGGTTGGCAGCATAAGATGCTGGATCGCTGTTTACCTGGAATTCGACTGCATTACTGTCGTTCATATTCAACAGCCTCCCATTAAGGGCGGTAGAATAGTTATCTTGTAAGATGGCTTGTAAGCCAAGCCCCTGCATGTTTGTAATAATAAAATTGAGCTGATAATTTCTGATGCTTAGGGAACTAAGGTTTAAAAAAACCGTATCGTTTACGGTGATGGTTTTTCTTCTTTCGATAGAAAACAAATTGCTTCCTCTTTTTAGCCCTATATATTTTGTGTCATACTTAATGGCATCGTACTCATCCCTCTCGTTTAAATAATGATCGGCATAATTTGTCAGCACTGCATCCATTAAACCTTTTGAGCCATTGCTGTTAGATTCCATTAAAAGAATGCTCAGTTTTTCTGCTAAGCCATTACGGGCCAAAGGGCCCTGGCTCACACAAGAAGTCTTGGATGATTCTTTGATAATTACAGATCCGGCAGTGGCAGAATCGCCGGATTGAACTAATACCGCAGAGCCACTAGGTATACACTCGGTGATGGTACTTGCATTAGCGGTAGCGTCGTATGAAGCACCATTCCAGCTTACCGTCACCCATCCGCCAACACCGTAGGTTCCCGCCAGCATTGGGTCCCATGCATAAAACGCATTTCGTACATTGTTTTTTACGATAAGGCCAAAATCTATGGAGGCCGGAAAAGGGTTTCCCAGCACCGTATGCTTGAACGGATTTACAGAAACTGTTTGGTCGCCTGCTTTGATTGCACCCTTCATTCTTAGGGTGGTTGATGTAGCAGGAGCATTTGGGTTGAAAATATCGGTACTTCGGTTTCCGATTGCAAAAACAAAGTATCCCTTGTAATTCGCAATTGGCAGATGAGTGCCTGTGACAGGGGGCAACGCAACCAGGTTGTTAGAAACGGTGTCATACACTTTTACGGAGGAATTAGCCGTAGGGGAAATATCATATCCATTGGCTACACTTCCCCCAACAATGTGAAGCCCATACCCACTGTTTGGATTGCCGGAGGTAACACCCTCTTGCCAGGCCTGATTAATGGTGGGGGAACCATCACGTAAAAGGGGAGCACTGAGCAACCTCCATGCCCTTCGTGCTTTGAGGTATCGTTCAATAGTTACTTTTCCAGCAATGTAAGCGGTTGCTACGCCCGATGCGTCGACCGGCAACGAAGCAAGCGTAGCGGTTTTAGTTGAATTAGATTTCAACGTTAAGAATCCATTGCTGTACAAAATACCCTTGTTTATTTTGATGGAATCCTTAACTGATACCGGGGATTTTAAAGCTACTCCATAACTGGTTTTGTCTACAACCAAATGGTTAATGAGGGTAAGGCTGTTGCCCCCAATAAAGGAAATAGCAGTATCTGTAGAACCCGTTATTTTAAAAATGCCGGAGTCAGAAATAATGCTGCCATGGTTGATTAGAGAAGCATTGTTAACAACAAGAAATGGCCTTCCCTGCATGATCAGGCCAGCGCCCGAACCAATGTAAACTTGTTGGGACAAGCAACTAAAAGGAAAAGAAAGTATTAGAATACATTTACATATTCTTTTATAATCGGGCATATTTGAAAAACAAAAGGCCCTGATAGTATTGGTGCCTGGCATCGGATGGATATTGAGTTAATCAGTAAATAACGTTCATTCAAAAAAGGAATGATGTAGTTATATCTGCCAACTTTTATGGATAGACAGCCACTAAATAGCGAACACATTTCATCATAATGCCGTTACGAGACGCTTTATATTTGCAGCCCATGGCACAAAAAAAACTGCTTCGTTTTGCCGAACTTAAAACTTTTTCTAATGTGTTGGAGTATCCAAAAGATATGAAAGGCCAATGGCACGCATTTTTTAAAACGCCACAACCTCTTGTTTTAGAACTTGCTTGTGGCAGGGGGGAATATACAGTGGGTCTGGCAGCCCTTCATCCAAACCAAAATTTTTTAGGCGTAGACCTAAAAGGCAATCGAATGTATATTGGAGCAAAGCATGCACTGGGGCAAAGATTGGGGAATGCGGGTTTTTTGAGAACACAGATAGAGATGTTAGCAGATTATTTTGCACCGCAGGAGGTAGATGAGATCTGGATTACTTTTCCGGATCCGCAGCTAAGAACCTCTACCGCCAAACGCAGATTGACACATCCACGGTTCTTACGATTGTACCAACAAATACTTAAACCTGGCGGAAGTATCCATTTAAAAACAGATTCCCCCGCACTGTTCCATTTTACCAAAAGAGTAATTGAACTCTATGGCCTTTTTCTTGTTGAAGAATCATCTGACGTATACGCACAGCCGCACAAACCGGAACTTGACATCAAAACACATTACGAAGGACTGGATATTGCGCAGAGTAAAAAAATTCATTACCTGCATTTTAAACTACCGGGCAGCATTCCTGCTTTGGATGATCAGTTACAAGAAGAGTTAAAGCTCACAGAGCAACAAAATTTATCATAAGATGGATCAACTGGTGGAGAACGAAGATTATTACTATAATTCCCAGGGTTATATTGTGCTTACGGAAAGCTTTCATTTGAAAAAAGGCTATTGCTGTGGAAACGGTTGCCGTCATTGCCCGTACAATTATGACGGTGTGCCTGAGCCTTTACGAAGCGAACTTGTCAAATCTCCAAACAACTCAGCAGCTTCATCAGATACCAGCCACGAGCGCAGGTAAGCCTGTATTTTTTGTACCTTTTCCCAATGAAAAGCAAACCAGGTACTATTGGTAAAAAGGCGACAGAACCCGTTTCCCTTCAGCCAAAAGAATACTCTTTTTTTGCAGATGTTTTTGATGTGGTGCGCCAGGTGCCCAAGGGAAGAGTAACTTCTTATGGAGCCATTGCTGCTTATCTTGGCACAAAACTTTCTGCCCGAATGGTGGGATGGGCAATGAATGCTGCACATAATGTGCGGCCCAGAGTGCCTGCACAAAGAGTGGTAAATAGAAATGGAATGCTCACAGGCAGGCACCACTTTGCAACGCCCACATTAATGGAGGAGTTACTAAAAAAAGAGGACATATTTGTGGAGGCAGAAACAGTGATAGACTTTAAAACTAAATTTTGGGACCCAATGGTTGAGTTAGGGCTTTAATAATTTAACCTTAAAAAAGCGAATATGAGTAAGACAGATCTTTTGGGCAAAATAGCTTTTATCAATCATGAAAAAAAATATGCCATGATTGAGTATGAGCAAAACGGTAAGAAAAAAACGGTGAAGGGAAATATTGATGAGAAGATTCAAAAAGAACTAAAGGAAAAAAAACTTATTAAAAAAACACACCATTTTTTAATGGGAGACGTGGTGAGTTTCAATATTAAGCTTACCGACCGGGGAGACAAGATGGTAGCATCCAACATCAACTTTTTATATAACAATGCACTGGATGTTTTAATAAACCAAGCACTGGTGAGTAATAAATTTACGGGGTATCTTAAAGCAGCCGATGATCAATATTTTGTGAAGGAGATTGATAGCTATCTCTTTTTTCCGATCACTTTTGCACCCTGGCAAATTATTCCCGCAGAGGATGAGTTAAATGAACCCGTCACTTTCTCTTTGGAAAACCTTGATAAAAAAGATAAGATTTTCGCTTCGCTTTTAAACAATGAATACGTACCCGAGTTCCATACCATTGTAAAACATTTTAAAAGCAAAACTCCCTTAGACGCTATTGTGACGGAGATTACCGCACATGGTATTTACCTGGACCT
>JAYTBG010000455.1:0-2594 GCA_043737055.1 Chitinophagaceae bacterium | reverse complement strand
TATTCTTAAGTCGGGTATCCAAAAAAAGTTTTACTGCCTTCAAACTAAAATACCCAATTAAAAGGAAGAGGCCAAGTACGGCAAACGGAATTGCGTGCTCCGACGGAACAGTGCTTACGTTTGGCTGATGCATTAAATTGCTATCACCCTTTTCTTGTGCCATTGAAAAAAGACATGCTGAAACAGTTATAAGCGTTAAAAGAATTCTTTTCATTTTTTAAATTTTAATTGATAATCTATCAGACAGCGATTTAAAAATGTGGTTGCAACATTCATAAAGAAAATTGCATTTCTTTTTCTTTTTGTGTCCTAAACATATCTATCACTAAAAACAAAACAATACCCAATGCTCCCGTTATTAGTAAAAACATAGAAGCACTATTAATGGATTGAATATTAAAAACAGCAGCAAGCATTGGTAAAATGAAATAAATTGGCAACAAGACGACGCCGGGTAATAGTGCATAAAATAGGTAAAGCGCTATCTTCTGTTTCTTCCGCTGAGTCTCTATTTTTTGCATCACCAAAGAGGTAGTGTCAAAAGAAAATATTTCTTCTGGAAGGGTTTTAAGGCTTGAAAATAAGACCTGATAAGCTTCCAGCTGTGCCATACAATGATTACAATTAGCTATGTGTTTTGCCGCATTTTCATCTAATACTTTTGTGAAAATATAATCTTGCAAAATTTCGTCAGTTAAATGGGCACTTTCCATAATTATGTATTATTATACTTGTTATTAATGTTGTCTTTAAGGATTTTTCTTGCTCTATACAGGTAACTTTTTATCGTTCCTTCGGGTAAATTGGTAATTTCAGAAATTTCTTTATTGGATAATTCTTCCATGTGGTAAAGGGTAATTAAAGTCTGATATAAAGGTGGAAGTTTGGCAACCGCTGCATTAAGAATTTCAACCCCTTCTGTTTTGATAGTTTCTAACGCTGGATTATCGGATGCTGTAAATTGGTCCTCCATTCTTTTTTCAATTCCGATGATGGTAATCTTCCTTTTTTGAAGATAATTTATGGTCGTATTGAAAGCAACGTTTGCAATCCATGTTGATAATTTAGATTTGAATTGAAATGATGACAAATTTTGATAGACTTTCAAATAAATGTCTTGCACAAGGTCTTTTTGGTCATCCACGTTGCTTGTCATTTTTCGCACAATTTGACATACCAATTTCTCTGTATTTTTTACCACTATGGCAAAGGCCTGAATGTTTCCATTCAAGATATTGGTAACAATAGTCTTGTCAGAAAAAGGGTTACACTCATTGCTCATATTTCTTTATTAGACAAGCAGCTTAAGATTCGGTTGCAAAAGAATTTATTTTATTTATCTATTATTGTTTTGACTTTGTATTGTACGTCCTAAAATGGCAGGTAAATTTACCCCTGGGAAAATCCAAAGATATCAATACAAGTTATTTGTCAACGCTAAAATAGGGTATCCCTTTTGGAGCCTTCCCATTTTTAGTATGCTTAATGATGGAGGTTTGATTCCTAAATAGCTCGTTATTGCTGTTGTGGAACACGCCGAATCAGGTCCGGTCCTCTTTGAATTAAGTTCAGGTAACGTTGTTCCAGCTGTTGCATTACAAGAATGAACGTAAATAGCACTTTAAAAAAACTACGTTTTTTATACGTTGCTTTCTGCCGAACTTCGCTCAAAAATATTATGATAGGACCAGATATGGATACCAAGTTTCCTCTTGCCAATTATGACAGGCTTTGTTTTTTAAAGAATGTCGTAACAAATCCCAACATCATTATTGGAGATTACACCTACTATGATGACTTTGGCAATGTAGAAAATTTTGAAAAGAATGTGAAATATCATTTTGACTTCGTGGGTGATAAATTGATCATCGGAAAATTTTGTATGATCGCTTCTGGCGTGCAATTTATCATGAATGGAGCCAATCATTTGACCAATGCATTAACCTCCTACCCTTTCGGAATATTTGGCAACGGTTGGGAAAAAGCCATGGAGGGAAAAGCATATCCGCAGAAGGGCGACATTAATATAGGCAACGACGTTTGGATTGGCTACAATGCAACGATCATGGCTGGAGTAACCATTGGAGACGGAGCAATTATTGCCACCAACTCCACAGTCATAAAAAACGTTGAGCCCTACTCGATAGTTGGCGGGAACCCTGCCGTGGAAATTAAAAAACGATTTACTACGGAAAAAATTGAAGCACTTTTGCAGCTTAAATGGTGGCACTGGGAGATTGACAAAATAACAAACAATTTACAACACCTCACAGGTAACGACATTGATACATTGATCATTTAAAGTGCAGCATAACAAAATCAACGTTTAAAATATGAATATAGTAAAAGGGCTGCTCAATAACATTGGTAATTTTAGTGACACAGAGGTAATATTGTTTAGTGAGCGTGCCATCAAACGAACTTTTCAAAAGAATGAAATCCTGCTGAATGAAGGCGATGTTTGCCAATCTGCTTTTTACATTATTTCTGGTGAAGCGTTTCAGTTTTGCTATGATGATATTGACGAGCAAATTATTGACTTGCATATTGAAAGCGATTGGTGCCTCAATCATTCAAGCTTTGTTACCCAAAAG
>JAYTBG010000454.1:0-6449 GCA_043737055.1 Chitinophagaceae bacterium | reverse complement strand
TTTCATCGCTGATCTCGTATTCTTCATCTTCTGTAATAAAGAGTAACTCTTGAGTGAGAAGCAAGCCTGAATGTTTTTTAAAAATCCCGAGTGCTTTAGCTACATTTCCCGGACCTCTTGTAAGCGTAAAATCCGGTTTCAATTTACCCGTTCTTTCCAGCATTATTTCTACACCTTGCAAAGGCTCCAGTGCTCGAATCAACACTGCATCAGGAACGTCTTTTTCGTTAGTAACAACATTTAGCATTTGATGCATGCCATAACAGATGTATACATAAGCGGTGCCTGCTCCTGCATACATGTGCTCATTGCGGGCGGTGCGTTTGCCTCGGTATGCATGGGATGCCTTATCAACAAAAGCCACATAGGCTTCCGTCTCCACAATGCGACCACTGGTAACAAAACCATCAAAATTAGTGACTACAATCTTTCCAATTAATTGCCGGGCAACAGCTACAACATCTGTCTGGCTATAAAACTCAGGACCTAATTTCTTCATGCTTAAAAAGAAGATGTAAAATTTCCATCATTAAAACTACCAAACTATTGGTTCGCACAACTACAGTTTTGCTTCGATTGTTTTCAATACCTTTAACGCTCTTTATTATGCTGTTAGCTTCATTGCTGGTTAGTAGTTTTTCTGTGAACATACGGTTGGTGCAGCGATTTATTTAGCATCGCTGGTAAACCCATCAATCCATTATCGTTATGCTAAAAGAAATCATCATTTCCATACAATCTTATTTTAATGCTCACCAATTTATTGTGAAGCATAAACTATGGAAATGGATCCTGGTGCCCGGTCTTGTTTATACCATCTTGTTTCTGGGAGGAATGTATCTTTTCTGGACATCCAGTAACACAGCCATAGAGTTTATTTTGCTTAAGTCTGGCGCAAAGGTTTGGCTTGACAAAATGCACGATAGCTGGATTAGTTTCTTCTTTATTGTAGGACAAATTATATTGAGACTGGTATTGTTGCTTTTCTACTTTTCTCTCTTCAAATTTCTATTTCTTATTGTTGGGTCGCCTTTATTTGCTTACCTCAGCGAAAAAACAGAAAACATCCTGGAGGGAAAAGATTTTCCATTAAGCCTGTCACAATTATTTAAAGACATGGCACGGGGCATTAAAATAGCACTTCGCAATTTATTATGGCAAACGGTCTATGTTTTTACCATACTGATATTATCCTTCATACCCATTTTTGGATGGATAGCCCCGTTGGTAGCGTTGCTAATTGAGTGTTACTATTTTGGTTTCTCCATGCTTGACTATAGCAGCGAACGGAATAAACTTTCTTCTGCACAGAGCATAGACTTTATAAGCAGGCACAAGGGATTGGCCATAGGCAATGGCCTCATCTTTTACCTGATGCACCTCATCCCGATCCTGGGATGGTTGCTTGCCCCCAGCTATGCAGTAATAGCCGCCACTATCAGTTTGTTATCGGCTCGAAAGAGCCAAATTATTATCAGCTAATATTATCATGTCTACCGTCTATCTTATACCTTGTACGCTGGCCGAGGAAGCCCTGGAAACTATCCCTTTATATATATTGAATGCAGTGAAAGAATGTTCCGTGATTTTTGCAGAAAATGAGCGATCGGCCCGCAGGTTTTTAAAAAGCATAGACAAGACGATTGTTATCGATGATTTTGAATGGTTTGCCATTCACAAAGCAGAGGAAGACCAGCTTAACCAGTTTAGCCTTAAAATAAAGGAGGGTAAAAATATAGCGATCATCAGTGAGGCTGGTTGCCCGGGTATTGCGGATCCCGGCCAGGTGCTGGTTGCTGCAGCTCAACAATTACATTGTGCGGTAAAACCACTTGTTGGCCCCAGCTCAATATTGCTGGCGCTGATGGCCAGCGGAATGAACGGACAGCAATTTGAATTTCTGGGATATCTCCCAATTGATAACATGGAAAGAGGTAAAAAGCTGAAGGAAATTGAAGCTGCCTCTCACAAAAATAACAGCACTAAAATATTTATTGAAACACCCTATAGGAACAACCAGTTGCTGGAAGCAATTTTTAAGCATTGCGCCCCACAGACAAGGCTGTGCATAGGCGTAAATATTACCGCAGCTAATGAAAACATTTGCACCCATAGTGTGGCCGAATGGCAAAATAAAAAGCCGGAGCTTCACAAGCAACCGGCTATCTTTTTATTGTATGCTGGTAAGTAATCTTACCTGGCCACCTTCTCCATTTTTATAATTTTGTCTACTATGTAAGGACTAAATCCCCGCCATGGTAAAGTACTTTTATATTCTTTATAATGTAAATCAAAGTAACTCCCACTGTTGTTCATCAGGATATTTGCAATGCTGTCATTAACCACAGAAAACTCAAACTCGTAAGACTGTACAGTGCCTGCCGCCTTAGAGCGAAATCCAGACTGGATTAATTTGCCCTCGTAGGTTTTAAAAACATTGCCTTTTTTTACCACATAGTTCAGCTCACCGGATTTTACACCCTCACCAAAGACGTAAAAATATTTCCACCACACTACGAATGCGATGATAACGAGTGATATTAAAAGAAAGATTCTCATAAATTTTTTTGAGCCGCTTTTTTTCGGTGTTACTGATTGCGTTGTGAATTTTTCCATTTTTCTTTTATTTAAAAAATTGAAGAATTTATAAACCGTATTCACTCACCAGCCAAATGAGTGCAGCCATGTTCACTGCTCCAAGGTCTAGCTCTCTTTTACTTACAGCCTCAAAACTGTCTGTCGCTGCATGGTGAACATCAAAATACCTTTGACTATCTGTCACCAAACCAACAAGTGCCGTACCCAACTCCTTTAACGGTCCAATGTCTGCCCCGCCACCACCTGCGGAAAACTCATATACCCCATATTCGTAAAAGAGTGGCTTCCATTTCATGATTGCAGCACTCTGAGTCTCATTCATGTCCAGGCTAAAAGCACGGGGCGAAAATCCGCCTGCATCGCTCTCCAGAGCAAAAATGTGTTTTTCTTTATTGTCTTTTGCAAATTTTAAATAAGCCCTGCCACCACGCAACCCATTTTCCTCATTCATGAACATCACGGCACGGATCGTTCTTTTCGGTTTAATACCCAAAGCCTTTATAGCCCTGATGGTTTCAATGCTCTGAACACAACCGGCTCCATCGTCATGAGCACCTTCGCATAAGTCCCAACTATCAAGATGTCCACCCACTGTAATTATTTGTTCCGGCAAATCAGTTCCTTTTATTTCACCCACTACGTTGTAAGAAAGTACATCTGGCAACATCTTACAACTGGTTTTAAACCAGCCGGTAGGAGCTTTGTTATTTTTTATTTGCTTACTCAACCACTCTGCATCTTTTGTGCTGATAGCAACAGCCGGAATTTTTGGAAAGCTGTCATTATACTGTGTTGCGCCTGTGTGTGGATATTCATCTATGTTGCTGGACAGCGACCGCACCATTACTCCAATAGCGCCATATTTTGCCGCTTGTGCCGGCCCCGATCGTCTACCAATACCAGCTTCGCCGTAGGCCTTAAAAGTACGAATGTGGGTTGGGTCCATAGGGATATTAAAAAAGACAATCTTACCCTTAATTTTTTGCTCGCCTAATTGTTTGAGTTGGGTCATACTGTTTACCTCCACTATTTGGCCACTTACCCCACCAGGTTTGCTGCCGAGGGAATTGCCAAGGGCTGTTAGTTTAAGATTGTATTTAGTACCGTCGCCTGATTTTACATACCCTTGCTCTGCAGCTCCTCTTACCCAATGTGGTACCATGCATGGTTGAAGATACACTGTGTCTGCACCTGCTTCTCTAAGCATCCTGGCAGTAGCTTCGACTGCCTTTTGCGCATTGGCTGAACCACTTAAACGAGGCCCAATGTTTTTGGTTAGGTGACGTAGATTATTGTATGCTGTGCTGCTAACCAACACCTCATCTGCAATGTTTTTTATGGTGAACGCATCCCCTTGCTGGGCAGTAGCAGAAAGGACGAAAGAAAATGCCACTGCGAAAAATAAAACCTTTTGAATCATCTTCATATTATTGAAAACAAACTTAGCGATTTACCATCAATCACATTAAATAAAAAAAACTCATCCTATAATCGGTAAATTGCGAAAGCATTTAGAGAGCACCTTAATTACAAAATATGAACATAGCCATTGTGTGTTACCCAACATTTGGCGGTAGCGGGGTACTGGCAACAGAGCTTGGAAAAGCACTTGCAGATACAGGACATAACATACATTTTATAACCTATCAACAGCCTGTAAGATTATCCGGTTTTCATGCGAACATTTTTTATCATGAAGTACGGGTGCCTACTTACCCTTTGTTCGATTACCCACCTTATGAAACAGCGCTGGCAAGCACAATGGTAGATGTGGTAAACAACCACAACATAGACATTTTGCATGTTCACTATGCCATACCGCATGCTGCGGCTGCTTACATGGCCAAACAAATACTTGCCAAACAAAAGAAAAAAATTCCGGTAATAACCACATTACATGGTACTGACATCACGCTTGTAGGACGAGATAAGACTTACAGCCCCGTGGTAACTTTTTCTATGGAAGAAAGTGATGTGCTCACTGCTGTATCTAACAACCTGAAAGAAGAAACCTACAAAAATTTTGTTATTGATAAGCCCATTGAGGTCATCTATAATTTTGTAGATGTGGCACGGTTTAATAAGAAGCCTGTTGATGCGTTTAAAAAGTTAATTGCACCCAATGGAGAGCGCATCGTTGTGCATGCCTCTAATTTTAGAAAAGTAAAACGGGTAGATGATGTGCTACAAACTTTTTTGTTATTGAATAAAGTTATCCCCTCAAAACTTTTGCTTATTGGTGATGGTCCTGAGCGAGGCCGTATAGAACAGCAAAGCAGGGAATGTAGCCATGGTGCTGAAATAAAATTTTTAGGTAAGCAAGAACAAATGGAGGACATTCTTCCCATAGCTGATCTCTTTTTATTGCCAAGCGAATACGAAAGTTTTGGGCTGGCCGCACTTGAGGCCATGGCCGCCGAAGTGCCGGTTATATCATCCAATGCAGGCGGGCTTCCGGAAATAAATATCAACGGCTTTTGTGGCTATATGAGCAACATAGGTGATGTAGAAGATATGAGTAGAAATGCTGTTAAAATCCTGGAGAATGAGGATACCTTCCGAAAATTTAAAGCCAACGCTCTTGCCCAGGCGAAAAAATTTGACATCTCCAACATTGTTCCCATTTATGAAAAACTGTATGAACGCCTGCTATAATTTTATCTTCTCCGCAGCCATTTTTCAGGGTCAAAATCGCTTGTTTCATTACTCATGAAAAAGTCAACAGCACCAACGCCCTCGAGGTTGGCAGCAACCCTGCCGATGGATTGACCGGTATTTACGTCCTGACCTTTTTGAACACTCACGCCTGAAAGATTGCTGTAAGTTGTAAAATATTTACCATGTTGAATGATTACCACCTGCATATCGTCTATACTTAGTACGTTGGAAACGGTACCATTAAAAACCGCTTTCACTGGTGCGCCAATATTTGCCGAGATAGTAACATTGGTAATGTTGATATCACTACCACTAGGCAACTTATTAGGGCCGTAATGCATGAGCACATAACCATTGTCTACAGGCCAGGGTAACGCTCCCCTATTCTTTTCGAAACTATTATTTAGAGCAGTGTTCTCGGCATTTAGAAGCACACTTACACCAGCTTTTTTAGCCGGCGCTACAGTCTTTGGGGTAATCACCGATTTAGTGTTGCCTGCAGTAGAGGTATTTTCTTTGGAAGCAGTTTTGGCATCCGCCTTTTCCCGCTCCTTTCTTTTTCGCTCCTCAGCATCAGCTTTAGCTACGGCTTCCCGCCGGGCAGCTTCCTGCGCTTTTTTAATAGCAGACGCAATAGCATTGGAAACCTTTTGCATTCGTTTCTTCTTTGCAGATATCTGATTGTTCAAGGTTTTGCCTTGCTTTTTCAATTCCTGCACAATGCGTTCCTTTTCTTTTTCCTGGGATTCTAATGTTGCCAGTTCTTTGCTTTGCGTTTTAAGGGTAGTACTTTTTAATTTTTTGGTGCCACCCAAATCAGCTATGCGTTTGTTGCGCAAGTCCTGGGTACGCAAGATATTTTCACCCTGTATTTGTTGATAGTTTCTGTAACTCTTTAAATAAGTAATTCTTTTTATAGCATCGTTAAAACTAGATGCAGAGAAAATGAAATTCAAGAACTGGTAATTGCTCCTATTCTTGTAAGCATATACCATGCTTTTTGCATATTCACTTTGCAAAGTGTCTAACAGGCGATCGTACCGATTCACATCTTTTTGTATAGAGAAAATATTATTATCAAGAAGACGCACCTCTTTGCTAATGTTATCTATGACCCGATCTTGCAAGGCGACCTTATTGTTTATAAGCTTCCACTGCATGAAGTTCTCCTTGGTTTTAGCCTTGTTGCTGTT
>JAYTBG010000453.1:0-2607 GCA_043737055.1 Chitinophagaceae bacterium | reverse complement strand
AGCTTAATCAACATTTTACTTTTTATGGAGCCACCGCTTACACAGATGCGAAGTATGTTCAATTTACCAATGCACCATTACCGCTGGAGGAAACTGGTACAACGGTCAACGGTGTGCAGGTGGCGTTCAAAGATATTTCGGGTGGTGAGCTACCCGGCATCTCTAAATGGGCTTCCTCCCTGGGCGGCGAGTTTACTGCACCCGCAGCATTCCTTGGCAAGGCGGGTAAATTCTTTGTAGCATTAGAAGGCTTCCATCGTTCTTCGTTTTCATCCAGCCCCTCTCCATCGGCCTATTTAAATATAGACGGATATACATTGGTGAATGGAAGGTTTGGTTTCAGGGCTACTAATGGCCTGTCGGCATTTGTTTGGGGGCGCAACCTGTTTAACAAAGATTATTTTGAGCAGTTATTGCCCGCAGGTGGCAATGCAGGCCACTATGCCGGTGTGCTGGGTGACCAACGGACCTATGGTGTAACGCTGCGTTATTCATTTTAAGAATTTACATGAGGGCAGAACAATCGAGAGAAAGGGCATCCTTTTATAGGGTGCTCTTCTTTGAGAACTATTAGAAAGATGGGTAGTTTTTTATTGTACAAAATCAAAAAATAAGTTTATGGAAAAAGTCTATTTAAGCGATTCAGGTCCCAAAGTTTCTCCGGCCATTTATGGCTTTTGGAGATGGAGTGAGGAGGGCGATACCACGCCTGCAGCAATGGAAAAAATAGTGAACCTCTGTTTGGAATTAGGCATCAATACATTTGATCATGCAGATGTTTATGGTTCCGGCAAAGGCGAAGAAGTATTTGGGAAAGTAATGGCCCAAAAATCTTTTAAAAGAGAAGACATTGTTTTGTTTAGCAAATGTGGCTTGCGGCTCCCGGATATCAATCAACCAGATGTCCGTATCAAACATTACGATACCTCCAGCGAGAATATTTTGAGGAGCGTTGACAATTCCTTAAAAAATCTTCAAACAGATTACATCGATATTTTTTTACTGGATCACCTTGATCCGATCTCGAATCTTGCAGAAACTGCCTACACGTTAGACCAATTAAAGAGCAGTGGAAAAATTCGAAACATCGGGGTATCCAACTTCACCGTATTTCAACACCAGTTGCTTGCCTCGTATTTGAAAACGCCCATTGTTACCAATCACATTGAGCTCAATCTCTTGAACACTGCTGCCTTAGATAATGGCCAACTCGATTATATCAAACAACGCTTTATGCGTCCGCTGGTATCTGCACCACTTGCCGGTGGCCGTATAGAAAATGGTTCGGATAAACTGGCCATAGAACTTAATCAAAAACTGCAGAAAATAGGCGAAAAGTATGGAGCAAACGTAGAGTCTACGGCGGTAGCCTGGTTAATTAAGTTAGGCGCCTTACCCATAATTGGCAGTACCAACGAACAAAGAATCAGGAACGTAGTAAACGCATTTTCTTTTGAATTAGACAAACAGGATTGGTATGATTTATATGCCAGCTCGCAGGAAGCTACCCTTTAAAATATTTTGGATGAACCTTAATATCTTTGGGTTTGCAGAGCCTTTATTTATGGGATTTATTGTGCTGGAATATTCGATAGCCAGGAAAATTATACAGCCACGTGGCCGGGAGGATAGGTGTAAGTCTGCAAAAATTTTCACGATGGTTCGAACCCATTCGTGGCGATTAAATTGATAAATTGCATTCCTAAAAAACCGTACAATGTTTATGAAGAAAATTTTTGCTGTTGTCGTGCTTTGTTTTGGATATTCAATGCTGCAGGCGCAAGTAAAACAAACCGAGAACTTGCAACAGGTTTGGCTTGGTTATTTTAACCAGACAAGGTTTACAGACAAGCTGGGAGCGTGGACCGATCTTCAGCTTAGAACAAAGGATGACTTTGTAAATAAATTTTCGCAGAGTATTGTTCGTGTCGGTTTAACCTATTATGTAACCGATGCTACCAAGCTTACCGTCGGGTATGCCTACATTAGCCATTACCCGGCAGACGCCCACAAAAAAATTACGCAGCCAGAACACAGGCCCTGGCAGCAAGTGCAGTGGCATACCAAATATGGCAAAAAGCGTATGATGCAGTGGTTCCGGTTAGAGGAAAGATTCCGTCGTAAAATTCAGAATGATTCTACACTGGCTGATGGTTACAATTTTAATTTTAGACTGAGGTATAATTTCTTTTACGATGTACCCCTCACCCCTGGCGGCATAAAGCCCGGGGCTATTTCATTTGTTGTGAACGACGAAGTGCATATAAATTTTGGCGAGCAAATCGTCAGTAATTATTTTGATCAGAATCGTTTTTTCCTCGGCTTTAAATATCAGCTCAGCGAGCTTGATAACCTGCAACTGGGGTATATGAATGTTTTTCAGCAATTGCCTGCGGGCAATAAGTATAAAAGCACCGATATTATCAGGCTCTTCTATTTTCAAAACCTCGACTGGAGAAAACCCAAAGCAACTAAATAAATGCAGACCCGGCCTGTCTACAGTTTGACTGATCTTAGCTCTTATTTTATCAGGCTTGGCACAACAGGTTTTGGTGGTCCCGTTGCGCTGGTTGCCTACATGCACCGGGATCTTGTTGTAGATAAAAA
>JAYTBG010000452.1:0-14693 GCA_043737055.1 Chitinophagaceae bacterium | reverse complement strand
AACCGCTGAGTGAATCCGGAAGAATATTTACCATTGTCCTTATAGTGATGAACATTGGTTTGTTTGCTTACTTTGTGGGTTTGCTTACTCGTTATTTTTTCGATCTTGAATTTATAAATAATTATAAAAGGTTTAAAATGGAAAATAAGATTCATCATTTAAAAGATCATGTGATCATTTGCGGGTTTGGGCGAAATGGAAAAGAAAGTGCACAGGTGCTGCACGACAACAAAATTCCTTTCGTGGTAATAGAAGAGAAAAATGATCTGCCAACAGACTTAAATTTTAATGTGCCTTTTTTTATTAAAGGCGACTCTACAAAAGATGAAATTTTGCTACAGGCAGGCATTAAAAATGCGAGAGCAGTTATAACAACGCTTCCTGTAGATCCTGATAATTTATTTGTGGTGCTTACTGCCAGGCAGTTAAACCCTGCAGTGCATCTAATAAGCAGGGCCAGCCAGGACTCCTCTGTAAACAAATTAAAAGTGGCAGGTGCCGATAACGTTATCATGCCCGATAAAATAGGGGGCGCTCACATGGCTACATTGGTAATGCTGCCAGATGTGATGGAAATGCTATCGCTTATGACGGTCAGAAATAATGTTGACTTCAGGGTGGCTGAGGTGACTGCAACCAAAAGTAACTCGTTGTACGACCTGGATCTATGGAAGAAAACCAACTGCACCATTTTAGGTATTAAAGACGAAGGCAACGAGTACAACATTAATCCTCCTTCGTCCTACAAGGTTAGCGCAGGCCAAAGGTTGATTGTAATGGGAAGTGATGAGCAGATAAATGAGGCAAAAAAAATTATTTAATTTAATAGTTTTTGCAAATACTTTACACCTGTTTAAGCCATCCTGTAATACTCATTCGGTTTCGGTTAGCCCTGGTAACTTCATGTTCCATTTCATCGCTTTTAAAAAAAACGGTTGTTTGAGAGCGGGGGAGAACCGTTTGCGCAACTTCCTGCTGGTAAATGCAAAGCTGCCCTCCATCTTCGTCGGTCCAACCATCATTTAAATAACTGATAAGGGAGTATTTTCTGTTGCTATCGTTTTTAAATTGGTCCTTATGACGCTTGTAGAAACTGCCGGCTTCATACAACGCATAGTGAAATTCAAAATCATTGATACCGGTGTAACAGGTCATATTTAAATGTTTGACAAAATTTTCTGCTATTAGTAGAAATTCATTTTCAAACGAATTGCCATGTGCTTTATCCATCCAATAAATCTTATCGCTCCGCATGTTTTGGTGGGGGTCCTTATTTACGGCATTTCCAACTTGCGCCGGTATCATCTTACCTTCTCTTTGAAGAGTTAAAATGTTCTCCTGCAACCCCTCGCAAAGTGCAACAGGCAAAAACAGTGGGTCTATTCCAATGTTATTTTCAAGATAAGTGTCTATTAAAAGGTCAAAATGCTGCGTCATAAAAGAGAGTAGATGGGCAAAGTAAAGAATAAATAGGCAGCGAAGGCAATGTTTAAATGACTATGATATCCTTTACGGTGGTTGCAAATCGTTAGTTCAAAACTCCTCTCAAAATTAATTTAATTTATAGGCTAAACTATTAATTCTATAGTTGATTAAACCCTCTCACAGCCGGTCTTCTAGACATTTAAAACAGGCTGAGATCCACTACTGTTCTGGCTTATGCATGTAGAAGTTCATAGATCTGTGTAGCGAAATCGCTACTCTGCGTTAAATGATTCACTACAGTTAAGGTGAAATATCAAAACGATTTTCACTGCATAAAATCAGTAGTAATTACATTCCTGATGTAACTACTAGTTATCCAATTAAAAACCAACACCAATATCTCACATGAGAAACCTTGCTATTGCTGCCACCGTGTGGGTGCTATCTTCGTTTGGCGCCCAATCTCAGTCCATCACTAACTATGCGTTTTCGGCTAGTTCGGGTAGCTTTTCCCAAATTACAGGAACTGCTATGACAGGCATGGGAACCGGCACCGTGGATGAAGGTTATTATAGTTCGGTGCCAATAGGCTTTGATTTTTTTTACATGGGTGTGCGTTACACCAGCCTTTCCGTAAGCACTAATGGATGGCTCACTTTAGGGACAAACATTACAAACGCTACCCCGATTAACAATCTTGCCACGGGCGGCAGTCCCCGCCCTGTTATTGCGCCGCTTTGGGATGACCTTAATCTTCAAACTACGGCCAATTCTAGCTTTGCCACCACGGGAACTGTTGGGAGCAGGATATTTACCCTTCAAATTTTAAACAATAAATGGAGTGCAGGGGCACCCGGTACCACGATTTCGTACCAAGTAAAATTATATGAGTCAAACGGACGGATTCAATTTGTGTATCGGCCCGAGGCGGATGCGATCAATGCCGCATCTGCATCCATCGGTATATCCGCAACAGGAACTGGCTCGGGTACATTTTTATCTTTAAACAATACAGGTACAACGCCCACGGTTAGTTCAACCGCGGAGACCAATAACGTAAATTCCAAACCAGCTTCGGGTCAAACATATTCTTTCCTTTCCCCTACGCCAACAGCGCCCACGTCTTTAAGTTTTGCAACAGTGTCTACCACAGGGTATACCTTAAACTGGCTAGATAACTCTGCCAACGAAACAGGCTTTGCCGTATATGTGTCTACAGACGGTTCCAATTTTAGCTATGTAACTAAAACCGTGGCCAATGCAGCAAGTTCTGTGCAAACCGGCTTAACAGCAGGTACTTTATATTATTGGAGAGTTTTTGCTGTAACAGAAGGCGCCCTTAGTACTTGCGCTTCAGTCCCAAAGTGGTACCACGCCTTTGCCGCCTACCGTAACAACACCGGTAAATTATTGCCAGAATGCAGTGGCAACGCCCCTAACAGCTACCGGATCAAACCTTGTGTGGACGCCAGGACCCTCGGCGCCCACGCCCCCTACTACAGTGGCCGCTACCACAGCTTATACCGTTACGCAGACAGTGAATGCTGTTACAAGTGCCCCGGCCACTATCAATGTAGTGGTAAGGGCAACACCGGCTGCAACCATCAGCTATGCGGGAACAGCTTTTTGTAAAAGTGCTGCTCCAGGTGCAGTTACAAGAAATGGCACCACGGGAGGCACCTACACAGCTTCCCCCGCCGGTTTAGCTATTAACGCAAGTACAGGCCAGGTGACTCCTGGAACGAGTACCGTTGGCACCTACACGGTAGCCTATACAATTGCTGCTGCAGGCGGATGTGCCCAGTTTACTACAACCACAAGCGTGGTTATTACCCCGGCTCCAGCGGCATCAATCAGTTACAGCGAGAGTACGTTCTGTACTAACTCTGGCACTAAAGCCGTTACCCAAACCGGAACAACCGGAGGTACTTTTAGTTCCATGGGTGGCCTGGATATATCAGCATCAACAGGAGCGATTAATTCGAACAGCAGTTTTCCAGGGACCTATACTGTTACTTACAGCGTTGCAGCCTCAGGGAGCTGCCCGGTTTTTACCACCACAACCATCGTTACGGTGAACGGACCTGTAATTTCCGGATTGCCTGCGGCAGGGTTGCTTTCTTATTACCCACTAACAGGCAGTGCCAATGACGTGAGGGGAACTAATGCAGGTACTCTGCAAAATTCACCCAGCTTTACCGCAGATAGATTTAACTCCGCGGCTGCTACCTGCCAGTTCAATGGAACGTCTCAATATATTTCTACCACCACTCTATACACTAATCCTGGGGAGTTTACCATTTCCATTTGGTTTAAGACTAATAGCACTACCGGGGGTAAACTCATTGGTTTTGGAAATGCCAGAACAGGATTGAGCAGTCAATCCGATCGGCATATTTATATGACAAACGCCGGGCAGATTTACTTCGGCGTTTATCCTGGGGCTGTTAGAACTGTGAATTCTGCCCTGGCTTACAACGATAATAACTGGCATCTTGCTACCGCCAGTTTATCTTCTTCTTTAGGCATGGCCTTATATATTGATGGAGCCATTGTGGGAACTAGCCCTAGTACAACCACAGCCGAAAATTATTCAGGTTACTGGAGGATTGGTTTCGACAATATGAACGGGTGGCCCTCTACGCCTGCTTCAAATTACTTCTCTGGTTTTTTAGATGATGCGTTAATTTATAGCACTGCGCTCTCAGCCTCTGATGTGCAAACTTTGTACAATTCTCCGGATGGTGCAGGCAACAGCGGGCCCTTATGTTCTGGCTCTGCTATAAGCTTAACAGCCACAACTGTTGGCTCAGCCACTTATGCCTGGACGGGTCCAAACGGATTTACATCCACATTGCAAAATCCTTCTTTTTCTTACACGGCCTCAAATGCCGGAGTATACAGCTTGCAGGTTTCCGCCGGCGGATGTACAGCCAAAGCCTACACCACCGTAGTTTCCAGTACCAACATGGGCCAATGGACAGGTAACGTAAGTACCGATTGGGCTGACGCAGCTAATTGGTGTTCTGGCACAGTTCCTACGGCATCTACCGATGTGTTGATTACTGCCGGTGCAGTGAGAATGCCTGTCATTCTGAGCACAGGAGCTTGTAGAAATCTAACCATTAACGCCTCCACTTCTGTGACTACCAGCGCTACGGGTACCTTAAGCATTGCAGGCACTTTGGCCAATAGCGGCACCTACACAGATGATGGAACAACAGTTTTTAATGGCACCACAGGCCAGCAAACATATTCGGGTGTAACAACTTTTAATAATTTTTCTCTTAATAACAGCAACGGACTTCTACTTCCGGCAGCAATAACAGTAAAGAAGAACCTAACGCTCACTGCCGGAATTTTAAATGTGAGTGCGCATAATATTACTGTTGGTGGAAACTGGATTAACAATGCAGCTACCACTGCATTAACCGCAGGAACCAGAACAGTTACTTTTAATGGAACCATCCCTCAAAACATTGGAGGTTCTTTTGCTACCACGTTTAACGATCTCATTATTTTAGGCAGTGCAAGTACAGTTAGCCTTGGCGTGAATGCAAACGTGGCCGGAAACTTATTTGTAACAACTGGAACATTTGATATTGGCACCTACACCGCCAATCGTACCACTGCCGGTGGTACCATTACCGTTTCTAATAACAGCTTTCTAAAAATTGGTGGCACCACTAGCTTCCCAACAAATTATACCATAAGCAGCCTTTCGGTGGGTGGTACAGTAGAGTATGCCGGCACTAACCAGGCTGTAGCCAATAAAATATATGGCAATCTTACCTTAAGCAGTGCAAGTGGTGCCGTCGTTAAAACAATGCCTGCCACTGCCATGGTAGTGGAAGGAAACTTAACCAGTTTGATTGGCTCCGGTACATCTGTTACCTACACCGCCGGTGCAGATTTGACTATCAACGGAAAAGTGATTATCGGAGCCTCTACCGTTTTCAATGGCGCTTCTTACAACACCAGTGTTAGGGGCAACTGGGACAATACCGGTACTTTTAATGGTAATACGGGTACTGTTATTTTTGTAGGTGCCGGATCAATCGTGGCCGGCAATGGTGTGGCGAATTTCAATAACCTAACCATTGCGGCATCCCCGGTAACTTTTTCGAGTGCAACAATTACTTTGGCCGGAAACCTTGCTACAACGGGTCCGGGTGCATTTACGCAAGCTCCCGGTGGAACGTTACAAATGACCGGTACTGGTAAAACCATTACAGGCACTGGTATTTCACCCGAAAATCTAACCATTACCGGCATCGTAAGCACGCCATCTTCTATAGATATTACAGGGAACCTTTCTGTTACAGGAAGTTTTACCGCTAGTGCAGGAACGCTTAGTTTGACTGGTGCCAATAAAACGATCACAGGTTCTGGAACCATCAACTTTAATTTTCTGTCTGTACCGGGTAGCATTACCACTGCTGCAAATTTTTCTATGGCTACTGGTATCAACGTGAGCGGTAGCCTAACTGCATCAGCAGGAACTGCGACTTTTACCGGAACCTCCACTTTGAGTGGTGTACCCAACCTTTTCAACGTCGTAGTTAATGGAACTTCGTTGCAATTGTCCGCTAACTCAAACCTGGGAATTGCAAATGTCTTAACGATTACATCAGGAGCATTTAATGCAACAACATCCTTTCCGAATACTGTCAATTTTAATGGTAGTACTGCACAAATTATTAATGCTCTTTCCTATAACAACCTCGTTTTATCCAACAGCAGCAGCAAAACCGCAGCAGGTAACATCACTACAACCCAAAATATTACGATAGGAGCAGGAGCTACTTTTAACCCCGGCTCGTACACCATATCCGTGTATGGCAACTGGATAAACATCGGGACTTTTAATGCTGGTACCAGCACCGTTGAATTTGTGGGAGATGCACTTGCATATATTACCGGCGCAACAACCTTTAAGATCTTAACAAGCAATACGGCAAGTGCCAATACCGAGTTGATATTGCAAAGCAATGTGGGGGCGGCCATTGTAAATATGACCAATGGGATTATCAATACCGGTTTAAATACTTTACTGATAACCGATACCCGAACTGGTAATGGTTTTATTTATGGCAATATTCAACGTACCCATACTTTTACTACTGGCGTAGCATATGCGTTTGAGGGTCCGAACAATACGATTAATTTCTCGGCATTATCCGGGGTCAACTCTGTGACTGTTTCCGTGGTACGTACTTCTGTTGTAGATTTCCCTTTCGGTGGATCCATCAGCAGGCAATACGACATTGCAGTACCTGCTGGTACTTACACCGCTGCATTAAGGTTGCATTACGAAGATGATGAGTTGAATGGTAACAATGAAGGAAGCATGGGTCTTTGGAATTACAATGGTTCGGCATGGACATCTATTGGTAAAACTGCCAATGATGCTGCTGCCAACTATGTTGAATATACGGGGCTTACCAACATTACAAAACGTTGGACTTGTTCTGACAATTCGAATGTGGTACAGTGGAATGGTAGTGTGAGTTCAGACTGGAACACTGCGGCAAACTGGACTGTTTTACAAGGTTCTGCATCGGCACCTCCTGCAGCTACTGATATCGTAAACCTTGGCTCTGCCGCATTCACCAACCACCCAACCATAAGCAATGCTGTAACCGTAAAAAATATAAATTTTGGTAGTGTACAGTCTCTAAACCTGTCTATGGCAAGTGGTGGGTCTCTTACATCCGGAGACATAAAGGGGGTATGGGGTGCTAATAGCACGCATACCATCAATGCCAACAACCAAACTATTACTGTAAATGGCAATCTAACCTTAAGCGACAACACTACTGGTCATGACATCAACCTAACCATTGGCACCGGTACAGTAAGTGTAAACGGATCTCTGCAGCACTCAGGTGCGGCGAGTGTTATATTCAATGGCTCAGGCACCTTAAATATCGGAGATAATTTTAGTCGCAGTTCTGGTGTGTTTACTGCGGGCACCGGCACGGTTAGCTACAATGGTGCAGCAATACAGGATGTGGGTATAGTTAATTACAATAATTTATCAATTAATAAAACTGCAAGTAGTGCAGTCATTCAAAGTTCTATTACAGTAGCGGGAAATCTCTTAGTCAACAGCGGGCAATTGGTAAACCAGGGAGCCACAGTCATTGTAGGAGATGTAACTATTGCGGTGGGAGCAGAACTGCAGAATTCAAATACCTTGACAGTGGGTGGCAATTGGTTAAAGAATGGAACTTATGATGCAATAGGCGCAAGTATTACTTTTAATGGTAGCGGCACTCAAACTATCTCTTCAAGTACATTCAATAACCTGATCATAAACAAACCAGTCGGTTCAAGAGCAGTGCTAACCGGCGACGTAACAATCAAAGGAAATCTAACCGGTACATCGGGTATTTTAGATATTGGTACTTATTTCTTTAACAGAGATGTGCCCGGTGGATTTGCCAGCATTGCAGATGCGGCGATGCTCATTGTTGGAGCAAACAATGCCCCAAACAAGTTTGCCAGTTATGCACTTACCCCCGGAAGCACCATAAAATTCAACGGGATAGCAACACAGCATTTGCTCTTGCCTGGCGTAGTGTACGGCAACTTAATTTTTGCCAACACAGGGCAAAAAATCCTTTACACGCCCATTACGGTGCAGGGAGATCTGACCATTGAGAGTGGTGCCAGCTTTGATGCAGGCGCCAACAGCATTACCGTAAATGGAAACTGGATCAACAGCGGTAGTTTCACTGCCAATACCAGCACTGTCATTTTAAAAGGAACGGCCAAAACTGTTTCTGGTATTACCACGTTTAACAGGTTAACCTTAACCGGCAGTTATACTTTTTTGAGCAACATAACCTTAAATGGTTTGCTCAACATTACCAGCACCGGGTCTATATCCGGAGGTTCATCTATCGTAACCACGCTAAATGGTGACCTTACCAACAGCGGCACTTTGTATGCACTTGGTACCACTACATTTACCGGAAATGTGCTGCAAACCCTAAGCCTGATAAATGCCGTTACCACAGTGGCAGTCACAGTAAATTTTAATGGTACTGTATCCCCGGTGCTCAACTCAACCTCGGCTCCGCTTTTTGCTATTCTAAATATCAACAACACCGGTGGTATTAATCCCAGCGTGGGATGGAAGGTTTTGAACTTACTTACAGTAGGTGCAGGCGCCTCATTTAATGGTGGCATTTATACACACGATATTATGGGTTCACTCGAGAATAATGGAACAATAACTAGTACTGGTGTTTTTAATTTCGCTCCCACTACACCTGCTTTCATAAATTTCGGTTCCAATTTCTCAAGTACTGGCAGGGTTATTTTTGGAGGCACCGGTGCTATGAGCATCAGCGGAACGCCCCTGTCTTTTTCAAGAGTAACAGTGTCTAATATAAATGCTGCAGGTATCAGCCCATCATCTAACTGGAATTTAACCAGCAACTTTTTTGTAAATGCAGGTTCTATTTTCAATGCAGGCAGTCATATTTATACCGTAGGTGGTAATATTTCTCATACCGGTGTGGTAAATGTGGGCACTTCTACATTTATCCTCAATGGCGCTGCATCACAGGACATCACTACAATTTCCGGATTTAAAAACCTCAGCATTAATAATACCAGCGGTTCGGTGGCATTATCATCTAACATTAATGTAACTGGTGTGCTTAGTTTTATTGCGGGCAATATCAACACCAACAACTTCTTTGTAAACCAGGCATCCTCCGGTTCTACCGCAGGGGCTTCGCAAAATACGGGCTGGGTAAATGGCAGGTTAAAAAAGACCATTGGCCTGGGCACTTCTCTTAATGTATATGAGGTGGGCGATGCAAGCAAGTACACGCCGGTAGACATGAGTTTTTCTACTGTAAGTACAGCGGGCAACGTTACAGTGTTTACAACTGCTGGCGATCATCCAAATTTGGCAGGCTCACCAGTAGCGGCCTCTAAGACCGTTAATCGTTTCTGGACGGTACTCAATGAGGGCCTTGCCTTGTCTACCTACGGTGCAACATTTAATTTCGATCCTTCCGATGTAGATCCCGGAGCTACTCCCACTGCTTTTAGAGTAGCAAATTATAACGGTTCGTCGTGGTTAGTTCCTACAACCTCGGCAAGCAATGCCACCAGCACCTCAGCGGCAGACCTAACAAACTTTAATGAGTTTGTAGTTGGCCAGATATGCAATCAAAATACTGCTATTTCTTACATGCAATCGCCGTATTGTACCAATGAAGGCACCGCAGCAGTTACCATAGTTGGTACCACTGGTGGCAGTTTTAGTGCAGATGCCGGCCTTGCTTTAAATGCAGTAACCGGAGAAATTGATTTGGCCAACAGCACCGTGGGTACCTATGTGGTAGTGTACACAGTAGCCGCCACCGGCGATTGCCCATTATTCTTTACCAACACTACTGTGGTAATTGGCACCGCAGGTTTGTGGACGGGCGCTATTGACAACGTATGGAACAACGCAGGCAATTGGTCTTGCAGCGGAGTACCCACTGCCACAAGTGATTTACTTATACCTACAGGCCTTGCCACTTACCCTGTAATCAGCGGTACGCAGCCCTTACACAACATTACAATTGAATATGGCGCATCGGTTACCATACCAGGTCACATGAAGGTGAATGGTGCGATTTTGAACAGCGGTGTGCTGGATGTAAGCAACGGAACCATAGAATTTGACGGTGTTACAGCTCAAACGATTCCGGCAAACCTATTTGCAGGAAACAAGATCAAAAATCTAACCATTAGCAACGATGTAAGTTTAATGGGACAAGATTCTTTAACTGGTACACTTACAGTGGCAAACGGCAAAACATTCATCACCAATGATAATTTAATTCTTAGATCTACAGCGACCGGCACAGCCAGGGTAAGTGCCCTGCCAGTAAATGGCTTTGGTGTAGCCACCGCCGCTATTACGGGTAATATAAGTATAGAAAGACATCTGCCTCTGCGCAATTCATGGCGCCTGCTAAGTGCGCCGGTTCAAAGCGCAAGTGCACCAAGCATCAATGCGTCGTGGCAGGAAGGAGTAACTACGGCATCTGCCAATGCTAACCCGGCACCGGGTTACGGAGTGTTTGTGCAAGGTGGCACGGTAGCAAATGGTTTCGACCAGGGCCTTACCAGTAACCCAACCGTAAAGGTGTACAACAGCAGCAACAATACTTTTGTAGGATTGCCAGGGGTGCCCGGTACTAACATACCCATAACCAACTACCCGGGATACTTTGTGTTTTTAAGAGGTGATCGGGGCATTAATTTACTGCAGGGAACAGGTGCTGCCATCACCGCTTCTACTTTAAGAATGAAGGGACAATTGAACACAGGTAACGTAACAAGAAATGTGAATGCAACAGGTTACACAGTGTTTGGTAACCCCTACGCTTCCGCTATAAATTTTGAATCCCTCACCCGTAATAATGTGAGAAATGGTTTTTATGCATGGGATCCCAGGCTTTCCGGAAATTTTGGTTTGGGTGGATATGTAACGGCGTCATGGGATGCCATCGGACAACGATATGATTTTACCGCATCTGTTAGCCCGGTTAGTCAGCACATTGCTAGTGGTGAAGCGGTACTCGTTCAGTCTGCAGACAGCATTAACGCAGGCAGTATAATTGTAAAAGAGTCTGACAAAACAAGTGATGGCAGCGATGCACAATTTGGTAGGACCAATGGCTTTGGCCAAAGGGTTAGAGTAAACCTGTTGTCGGCAAATGCTAATGGCAGCGCAACTCTGATAGATGGTGTGCTCACCACTTACGATGATGATCATGTAAATGTGGTGAACAACCAGGACGCTAAAAAACTGACGAGCGGAAGTGAGAATGTAGGTATTAAAAGAGAAGGCAAAATGATAGCGATAGAAAGGAGGACAACTATTGTTGCCAATGACACAACCTTCCTGAATCTTTACCAAATGAAGCTGGGCAATTACAAACTAGACATTAGAACAAACAACATGCATCTCAACAATACTGTGGCTGTTATCAAAGACAGCTACAACGGCAGCATAAACAACATGCCGTTGAATATGAATGGTGTCATTACTATTCCCTTCACCATAAACACTGATCCTGCTTCTTATACGACAGGCCGCTTTAGTATTGTTTTCAATCCTGCTGCAGTGTTGCCGGTTACGTTTACCAACGTTAAAGCCTATGCGCAACAAAAAGAAGTAATAGTGGAGTGGGGCACCAGCAACGAGACTAACGTGAAGCAGTATGAAGTGGAAAGGTCAGCAGACGCCGTAGGTTTTACCACGATTGGCACGACAGCCGCAGTTGGTAATAATGGTACTGCTGCACAATACAAAATTGCCGATGCTAAACCACTGGAGGGTAGCAATTATTACCGCATCAGGTCTGTTGATCTTGGTGGCGAGGCCGGCTACAGCAAGACAGTACAGGTGAACATCAATTCACCTAAGGCAGCACCGTCTGTGAGTGTATATCCCAATCCGGTTGTGGGTAGAACTATTGCTATCCAATTTGCAAATGTGGCAAAAGGACAATACCAGGCGCAACTATTTGACCCCCTGGGGCAGTTGGTGGCCAGCAAAACCATCCAACACAATGGCAACAATACTGTACAGAATTTTGAGGTAAACGAAAAGTTTGGGGCTGGTAAGTATGAGTTACAAATTTCCGGCAAAGGAGTGAAGTTTACGACGTCGTTGATGAAGTGATAAAAAATTTAAAATTAAAAATTCAAAAGTAAAAGTTTGGAGCAGGGGTAGATTGTCATTTATGCAATGGCAGTTTACCCTTTTTTATTTCCTTGAAAATTGGAGTAGATTTTTAAGCACTGCTTTCCCTCGCTAATTGAGCGCTGTCAACTCTCAACTGCCAACTGTCAACTGCTAACTCATGCTTATTCGTTCAGGCGTAAAAAAGCATTACCGAGGCAGTTCGTAATATCGCTTGCAACCATGGCTTCCTGCGAATGTTTGCCTGCGGCTAAATCTCCGGCCGACCCATGGAGGTAAACGCCCAGCAGGCAAGCGTGTAGTGAGCTGTAACCCTGTGCCAGCAGGCCCGTGAGTATACCCGTGAGCACATCTCCGCTGCCGCCTGTGGCCATGCCAGCATTACCAGTGCTGTTAAAATAGCCGGGGTGGCCGGGGCTGGCAATAAAAGTATGGTGGCCTTTTAAAATGATGCAGCATTGAAGTTCATTTGCTTTTTGCTCTGCTAGTTTTATTCTTTCAAAATCATTGGCTGATTTGCCAAATAGTCTTTCAAATTCTTTAGGGTGGGGTGTGAGAATACTATCAGCGGGCAACTGTTCCAATAGCTCCGGATGTGCTGATAAAATATTCAGCGCATCCGCATCCAACACAATCGATACTTTTTTACGTTCCTCACTTAGGCAGTTAAGTTTCTGAAAAACATTTCGCAGCAAGCTCACTGCCTGGGGCTCCGTACCCATACCCGGGCCAATGCCCAATGCTGCATACATGCTGATCGGCTCATCGTCCCCCGTTACAATCATGGCTTCGGGAGTGCTGATCTGCAATATCTCAACGCCGGTTGTTGGTACATGCACCGTAAGCAATCCCACACCTGCCCGCAGGCAGGCCTGCGCACACAGTACCGCGGCTCCCATTTTTCCAAAACTGCCTGCTAACAGGAACGCATGCCCGAAATTTCCTTTGTGGGCAAATTGATATCTTGGTAGATAGATGCTTTGAATAAGTTGTTTGTCCGACATGATAAAGTAGGCCGTTTCAGTTGCTACAAAATGTGAATCTAGTCCTATATCCAATAGCTGCAGCACACCGATATCCTTTCCATTTTCGGGTAACAAAAAGCACAGTTTATAATGTTGAAAGCTGAGCGTGTGCGTGGCCTGCACTTTCAATAAGTTGATGCTGCTTTCATCGGTAAGCATCCCTGACGGAACATCGATGCTCACTACTATGCATGCTGCACAGTTTATATGTTCTACGAAAAGCGCTGGTAAATCCTGCAACGGGCGATTTAAACCGATTCCAAGCAAGGCATCAATCACACAATCTTCTTTCCCCAAAACAGGGAAGTCTTCACTTGATTTTACCTCAATGATTGGGCAATTTAGTTTTTGCAGCCTCGACACGTTGTAATCAAAAGCTGCTGACTGTTTCCCGGCGTCTGGTAAGAGATAAGTAGTAACCTGGTAGCCACCCTCTAACAACAATGCTGCAAGTGCCAGGCCATCGCCACCGTTGTTACCTTGGCCGCAACACACATGAAAGCATTCAGGAGCTTGGAGCTTAATATGTTCATTAATCCATTGATAACATGCTATGGCGGCCCGCTGCATGAGATCAATCGATGAAATGCCCTGCTGTTGCATGGTTTGGGCTTCCCAACGTCTGATCTGTGCGGCGGTAAAAATTTTCATGCTTGCAAGTTAAAAGGTCACGCAAGTTCTTTTGTGAGAAATTCAATGCTTCTTTGCCAGGCTAATTTGGCAGCGGCTTCATTGTACCGTGCCCCGGCCGTATCATTGTGAAAGGCATGGTTTACCCCTGGATACATGTGCAATTCGTACACAATATTATTTTGCTTGAGTGCAGCCTCGTAGGCAGCAATGCCGGTATTTACTCTTTCATCGAGGCTGGCATAATGAAGCTGGATAGCTGCTTTAATTGCCGCCACTTTTTCTGCCGCAGGTTGCCGGCCATAAAAAGCTACCGCAGCATTTAAAGAAGGCACATTTACGGCGAGGTCATTGGCCATTGCACCGCCCCAGCAAAAACCCACACAACCTACCTTGCCATTAAAGTCAGATCTGGTAGCCAGGTAATCAACAGTGTTAATAAAGTTTTTCAGATTATTCTCGGGTTTTAATTCCTGGAACTTTGCCCTTGCTTCATCCTCTGTAGTTGGTATGCTACCCAGGGCTGAAAGTGCATTGGGAGCTATTGCCAAAAACCCCTCTTTGGCTGCACGCCGGGTTACATCTTCTATGTGTGCATTCAGGCCGCGGTTTTCGTGGATGACAATTACGGCCGGGTATTTTTTGATGTCCTTGGGTCTTGCTACATAAGCCTGCATAGGCTGGGGCACGCCAGGGTAGTTTACGTTTTCTGTTAATAAATCTTCATGGGATGTTACAGCAGCCTGCGCCTGGTTTACTTCAATCAATGCCAAGATGGCCATTGCAGCCATGGTGCTTCCTGTGAGCACTACCAGGCGCCGCAAAAATTCACTTCTTTTCAATGGCTTGTGGGTATACTCGTCGTAGAGGTTTATAATTTCCTG
>JAYTBG010000451.1:0-14746 GCA_043737055.1 Chitinophagaceae bacterium | reverse complement strand
TTCAGTATTACGATGCAAGCGGTGCCCGCAAGGCGATAGACAGCGGTATGGTTAATAGCTATATCCAGGAGATTACCGATCAAACATTTACTGCCAAGGACTTTAGAACCTGGGCAGGCTGCCTCCACTTTTTATTGGCTTTTAAAAATAAAAATGTAGAAGGTCAAACGGAGGCCACAAAAAGCAGCCTGAACGATGTATTGGATGAGGTAAGCAAGAAGCTGGGAAACACCCGTACTGTGTGTAGAAAATATTATGTGCACCCGGGCATTATAAAACTATATGAAGAAAATAAACTACAAACTTACCTGCAGGAGGTAGACCAGATAGAAAAGGATGATAATCAAACAGACTTAATCAAAGAAGAAAAAGTGCTAATGGCTATTCTCGAGAAAATGGTATAAAAAAAAGGGCACTATCCATTATGAACAGTGCCCTAATCTTCAAAACCAAAAAACATATTTATAGAGACATCTCCGGCGACATTGAAGCGTATTATTTCAGAAATATTGCCTGTTATTCTTTCGGTGAATCTCCGGGATGAATTGAAACGTTACTAATCTACTGCCTGATTAAGATCTCTGTATTTTTTGATTATATCGTGTGAGTTTTTTAAGCTTGTTTTTTGCTCCATAATCAACTGACGGGTAGTGGCATCCATTTCAGCATCTGATTGTAGTGCGTCATTGTACGCAGTTTGTGCTGCATCTTCACCAAATTCGCAAGAACCTAAAATTGAAGTTCTGTCAGAACCGGTAAAGGTATTTTTTACGTCCATCCAGGTACGGTAAATTTTTCCTGCAAATGTAGAATCTGCTGAAGGCTGTCCGCCTAATGATAGCACTTTCTCATCAAGCTGGCCTATGTAAACACGACTTTCGGAAGCCATTTTTTTAAAAATAACGATCAGGTCTACGTCGATGGATTCAGCCTGGGCAGCAGCCTTTTCGTAACCCGTTATCCTGTCATTGTTAATTCGTACAAGGTCATTTAAGGTTTCAACTAAGTTTTCGTTGTTGGTCACAGATTTATTTTTTTCTAATTAAAATAGTAAGGAAAAGCGTGCCAATGAACTCCTTAAAATCCCACAGCAATAATCTTTGTAAATTATTTTTTGGCCTTTGAAACAATCCAAAGGATTACTGCGATAACAATAAAAACAAGGATGAATGCCCACCACATGCCAGCTTTAAAAATTGTGCCTATTGCATCGCAACTGCTTAGAGTTAAGATGGCAGCTAATAGAAACAGGTAATAGAAGTTTTTAGTCATTTGAAGATGATTTTAGAAAGTTAAAAGAGGTGTAAGCGCTGTTAAGCAACACGACTCGCATTCACGATTTGCTCTATTAGCATGTGTTGTACATATAGAAAGAAAAATAATGCCAAGATTTTCATCTGGCCTTTATCTTATGCTTAGCGATCGTTTATGGTAAATGATTCAATAGTTCAATTAAAGTGAGGCAGAAATTCTACTATAAGCGGGAGAATGGGAGTGCTGAGATCGCTGTGTGTCTGTTAGCCGTTTTGCTACCAACCCAGCCACAGCATGCCTGCGCCACAAATGGCAATGGCACTACCACCCAGGACGTGTATATACTTTTCCAATTTGTTGGTAGCGGAGAATGCGATTCCGTAGAATCCTAAAAGTACAAGTGCCAGCATAGTTACCAGCGTGCAAAGGGTGTATACCACGATAAGCAAAAGCATGCCTTCCCAATTATTTTGTGCAGTAGGGTAATAAAGTAACGGAATCATGGGTTCGCAAGGCCCCAATATAAATATGACGAACATTACCCACGGTGTTACTTTGAAACGCTCCTGAATGCTGCTGTTGCCGTGCTTATGGTCGTATACATAAAGACCGCCCTCGGTATCAAGATCGAAATGCTTGTGAGATTTATTTGCATACATACGAATGATGCCCCACCCGGTATACAACACGCCAAATGCAAACATTAACCACCCAGCAAAACTTCCCCGGGCATTTTCTAACCAACTGATTGTAGCAAACGACCACCCGATAGCTGCGCCTCCAAGCCCCAATAACACCGAACTAAGCACATGGCCTATGCCGCAGGTCAGCGTCCACCCGATTGTCTTACCAGCACTCCAGCCCCTTGCTTTGGCTAATGCAATAAATGGCATGTAGTGATCCGGACCTGTAAGCGTATGCAGGAATGCAATTGAGATTGCCGTGAAAATAAGGGCCTGCATTTCAACAGCCATGCACTTGTTTTTCAAAAATTTGTACAGGCAAATGTGCGTTTACATTTAGCAGGCAACGGTACAATTGCTCCGCACCCAAGCCTAGTAGCCGAATAATAATGCCACTGCCGTTTAGTGCGGAGATACCTACTTCTATATTTTTTTCCGGCGACAACAATTTAATTAGCTGTTGTTGAAGATCTGCGATGTTTATATTTTCCTGCCAATAGAGTAGGCTCGCCTGGTGAGTATAACCTTCGAGCTGGCCCAGAGCGTCCACGTTTACCAGGGCTGGCATCATCAGAAGATTTTCTTTAACCACTAGTTTATCGTTAATATAGAGATGCGTTATGCTGTGAAACTTTGTGAAACTGAATTGCTCGCCATTCAACTTTCTGCCACAGGTAAGTATTTCCCCATAAACAAACCGGCAACTGTTGGTAAGATAAAAGTGGTTTCGACTGGTAAACGACGAATCTTCATGCGGCACGGTGGGATGTGGTAAGTATGTAAATGAAGACCCATGCCCCAAACTTACGTGCAACTGTTGAGTTGCTTGTTGCTTCATCTGAAAAATGCGCTGGTAGGCCTGGCTATGAAGGTGTAAGGCCGCATCTTGCTCAAGCTCTATTTTCAATTCATATTCATCCGTGTCTAGTATGCCGGGCGATGAACTCATGAGCACGAGCTGCAATGGATGGTTCTCTTTATCTTCTGTAATATTGGCCACTTTAAAAGGCGTTTCAACATAGGACTTCTTTAGATAAGAGCTTTTTGTATTAGCAGCTACTTGTATGTGCACGGCAGACTTCATCTTAGTAATGTTGGTTCTTCTACATTTTCCAATAAGGCATATTTCTTCACCCACCCTATAACACTGTCCAGCCCCTGCAGGCTCATTAAATTGGTAAATACAAATGGTCTTCCCATTCGCATTTTTCTTGCATCGTTTTCCATTACCTGCAGGTCTGCTTTTACCAAAGTTGCCAGGTCGGTTTTATTGATCACTAGCAGATCGCTTCTTGTTATGCCGGGCCCGCCTTTACGGGGTATTTTATCGCCACCAGAAACGTCGATCACAAAGATGCTAATGTCTGCAAGGTCGGGACTAAACGTTGCGGATAAATTATCGCCACCGCTTTCTATAAAGATGATTTCTACGTCTGGGATCCTGCTCGCCATTTCGTCTACAGCCTCCAGGTTCATACTCGCATCTTCCCTGATAGCAGTGTGCGGGCAGCCACCGGTTTCTACGCCAATTATTCTATCCGCAGGCAGCAAAGAGTTGTTGGTTAAAAAAGCCGCATCTTCTTTTGTATAAATATCATTGGTAATCACTGCCATGCTATAGTCCTTACTCATAGCTCTGCTCAGCCGTTCTATTAATGCTGTTTTGCCAGAGCCAACAGGTCCTGCAATTCCTATTTTTATAAATTTTCTGTCCATAATATTATTTCACTGATTGCAGTATAAAAATGAATTTATTTTTAGAATACCCCGCTGTTTTCAATTAAGTGCTTTACCATTTTACCCCGTCCGGAAAGCGTTCAGCAAGGCGAGCATTCACCTTTCACCTTTCACCCCGTCCGAACGGCGTTCAGCCGGGCGACCTTTCACCTTTCACCTTTGACCTTTCACCCTGAACCCTCCCTCAGCTCATATACAACCTTGAATACAACTGCTCATGTTGCATACTTCTAATGTCGAAACCTGCACAACAAAGGCCGATAAGATCTTCATCTGGTTGCAAACTTTCTGTGATTAATTTGTTTAACAGGGGTAAAAGGGAAAACAATATATCCTGTCCATCCTGCTGCCCGAGTGGAATAAGTTTGACACAATTGGTTACCAAACCCGTTGCGGCATTGTAGTAGAAACCAGCTAAAGCTTCTTGTTTTCCGATAGCAAGGTCCTGTGCAATAACACCGTAAACAACGCAATAGTTGCCGGTAAATTTTTGCTGTAGTGCAAGGTTGCTCATTTCTGATATCATGCTACCAGGAAGTTGTGGCTCAAATAATTTTAAAAGCCGCATTCCTAACTTTTTACTGGCCTGCCGCATTTCTGCAGGAAGTTTTACTGCAGTACACTCCTCATCCAGAGTTATTATTTTTTGCAAATCTTTCTTCGTAGCTGCGTCATAGACCAGTGAAACAATTGCCGCATCACTGAAGCATATACTACGGCTAAGCATTTCTGTTATGAATTCACTTGCTGTCTTTTTATTGTGTACAATATTTAGTTGCACATAAGTTTCCAGCCCGGCGGAATGAGAAAATCCACCGATGGGTAAAGCCGGATCGGCCAGGTGCAACAGGTTTAAAAGAGCTGCACTCATGATGCCGGTGTTTTTAGGTTCATGATTTTTGTGAACAAGCTCTCGCCGCCGGAGCCTCCATGTGCCGGCACAGTTGTTTTTAAAGGGTTCAATAGTTTTCGGTTTTCTTGTTTTACATTATAGCCCTGGCCCCGCAAAAGTTTATATAACGGGTTATCAAAAGGTACGAGTAGTTGACCCTGCTCAAAAAAAAGTGGCAGGTGCTTGTTCCCGATCTCATAACAAAGGGCGGCCATCTCCTGCATGCTGCCTGGTAACATTCCGATGCAGTTGCAGGGAATAATTTCTATGGCTATGATGTGGAAGGTGCCAGCAATTAAAATGTCTCCTTCCGAATGTCCCGGATTGCGGTTTAAAAATTTTAGCGTCACTTCCTTCCCTGCACGGGTTCGTTTGCTCAGGATTCTTTTGCTTGTCTCAAACCATTCTAACGGCAGCCAGTCAATGGTTCTATCCGCCAGTTCGTAGTTTGCAAGATTTCCGATTTTATCCTGTATGAGCATTTCTTTATTTTGCTTAAAGTATTTTTACCAGGTGCTTTCTCAAAACAAAAAGTAGCGTTGGGCCAGGGGTAATTCCTTCATAGGTTCGCAACTGATGTGCTCGCCATTTACTTTTACTTCATAGTTTTCAGGGTTCACATCTATTTGAGGAGTGGCATCATTGTGTATCATATTTTTCTTAGAAATGTTTCTACAGTTTTTTACAGGCACAATCATTTTTTGTAGTCCGTATTGTTGCACAATGTTTTTATCTAAAGAAATTTGGGATACGAAACTGATGCAGGTGTTAAACAATGCTTTGCCGTAGGCGCCAAACATGTGCCTGTACATAACCGGTTGTGGGGTGGGGATAGATGCGTTAGGATCACCCATCCGGCTACCGATGATCATACCGCCTTTGATGATCATCTCGGGCTTGGCACCAAAAAAGGCTGGCTTCCATAATACAATGTCTGCCAGTTTTCCTTTTTCCAGAGAACCCACATGTTCCGAGATGCCATGCGTAATAGCGGGATTGATGGTGTATTTGGATACGTATCTTTTTACCCTAAAATTGTCGTTGCCCGTTTCTACATCTTCTGCCAACTCACCTCGTTGCACTTTCATTTTATGAGCGGTTTGCCATGTACGGGTAATCACTTCGGCCACACGGCCCATGGCCTGGCTATCGCTGCTCATCATGCTAAACACACCCATATCCTGCAATATATCTTCGGCTGCAATTGTTTCTGGCCTGATACGGCTATCGGCAAATGAAACATCTTCTGCAACAGTTTTGTCGAGGTGGTGGCACACCATCAACATGTCTAAATGTTCATCGATAGTATTTACCGTAAAAGGTCTTGTAGGATTGGTAGAAGAAGGTAAGATGTTTGGATACATAGCCGCTTTGATGATATCCGGGGCATGTCCGCCGCCAGCGCCCTCGGTATGAAACGTATGTATCACTCTTCCGTTAATAGCAGCCATAGTATCCTCTAAAAATCCTGCTTCGTTTAAGGTATCTGTGTGGATGGCAACCTGTACGTCTAATTTATCTGCCACTCGCAAAGCAGCGTCAATTACAGCAGCGGTGCTTCCCCAATCCTCGTGAATTTTAAGTCCCAATGCGCCTGCCTCAATCTGTTCATGAAGCGGTGCAGTAGAAGCACAATTTCCCTTGCCGAAAAATCCGAGGTTCATGGGAAAAGCCTCGGCAGCTTCTAACATTTTTTGTATGTTCCATGCACCAGGTGTTACGGTGGTGGCGTTGGTTCCATCTGCGGGTCCGGTGCCGCCACCTATCATCGTTGTAATTCCGCTAAACAATGCATGGTCTATCTGTTGCGGGCAAATAAAATGAATGTGTGTATCAATGCCGCCCGCTGTAGCAATCAAACCAGCGCCACCATGCACCTCGGTGCTGGCGCCAATAATCATATTAGGAGTAATGCCATCCATAGTATCAGGATTTCCGGCCTTGCCAATGCCCGCAATTTTACCGTCTTTGATGCCGATATCTGCTTTTACAATACCCCAATGATCTATGACGATCACACTGGTGATTACAAAATCGAGGACGCCCTCTTTTCGGGTAGCCGTTGCCGATTGTGCCATCCCATCCCTGATTGTTTTACCTCCACCAAACTTAGCTTCATCGCCATACACCGTAAAATCTTTTTCTATACCGATTAACAATTCGGTGTCTCCGAGGCGCACCCGATCGCCGGTTGTAGGCCCAAACATGTTGGCATATTTTACCTTTCTAATATTCAAACTCATTCAACGCTGTTTTTAAAACGGTGCAAATAGGATTTGATGATTGCTTGTGATTTACAACTGGCAGAACTGATCTTACCGTTGGTAAGATTGTTGAAGCCCGTTATCTTTTTCTTTCCACCAAAATTAACCAGCTCTACTTCGTTTGCCTCGCCAGGTTCAAAACGAACTGCGGTACCAGCTAAAATGTTGAGGCGCATTCCGAACGCCTTGCTTCGATCAAATTCCAATTGCCGGTTTATTTCAAAAAAATGGAAGTGCGATCCCACCTGCACAGGGCGGTCACCCGTATTTACAACCGACATCCTGGTTGTTTTTCTGCCGGCATTGCATGTAATAATTCCATCTGCAATAAAATATTCTCCTGGTATCATGAGTAAGTTTTAGTTGAAATATTTTGAGGAATAACACGCTTTTATTGGATTACTGTGTGGTATGGCAGACTCCTTGCCTTGCAAAATTTGCTAGCTACGGATAGGGTCATGCACTGTAACCAATTTGGTTCCATCCGGAAAAGTTGCCTCTATCTGAATCTCCTGAACCATTTCAGGGATACCTTCCATTACATCCTTACGGGTCAATATGGTCGCACCAAAATGCATGAGTTCTGCAACAGATTTCCCATCTCTGGCAGCTTCCTGAAGCTGGCTGCTAATGAGCGCAATAGTTTCCGGATAATTGAGTTTGAGACCCCTGGCTTTGCGTTTTTCCGCTAACTCACCGGCTACAAACAATAGCAATTTTTCAGATTCTCTGGGAGACAAGTGCATGCCTACGTTATTTAAAATGTAAATATGGGGAGCAATCGGGAAGGAAACCTACAAGCTGTTAAGTTAAGAAAAAACTAGTAATATATATCATTGACCGATCATAAGAAGGAGGCTTTAAGCGTAAGGGCAGGATTTCATGCACACAGATTGTATAATTTTTTTTAATGTGGCTTAAGGTTTTTAGAGGCATACATATTTAAAACAGATGCTCTAAGTTCCCGACTTTTTGACCTTAACTTACTCATTACTTTTAAATGAGTAATACTTGTAACAATTAACATTAATAGGAACCACAGATTTTGTTTATAATATGCATGAAACCTACTGTGAAAGGCCTTAAGAACAGCAAAATTACAGGTATAGGTAATGGATGTTATTTTAGAGGATTTTAAACGTTTCCAGGTAAGTGTCTGTGGCATAACAATTGACTTTGTAGAATCAACTAATCTTCCTGCTATGCAAATTTTCTACAATCTTCCGGATCCTTGCGTTTGTTTTCTCCTAACAATTTCCTCCGGCATTAAACCATAGTTCCAATGACAATTTTTGTAAAGAACATGGTTTCACTTCGATGCCAGATAATCGTTAAAGAAGCTTTAGAAAGAGTAGGTATCCACTTCATCAATGTTGAAATGGGCGAAATTGATATTCTTCAACCAATCTCCAATGAGCAGTGTGAGCTTATAGAGGACACATTATCAAAATATGGTTTAGAAGTGATTAACAACAGTAAGGTTAAAATCACTGAGAAAATAAAACATATCATCATTGAGGTTATTCATCATTCTAACGAGCCCCTCGAGATTAATTTCTCAACACACTTAAGTCAGAAATTGGACTATGATTATACCTACCTGGCTAATATCTTTTCTGAAACAGAGGGTATGACTATTGAGAAGTTTATGATTTGCCACAAGATTGAACGGGTGAAGGAAATGCTCGTTCACAGCGAACTTAGTCTGACGGAAATAGCCCACAAACTGCACTACAGCAGCGTTTCCCACGTATCAAATCAATTTAAAAAAGTTACTGGCCTCACCCCCAGTTTATACAAGCAACGAAAACAGGCACATAGGTCCACTTTTGAAAAGGCCTGCGGATCTTAGTTTTTGCAAATTATTGTTCTATAAATTCAAGTTCAAAAAAACATTATCCAAATGTCTTTCTTTTCTTATGAAGATCTAGTGTTGCATCATTAACTCAAGAACTCTCTTTATTGATAACTTACATATTTAATTATTCATATGTGTGAATGATGAAACATTTTCACACAATTGTGTAATAATACAAGACTGCAATAACCCTAAGTTTGCATCGTCTTAATCCTGTCATTAATCCCAGCCTAACAACCCTTTGGTGACATTACCTACGACACATCTCTTATCCTATAAAAAATAACTATGAAACAAAATCATTACTCTCCCGTGAGTTTATTTGTGTGTACAAATAAGTTTGCTTCAACCCTTCTTAAAAACTGCTCCTTATTGTTGTTATTCGCCTTGGTTTTTGCCAATGGTTGTAAAAAGGTGGATGAGCGGCCCGGTACATCGGAACTCTGTCCCATTGTAATATTTACGAACCCCGCAAACAATGATACGGCGGTGAGTGTTTTTACAAAGGTGGAAGCGACATTTAACAAAATAGTTGATTCCGCTTCTTTAAATACCGCCTCATTTACCTTAAGACAGGGAAGCACTCTTGTGCCAGGTGTTGTTACCTACAGTGGTGTAACGGCAACCTTCACCCCAATAGACCCACTTGCATATAATAAGGTATACACTGCTACTGTTACTAAAGCAGTAAAAGACCCTGCCAATAATGCAATGATTGCAGACTATGTATGGAACTTTACCACAGTCTCTTTAAATGATAGCGCAATTCCGTTCGTTATTTCAACAGATCCGCAAGACGACGCAATTAACGTTGCGCTAAACAAGAAGATTGCTGCCAGCTTTAGCGAAGCAATGAATCCGCTGACAATTAACAACAGCACATTTTTAATTTATCAAGGCAGCACCGCTATAAACGGTACGGTTACCTATTCGGGAAATACCGCTCTTTTTTCTCCTGCAGTTAACCTGTTGCCGAACACCCAATACACAGGTACTATAACTACAGGCGCAAAAGATCCTGCCGGCAATAGCATTGCCAATATCTATGTGTGGACATTTACAACAGGTAGCGCTTCAGATAATGTAGCGCCAACTGTAGTTTCAACAGACCCTGCAAATGCCGCTACTGCAGTGCCACTAAATAAAAAGGTTGCAGCCAACTTTAGCGAAGTGATGAATCCGACGACGATAAACAACAGCAGCTTTCTTCTAAAAAATGGTATAAATGCTGTAGCAGGTACGGTCAGTTATTCAGGTACCTCGGCACTGTTTTCGCCTACCGTAAATTTATTACCTAACACACTCTATACTGCAACTATCACAACAGCAGTGCAGGATCAGGCTGGCAACATGATGGCCGCTAACTATGTGTGGAGTTTTACCACAGGAAACACGGCGGACATTATACGTCCTACCGTTATTTCTACGGATCCCGCTCCCGGAGCAACCGGAGTTTTGGTTACCAAAAAAATTACAGCAACTTTTAGCGAAGCATTGAATCCTCTGAGCATTAACAATAGCAGCTTTTTGCTGAAAGCAGGAACTGTTGCTATATCAGGAGTGGTTACTTATGCAGGTACAACCGCAACGTTTTCACCCACAGTAAATTTAATTCCTAACACCTTATATACTGCCACCATTACTACCGGCGCAAGAGACCTTGCAGGCAATTCATTGGCTTCAGACTATGTGTGGTCCTTTACAACACTGGCAGCAAATAACCCAGGTATACTGGGAAGTGCATCTATGTTTGGTGCTTTCGGTGGCAATGCAGGTATTACCAACCAGGGTATTAATACTGTTATCAATAACGGAAGCATTGCAACTACTGCTGCATCAACTTTAATCACTGGTTTCAGAGATCAAACTACTGGTGACGTTTATACAGTTACCCCATCTAATCTTGGTAAAGTATTCGGTAGAATTTATACAGCTCCACCGGCTCCGGGCAATGCCACATCATTTGCAATTGCTCAACAAGGATTATTGGATGCAACCGCTGCTTACAATGCAACTTCTCCAGCTTCAATGCCAGGAGGTATGGATCCTGGAGCAGGTGAACTGGGCGGACTGACTCTACCGGCGGGTGTATATAAATCTGCTAGTGGGACTTTTAAAATAAGCAATGGTGATCTTACACTTGATGGTGGAAATAACCCAAATGCAATGTTTGTTTTTCAAACTGGAACCAGCTTGACAGTTGGTATAGCGGGACCCACAGGAGCTAAAAGTGTAAAATTAATCAACGGTGCACAGGCTAAAAATGTTTATTGGCATATAGGTACCGCAGCTACTATCAATGGAGCAGGCGGTGGTGTAATGGTGGGCACAATACTGGCAATGTCTGGAGTTACTTTCTCAACTGCAGGTAACGCCGCACAAACAGTATTAAATGGTCGTGCTATATCCCTGGTTGCTTCGGTTACCATGGTAAACACCACCATTAATGTACCCAACTAAGGCTATTCCTTAAATAATTCGATTTAGAAAACCACAGCAATCAATTTTAAAAAATATTTTATGCTACTCAATTATATATCCAATCCAAAATTTTCCTTGCTCATTCTGCTTTTGTTTGCAGGTACCAGCATGAAGGCTCAAACCGCAGTGCGCACCCAACCCACCTGGTGGTTTGGTGTTTCTGGTGCTGCTAACTTTAATTTTTACAGGGGTACTACACAAATGCTGAATGAAGCTGTCACCACTCCCACTGCCTTTCATAAAGGAAATGGCATTAAACCGTATGCATCTGTTTTGGCTGAATATCGCCCCGGAAAAGTTTGGGGTGGTATGCTAAATATCGCTTACGATAACCGCGGCGGTAAGTTTGATGAAGTGATGGCTCCCTGCGACTGCCCTGCAAATTTATCGACCAATATGAGTTACGTGGCTATTGAACCAAGTGTTAGAATTGCACCTTTTGCAAATTCATTTTACATTTTTGCGGGTCCTACTGTTAGCTTTAATGTAAAAAAGGATTTTACCTATGCACAGGATAAACAAACAGTTAAAACCGGAGAATGGAGTGAGGTGAATAACACGTTGGTTTCAGGGCAAGCAGGTATAGGTATAGATATACCGGTTTCTGCTGTGGCCAGCAAAACACAAATGACCGTTTCTCCATTTGTATCGTTCTTAACCGACTTTGGTCATGAACCCCGTGATGTAGAATCATGGTCAAACTATACGGTGCGAGCGGGTGTTGCGCTCAAGTTTGGATCAGCTAAAAAAGGGACAGCTGCTGCAATTCCGCAGGAGGTAATTGTTCCGGTGGCTAAAGACAAGCAGGTTGATTTTTCTGTTCGGGCACCTAAAATGGTTCCATTGAATCGCCCTGTCAAAGAAACATTTGCGCTGCGTAATTCAGTATTTTTTGATAACGGATCAGCGGCTATACCTACCCGTTATATTCAATTGAACAACAGCCAGGCTCAAAAGTTTACCGAAAATCAATTGCAACAAAACCAGCCCTCAGATTTAAGTAATGGCCGCTCTGCAAGGCAGCTCGCAGTTTACCATCATATTTTAAATATCATGGGACATCGCATGAGAACGAATGTTGGCAGCAACATTACATTGACTGGCGCATCAGACAATAACCCTGCGGAGGGAAAAATAATGGCTGAAAATATTAAACAATATTTGGTAAACGCTTTTGGTATAAATGCGTCTAGAATCACTACTGTAGGAAGAGACAAGCCTGTAATACCGTCTGAAAGACCAGGCGCTGCAACGGAATTGGATCTGTTGCGTGAAGGCGATCGGAGAGTAGATATTACCAGTTCCTCAGCAGATCTTTTGTTGCAGGTAGGCGGTGTAAATTCTCCATACCTAAAGCCCATTCAGATTACTACTGGGCAGGCAGATCCACTGGACAGCCATGTAATTTTTAGTGCAGTTGGCGCACAAGATGCCTTAAAATCCTGGACCGTAAATGTTACCGATCAACAAGGTGTAACAAAAAAATATGGCCCTTTTTATGGTGAGCAAGCTTCTATTCCCGGCAAAACAATCCTGGCAAACAATGCATCCGGCAACTACAAAATTGTAATGATGGGGGAAACTAAAACCGGACAAAAAATCCAAAAGGAAACTTCCCTAAGCCTCGTAAAATCAGAAGATCAAAAGCAGGAAGGATTGCGTTATAGTATCCTCTTTGACTTTGATGAATCTAAATCTGTTGCTTCTTACGAAAAGTTTTTAACAGAAGTAATTGCGCCACTTATAAAAGATAACTCCACTGTAATTATTCATGGCCATACAGATATTATTGGGCAGGATATTTATAACCAGAATCTGTCTGCAGAAAGAGCTGCTGGCGCACAAAAGATACTGGAGGCAGCCCTGTCAACCAGGAGAACAAAAGGCGTTGTGTTTCAAACAAACGGTTATGGCGAAGATGCGGCGATGAGCCCTTTCGAAAATAAATTGCCGGAAGAACGTTTTTACAACAGAACAGTAATCATTGATATCATTCCCGGTAATTAAGGGAAACTAATAATTGCAAAGGCCAGGCTATCATAGCCTGGCCTTTTTGTTAACTATGAACTTACACTGTTAGGAAGCTTTGAAGGCAGTGTGGGCGGGATGGAAAGAGACTAACGGCCCGTAAGCGTTTTTACCAACATTTCATTGTACCCTTTCCAGGCTTTTGCCTTAGGGATATAGATTTCCGCTGCGAGTTTATCTACAAATAGTTTGTAATCAAATTTCGGATAGCCAGGTACAATGTAACCTGGGTAGTACCATTTTATATTATCTTGCTGGGCATACTTTATTTTCAGCAGCATTAAATATTTGCCTGGGCTATACTTTTTATAAAGTGGGTTGTAAAAATTCAGGATGCCCGCAATGGCTTTTTTGCCTTTATCAAAAATGCCAACAGCTATAAGGGTTCCATTGTCTCTCACAGTAACGCTGTAGCTGTCAAAAACGTTCCTGGGTTTTCCTTCATACAGCCATTGCTCAATGCTGGCAGCTCCTTCAAAGTTTATTCCTGCTTTGTACAACTCGTATAAGTTATCCATTTCTTCGGTTACTTCCAGTGGCTGTATTGTTGCTTCAAAGCGACTATTATTTTCAATAATTTTTGCGTTTGATTTTTTTTCCGGCCCAACCTTCTGAAGATTGTAGCGCAGCCAGAATACCTTAAATATTTCCTCCTTATGCATGATGGCATCTGTGGTAAAGAACGCTTGCCCCATTCTGTACCAACCTATAGCCAGGAATGCATCCATTTGGGTGCCTGACAAACGAGGGGGATAAAATGCTTCGGATTCGGTCATTGTGCAGAAAGCAGTTAGTTGGCTTGCTGTAAATTTATCAAAAGAATTGAATTGTGCAGAGAAATGAGTTTTAAATCCATTTCAGTTAGACCGACCACCTCCAAAATATTGCTGACGCTAGTTCATTTCTGCCATCAGGATACATACAAAGGGATTGATAGACCATACATCATTTACAGTTTCGTTAAACTCCCCAAGCCTTAAGTCGAGCAACTTTCCAGATTCGTTAATCTCCCATAATGTAAGCGCTTTCTGCTGAGCTGTTTTAATACATATCTCAGGTAGAAGCTCTGGCAGTACGCCGTTCCAACACAATTCTATTAATTGCTCTTTGTGAGACAATTGTTTTGAATGTGGCTTGTCGGCCTTTTCACACCAATCTCTTTTAAAGAAACTGGTACCGGGTATCAGTAAAATTTCCTGGTTGGTGGTTATGTGTTTCATATCAGAGCTTTTATTGCTCTTATATTAGAGGGGTGTAAGAGCCAAAAGCAATATATCCAAACTGTAAATTACTGTTAAGAGGCGCCGCCCTACTTCTCATTGTTTAGAAAACATCTGTTGCTGTTAACCTAAAAACCAAGCTTTGGAACTAATCATTTATTGCGGAAAGATTGTGGCGGACCACCCGGCCGGGCATAAAAAAACCTTTCCAATTTAATGAAAAGGTTTTTGTTTTTGTGGTGCGAGCCGGGGTTGAACCGGCGACACATGGATTTTCAGTCCATTGCTCTACCAACTGAGCTATCACACCTTCCTCCCGCTTTAGGCGG
>JAYTBG010000450.1:0-6545 GCA_043737055.1 Chitinophagaceae bacterium | reverse complement strand
GGAAAAATACTGGCAACACCGGAGGCAGGGGAAACTGTTCAGGCTACCGTGGCATTGCAAGGCAGGCCGCTTACAAAATAATTTGAAGAGGTACAGGTATTGCTACTGCCGAAAATCGTAAGAGAAGGTTGGATAACAGTAACCGAAGCTGTATTAGTATTATAGTTGACAGTATTGGCAGTTACTGTGTTGCAGAAACACTACTCAAAGCACTGCCACATACAGGGGTTAGTGATAGGGAATTGCCGGTGGCTCCCGTAGTTATTATTGCGGGAGCCGCAATGCCATTTTATAGCCAGCCATTATTGGATGACCCTAAATTCTATGTATAACCTGTTACACCTGGCGTATTTCCTCCGTTCGTAACAGTGAAGGTTACTGGGGTTGTGGCGCCGCACGTGATTGTAGTGGACGAGGGAGCTAGTGTGAAATTAATAGGAGCTGTCTTAGTTATCACTATTTTTTTGATATACACATTCCCAGAGACACTGACTAATGATGAGGGCATATATGCCTCAGGAAGAAGATTTACTGCTTATGATCACAGCGCTACGTCCTTTTATGGCACCATATTGCCTGTAACCAGGGGGACTAAATTTTGGGCTTGTGTTTAAAAAATCTCTGAGTTTCTTCTTACTGACAATATAAATGCACCCATAGGTTTTACAGCCTGATGACCTGGTCGTCGCAGGCCAACGAAAGGATAAACAAAAGGAAATTTGCAATGGGCAAAATTATAAATAAGGAATATTAATTAATCAAATACTTCGTACACCTTCATCACCCCCGCTTTGTTTTTCAAATTCACCTCGCCCACTGGCTGGCAATTGAAAGATTCTTTTACTTTTTTGTAGGCTGTTTCATTGATAATGATCTGGCTTTCTTTTGCCACCGCCTGGAGGCGCTGGGCTACATTTACGGTATCACCAATCACGGTATAATCCAGCCGCTTCAACTTGGCAGAGCCGATATTGCCCGAAATCATTTCGCCACTATTGATGCCGATGGAAACCTTTGGAGAAAACGTACCGGATGACGCTGAGGGAGGTAGTTGCGCTATTTTAGATCGCACTGCAAGGGAGGCGTCAATGGCCCTATCCAAGTGATAGTCTCCACGAAAAACCGCCATCACTGCATCGCCGATAAACTTGTCAATGCAGCCGCCCTGTGCTATGATTTCTTTAACCATTACATCAAAGTAACTGTTCAGCAACTTCACCACTGTATCTGGTGTTTCAGTTTCACTAATGGAGGTGAAGCTGCAGATATCGATAAAAACAACAGATGCCTCTACTGTTTCATTCGCCATTAGGGAAGATTCAAATTCCCGGCCGCCCATAAAGTTCAGCACTGTTTCATCAACATACATTTTTAGGATGTTGTTTTCTTTAATGGCTTTTAATGTTTGCTTTATTTGCAATACATGCAACATTGTTTTCTCCATCGTTAGAGCCAAATCTTCAAAATTGATGGGCTTGGTTATAAAATCGAAGGCACCCCGGTTCATGGCAGAACGAATATTATCCATATCGCCATAGGCAGAAACAATTACAGATTTAATGAGCGGGCTCGATTCACTGAGCTTGCTTAATAACGTAAGACCATCCATACCGGGCATATTGATATCGCTCAACACGATATCAATATCAGGCTGCTGCTGAATTTTTTCCAGGGCATCATTACCATCTACTGCAAATACAAATTCGTAATGCTGCTCTCTAATCTGTTGCCTGAATTTTTGTTTGATCAGGACCTCAAGATCCGTTTCATCATCTGCTACCAATATTTTGGCCATTAGTGGATGGTTTTTAGTTTTTCTTTTAGTGTTGTAAAGTCAACGGGCTTGGTTAAAAAATCATCTGCGCCAAGGCGTTTGGCAGTATTAAAATTTTCTTCGTCACCATACGCAGTAATCATCATTACCACAGGTGGTGGTTTGTAATATTTCTGTTTGATGTGTTCCAGTAATTCAAGGCCGCTCATGCCCGGCATATTGATGTCGCTGAGTATGAGCACGGCCTCATGTTCATGCTCCTGCAGGTATGTAAGGGCTGCTTCCCCGGAAAAAGCAAAGGCAAACGAAAATTCACCGGTTTTAATTTCCTTGCGAAAACGCTGTTCGAACAAGACCTGTACATCCTGCTCGTCGTCTACTACTAAAATGTTCATGTTTAATTCAGTTTAAATTGGTAATTGAATGTTGAAAGTTGTTCCTGAATTCTCTGTTCCTGCCTGTGCTGCTGCTTCGGCAGACAGCGTTTCTACATTAAGTACGCCGCCGTGGGTTCTCACAATATCATAGCTTAAGGATAAACCTAATCCCGTTCCTTCTCCCGTAGGCTTGGTAGTGAAAAACGGTTGAAAGATTTTGTCTAGTACTTTTTTTGGAATACCGTTGCCATTATCTATTACAGATATAGTAATGCCATCTGTAGTTTTTTTGGTGCGCACAATAACTGTGGGTGTGTACGCCTCACCCTGTGCCTGTTGAAGCGCCTTCCGTTCATTCACTGCATAAAAGGCATTGTTGATCAGGTTTAAAACCACACGCCCAATGTCCTGCGCTATTACTTCTACCTTGCCCACAAAGGGATCGAAGTCGGTTTCAAATTTGGCATTGAACGATTTGTCTTTGGCACGCAATCCATGATACGATAAACGCAGGTACTCTTCTGCCAATGCATTAATATCTGTCAACTCTTTTTGACCACTACTGCTACGGCTGTGCTGCAGCATACCTTTTACAATGGAGTCGGCCCGTTTACCATGATGATTGATTTTTTCAAGATTCTGAATCAGATCTTTTGCGATGGCTTTTACTTCTTCCGTATTTCCGTGTTCTACTTCATCAACTAATTCTTTCGTGAGCTCAGCACTTACTTCACTAAAGTTGTTGACGAAGTTCAACGGGTTTTGTATTTCATGTGCAATGCCGGCCGTAAGTTCACCGAGGCTCGCCATTTTTTCTGATTGAATGAGTTGCTTCTGTGTTTCCCTGAGGTTACTGACCGTTTCATTTAACTTTTTGAACGACTCTGCATTTTCCAATCCAATGGCGGCATAGATCGCAATTGTGCGCAGCATATTCACATGGTAATCGGTAAATGCATGTTTTTGAAAACTCTGTACCGTAATAACACCAAACATTTTTTCTTTCACTTTCAGTGGGAGGTAAATAAGCGAGGCGGGTTGCTCGCCCTCAATGGGAGTTGGCATATTTTGCAGATAGTTGCTGTACTCTGTGCTAAGATCGTTAATGATGATCTCTTTTCCACTGATAAAACACAATCCAGCAAACCTATTCTGATCATGAATTGAATTGCTGTAAGCAGCTAATGCCTCGCCGTTTTCATAGGTGGCAGGAAAATCGATTGTCTTTGTAGCATCGTGATAAATGCCCACGCCGAATACTGCCGCATCCATCAGTGTATTTACATTATCATACACAGTACCAATGATCTTTTCTATGGAAAGCGACGAAGTAATCTTTCGGCCGATTTCACCCAGCAATTCTACATTGTTGTACGATTTTTCCAGGTTATCTTTTTGCAGAGCCAACTCTTTTGCCTTTTCATCAATTTCCTGTTTTTGTTGTTGCAGAATTCGATTGGCTTTTTGCTTTTGCCGGATATTGCGAAGCAATAGAATGGCAGAAATGAAAATGAGCCCCAGCACAGCCAATGCACTTATCAAAAAATTTTGTTGCGATTTTTTTTGTTGGTTCAGTAATTCGATCTGGTCTTCTTTTTTTTCCATCTCATAATTATGCTCCAGTACGGTGGTTTTATTTTTTACTTCAGCACCTACAGCGCTGTCTCTGCTGTTGATGTGGCGGTTAAAGTAGAGATAAGCATTTTTATAATCATTTTTAAGGGCATACGCATCGGCCATCGATTTGGCAGTGCTGATTACATCTTCCATCACTCCGGCTTGGCTTGCGTTGTTGTATCCTAGTTTTGCATAATGCAAGGCACTGTCGGGCATATTTTTTTTCAGGTAGGCACGGGCGAGGATGCTTTCTACCCATGAATCGGCATCAGTTCTATTCTCAACTTTAAACCCTGCTATTGCAAGATCTGCATATTTAAAAGCCAGAGGTAGACTATCCATATTTACATATACATCTGCGAGGTTGCTGTTTGCAATAGCAATAGGATAGCCATTTTTTGTTGCAGCAATTGACTGTTTATAGTAACCGATGGCTTTCGGATATTTTCTTCCAAGGCGGGCATTTTCTCCCAAGGCGTTGTATAAATTAGAAAGCTGTTCATCGCCTAAACCGAGCTGCTTAATTAACCTTGTTTGTTTCTGGAGATACTCATTTGCCTTATCGTATTCGCCAATCAATGAATAGACACTTGACAGATTATCATAACTGCTGTATAGAATAAAAGGCATGTTCCCCGTTTCGGCAATCTTCAGCGCCTTTATACCATATTCCAAGGCAAGCGCATAGTCGCCGAGTGAATAACAGAATGATGAAATCTGAATTTGCGATCGGGCTATAAATTCATTATTGTTGATTTGTTGCGCAAATGCTTCCGCCTTTAACGTCTCGGAGACAGCAAGCCTGTTACCCTCGATGTTTAAACCGGCAGAGCGAATCATTGTCCACCATTGGAGGGATTGGTCGCCTGTAGGTTTTGCAATTGAATCGGTTTGCTGAAGCAATTTTCGAGCTGCTGCCTTATCTCCTTTGCGATTAAGTACTCTCGCTGTGCTAAGAAGTGCATACGCTTCGCCTTTTATATAATTCAGCTTACGGGAAATCATCAACGCTTCGGCAGCATATTTTTCCATCTCAGCAACAGAGATAAGCGGATTGGCATTGCAGATTTCATTGAGCCGGTTCACCCTGAATGTATCCGCTTTAGGATGTTCCTCTATTTGTTTTCGCAAGCGCTCTATTGCAAACGACTGGGCCTCGCTACAAGAATAAAGAAAGAGGAATGCAAACCCTAAAAAGACTTTTCTCATATTATAAACAGATTTAGTTAGACGATGCAATTAGATGGAATTTAAATTAATATATTCAAAATATAAAAATATCATTCATTTCATGATTCCCGTAGTAAAAGCATCGACTTCCTAAAGTTTCACAATGGGCGTGATTTTACCATGGATAGGGTCTGTTCAAACCTTTAATTCAGTGCAATGATGCATTATCCGAGTGGTAGTGAAATAATAAACTCACTACCTTCTCCTTCTCTTGTTTCCACCTTCAACTCTCCCCCATGCGCTTTTATAATATCATATGCCAGGCTTAAACCCAAACCCGTGCCCTGCCCCGTGGGTTTGGTGGTAAAGAAAGGTTGAAATATTTTCTCCAATACTTTTTCCGGAATGCCGTTGCCATTATCCTTTACAGAAACAAAAACATCTTCATTAATTTTCTTTGTACTTACAGAAACCGTCGGTTCGTACCCCTCAAATCCCAATTTCTTCTTTACATCAACCGCATAAAACGCATTGGTAATTAAATTTAATATCACTCTCCCTATATCCTGCGGAATGATGTTAATGTTGCCTATGCTTTCATCATAATCTGTTTTTAAAGTAGCACTAAAAGTTTTGTCCTTTGCCCGCAGGCCATGGTAAGCGAGGCGAAAATATTCATCAGCCAGCTTATTTATGTCTGTTGATTCTGTTACACCACTGCTGCTGCGGCTATGCTGCAGCATGCCTTTTACAATGGCGTCAGCACGTTTGCCATGGTGGTTAATTTTTTCTTCATTTGCTATCACATCATTTGCAATTTCTTTAGCATCATCAATATTTCCGTTACTCATTTCATCTTTCATCTCTGCAAGCAATTCTTTATTTATTTCACTAAAATTATTGACGAAGTTTAACGGGTTTTGAATTTCATGGGCGATGCCTGCAGTAAGCTCACCAAGGCTGGCCATTTTTTCAGATTGGATGAGTTGAGATTGTGCGGCCTTCAATTGAAAAAGTGTTTCTTCTGCTTTTCTTTTTTGTTCTTCTATTACTTCATTCTTATGTTGAAGGTCCTTATAAGTTCTAGCCAGGCGTTTCCTGTTGCGGATAATAAGCCAGAGGATAAATAGCAATAACAATAATGCTGCGCATGCAGAAAAAATTAACCAGCGCTGTTGTATGGACCTGCGCTCAAACTCCAATTCTTTTTTTGAGAATTCATAACCTGCTTTGTAATTGGCGGCGGCTCTTTCACTTTCTATACTTACCAGGCTATCTGCATATAATTTGTAATTTTTATAATACCTGATAGCATTATTACCCTCGCCCATATTTTCATAAATACCAGCAACTAATTCGTAAGCATCTCTCAGGAGTTGCGCCTGTCCCATTTTTTCTGCCCTTGCCACTGCTTCCAGTGCGTTTGCCAATCCTTCTTTGTGCATCCCCATTTTGTTTTGCACTTTGGCTAATCCCATAAGCGCTTTACAGGTTGCCCTTGCATTGCCTTGATCTTTTGATAAACGCAGCGCAGATTGAAAATAAGTAGTTGCCTGCCTTGTGCTATCCAACCTGAAATAAGTATCACCAAGCGTATTGGTCACAGC
>JAYTBG010000449.1:0-6547 GCA_043737055.1 Chitinophagaceae bacterium | reverse complement strand
AAAAGCTGCGGTGATTACTGCCTCCGCCCTGCCAACAATAACTGCTATTCCTACATTGATGCACCAATTATTCTACAATCTTATTTTAAACTCACTTAAATTTTGCAAACACGAAGAGCCCTGCAGCATTGATGTTTCGTGGCTAAACCCGGAAGCTGGTGAAGACGATCCTTTTTATAAAATATTGTTGGCGGACAATGGTATTGGTTTTGCACAGGAGTTTGCAGAGGATATTTTCAAGAGTTTTATCCGCCTGCACACTGCAGATGATTATGAGGGAACCGGGCTGGGATTGGCTCTTTGTAAAAAAATTGTGGAGAGGCACAGAGGTACAATATCAGCTACTGGTGAAAAAGGTAAAGGAGCCTCTTTCTTCATTCAATTACCCCGCACCTGATTAATTCAACTTAAAACCTGCTATGACAATTAAAAGAATTTTATTGATAGATGATGACGCAGATGATCGGGAACTTTTTTGCGAAGCGCTGGTTAAAGCAGCCCCTGATTTTATGTGCCTGACGGCCATAGACGGCAGTAAAGCATTGTCTGGCTTAACATCCAAAGCAATTGAAAAACCAGATCTTGTCTTTCTGGATGTTAACATGCCCATGGTTAGCGGATGGAAAATACTTGCTGCTTTAAAATCCGACAATGAATTGAAGGATATTCCTGTCATCATGTACTCTACATCCTCTTTTCCGGAAGAAGTGTCCCGTGCAACAACTTGCGGAGCATTGTGTTTTTTTTCTAAACCAAACGATTTTGAAGAATTGACCAAAAGCCTAAAATTGGTTGCGGCTCATTTGGTAGCCAACACACTTCCTTTACTCCGGCACAGTTCATCTGTGTTCGTAAGCCTTCCGGTTTAGAATCTACTTTATGAAATGTTGCTAAACCTTCTCTCCACTACTCAGCTTCTCCAGATAATTAACAGGCTCCAGGGGGCAGGCAGAAGCTAATGGCAGGCTTGCATCTTTGCGAACCGCTTCTGTGCTGATAAGTTGGTGTTCTTTGATGGTCTCCGCCACGGAGCAAGAACGGTCATGCGCTTCCCGGGCCTTGGTAAAATAAATACCTGCAAGGGCCGGGTCATTATTTTCTGCAAGGTGATCACCAATATGGTTGAGGAGCATTACGCTTTCATCCATGCCCCGCATAGCACTGTACAAACTGGCTTCAATTTTTTCTGTAACCGCCTGCATCAATGTGTCTACAGAATAAGCGTGGCCTGTATGGCAACGATAACGAACAATACTTCCATCGTTGAGTTTGGATAATACACCATGGCATTCCGGGCAGGTGAATGGCGTGAGCACTCCAAAAGTGATGGTAGCTTTTATGTTGGGAATATTGCCGGCCGCAATGGAAATTTCTGTAAGTGTTTGTTCGCCTGAAGGTGCTGTCGTACTTTCTGTACTTTCTTTAGAGAGCCGCACCAGTAATGCGGCGATTGCATCTGCAGGCACGCTATGGTCAATGGAAACCTGCCTCATGGCACTCTCCGGCATAGAAGAAACTTCCGCATCATGTGGATCCTGGACAATAGCAATGCCACCGTATTGTTTAATCGACCACAACCCAGCCGTGCCATCATCTAACCCGCCTGATAAAATAACGCCAATTACCCTGTTGCCATAACAGTAAGCAGCCGATCTAAAAAGCGGGTCTACGGCCGGACGAAACCGGTTTTCCTTTGGGCCCCGGGACAGATGTATTTTTTCATCAACAATCAACAGATGAAAGTCTGGCTTGGCTACATAAATACACCCGGCGGCCAACGCTTCCCCTTCCTTTGCCTGGGTAACAGAAAGTGGTGTAAGCTTCCCCAGGAGTTGGGCTACAAAGCCACCTACATCTGGCGACATGTGCCATACAATCAGGATAGATCCCCTGAAGTCTGCCGGCAGATCTTTTACAATTTTTTCAATTGCCGCCAATCCGCCTGCAGAAGCACCTATTACGATGATATCTCTATTTGCCATAAATAAGTTTGAAAATAAAATACAGAAAGCAAGACTGTAGCTGCTAAAAGCATGCCCCGTAAATGTACGCTCTTATTACAGTGCTTTGCTTTCTACAACAGATGCTGATAAACTTTTACCTGCTGCCAACTTTTGCTGGCCTTTTGTGGCATTGGCAATTCCTCTTAATGCATGGCAGGCCTTGCTCTGCCTGTCTCTCAAGCTGTCTACTATCTGTAGTTATCTCTCTACCTAATTGTACAACATTGCCTACCGTATATGCGTGCACTAAAGATTTGCTTTGCACTCAAACATATTTTATTCCGACTTATTCCATTCTATGCAAAAAATTTTACTTTGCCTCACTTGTTTACTCAGTATTTCATTGCAGCTATTTTCTCAAAGTGCCGTTGTTAGCTACTACCGAACTGCAGGCTGCATGGCGGCAACCGAGAGCATCAGCACTACGCAGTCGTACAGCTTCACTCATCCCCGACCATCAATGGTAAATAATTATGATCGTCTACAACAACCGGACGTAAATGAGACCAGCGGTAACAGCGCCATCACGATGGTAAGTTTTGAAACTTCCGAAATAGCGATACTGAATAATCCTACTTCGAATAAACAAATTCAAATAAGAAGTAACAGTAACCAGTTGTTGATTCTATTGAATAATGAAGGAAAGCAATTGTTGAAAATTGATTTGCTGGAGGGGATCAACCTCATTGAAGCTGCCTTATTACCTGCAGGTCTGTATCACATGCGCACCGAGCAATGCACGGAAAAAGTTTTTATACAATAAAGATCAAGGCAAGCAATCGTAGGGGCCGGAACTTTTGTTTCGGCCTTTTGCTGCGCACCACTTTAATGAATCTGCCTGGGCCAGCCTACCTCAACGTTTATTCCATTGGATGCAAGGCTTAACCAAAATTTTTATCAGTGTCTCAGCTATTTGCTATAATTTGCAACGTAGTAGCAAAAATTGAAAAAGAATTCTACCATACAAAAAGTGCTTTCCCTGGGGCTCTTGCTGATTTTTATCATCAGCATTACTCCAACTTTATACCTGCACGAAATTTTTGCGGGGCATTCCGATGCTTCCATTGCAATAGCAAAAAGCCCGGGCGAACAGGTGCGGGCAGCAGGGTTTGCATGTGATTGCGATAGCCTGGTGGCTACTTCTCCCTTTACCGAAATTTCTCTCGGGTTTGTTTTAAGAGTAGCATCATGCTACAAGCCCCAAATACTTGCGCCTATCCCCGCCCACAAAACGCAGCCACGGCCTTACCTCGAATTGCGTGGCCCGCCCGAATCAGCATAAAACAGGTTTGTTTGCCGGAATAATTTTCTGGCTATTGTTTTGTTCTAATTACGATTCCGTGAAGTTTATTCTCCCAATATTTATTGCGTTTGTTGTTTGTACACCTGTGTTTTCACAGCAGTGTCTCCTCCGTTTTTCCGGCCATGTAGAAGATGCTGATACCAAACAGAAACTGCCGGGTGCAGTGGTTACCATTAAAGAAACTGGTTCGCAGCTAATTACAGATGCAAAGGGAGATTTTCTTTTCAAAGGCTTGTGCAGTGCAGTTTTTACCATCCAGGTTACCCATGCGAGCTGCGACACTGTAGAAAGAAAGGTGACCCTGGCGAAGGATTTACATCTCGACATAACGATGCCGCATGCACGAAATACTTTGGGCGAAGTGGTGATAGAAGCCCAGCGTGGAATGAGCAACAGCGGTTTTCAAAAACAGCTATCTGGCAAAAAGCTGGAAGAAACAAAAGGACTTTCGCTGGCCGAAGCGCTTAGTAAAATAAACGGCGTTACCATCTTGCAGACGGGCTCCACCATTGCCAAGCCTGTAATACATGGCCTCCACAGCAACCGCATTCTTACCATCAACAATGGCGTGCGGCAAGAAGGGCAGCAGTGGGGCAATGAACATGCACCCGAGATTGACCCTTTTATTGCCGATAAATTGGTTGTAATAAAAGGTGTTGACGAACTTCGATATGGTTCTGATGCGATCGGGGGCGTTGTGCTGGTAGAACCGAAAGCGCTTAGGGCTACACCGGGAACCAATGCGGAGTTTAATACTGCGTATTTTACTAATAATAGGCAATATGTTTTTTCGGGGGTGTTTGAGCAGCAATTAAAAAAACAACCTTTTACCTACCGGGTGCAAGGCACTTATAAAAAAGGAGCCAATGCTACCACACCAAACTACCGCCTGAACAATACGGCAAGTGAAGAAAAAAACTTTTCCGTTACGGCCGGGTGGCGAAAAGAAAGGTTTAATACAGAACTTTTTTATAGCCACTTTGCTACCAAAGTGGGCATATTCACCGGCTCGCATATTGGTAATTTAACCGATTTGGTCAATGCTATTGCAGCGCCTAAACCCGATGAAGTTTTTCTTGGCGAAAACACATATAGCATTCAACGGCCTTACCAGGATGTTACGCATGACTTACTAAAATCGAAAACCTCGTTTGCTAAAAACGATCACAAGTTTACTGTTTTGCTGGCCGGGCAATTTAACGGACGCAAAGAGTTTGATGTAATTAGAAATAGCAGCAATAAAAATCCACAGTTAGATTTATCTATCTATACCCTTACACAAGATATTGCCTGGGAGCATCCAAAGAAAAATAGCTTTAGCGGTACTGCCGGCATTGCCATGATGCAGCAGGACAATAGTTACAGAGGCAGGTATTTTATACCCAATTATTTTGCTTACTCCTTTGGTGGATATTATATAGAAAAATGGAGCAAGCATAAATGGGACCTGCAGGCCGGCATCCGGTACGATAATAAAACGATCAACACAACGAGGTTAAAGTTTAATGGTGATACCCTTAACTACGATTTTAATTTTTCTACGCTGGCATCGTCTTTTAATGCCGGATACAAGGCCACTGAAAACCTGAAGCTAAATACCAACATCAGCCTTGCCAGCCGGGCGCCGTATGTAAATGAGTTGCTGAGTGATGGTATTCATCATGGAACAGCCACGTATGAAAAAGGTGACATCACTTTGCTTCCTGAAAAATCTGTCAATATTTCCATCGGTGCTAATTATCAGCACCCCACAAAAAATTTTACATTCGATGTGCTGCTGTATTCTAACAGCATCAAAGATTTTATTTACCAACAACCGATGCCCGACAACCCGGTGCTGACCATTGCAGGGGCTTTCCCATTGATAGAGTACAAACAAACCAATGCGGTATTGAGCGGCTTTGATATTTCTGCCACTGCGAAACCAGTACCTGCCATAGAGGTAATTTCTAAGTTTTCGTTTTTACAGGCAAGAAATAAAACACTCAATGATTGGTTGATATTAATGCCGGCCAACAGGCTGAGCAATGAAATTTCGTACAACCTCAGCAATGGAAAGACTTTCACCAACACCTACCTGGGTGTAGAAATGATGAATGTAATGGAGCAGAAAAATGTACCTGGTAATGCGAATGAAAAACAGGATTATAAAGCGCCGCCTCCTGCTTACACTTTAATTAGTTTGAATGCTTCGGCAACGCTACCCGTTTATAAAACGCCGGTAACTGTTAGTGTAGGTGTTAGGAATTTGCTAAACATCGTGTATAGAGATTACCTGAATGGCTTTCGGTACTTCACCGATGAAATGGGAAGAAATATTAGCATCAGATTAAAAATTCCATTAAGCAGTGCACAACAATAATTTTAATACATCACAAAAAACAATAGCATGAAATCAACATCTTTTTTATTCGCCATGATTTTAGGAAGCCTGTTTATTACGTCTTGCGGAAAAGACGATCCGGCCCCGGACAAAAATGACGAGGAAGTGATCACTACTATGAAGCTCAGCTTCGTACCCATAGGAGGAGGTGCTACGCTTTCTTACCAATTTGATGACCCGGATGGCCCGGGCGGCCGAACTCCCACACAGCAGGAGATCGTATTGGCACCCGGTGCGGCTTACAATGTAACGTTGCAACTGTTGAATAATACAACCAACCCAGTAACTGATATTACCCTTGAGGTTTTAGCAGAGGCCAATGCGCATCGCTTTTACTACGAATATTCAGGGAGTAGCAATATTACTGTGTCTGGCTTAAGCAACGATGGCAATGGCATTCCGCTTGGCATTACCAGTGTATGGTCCACTGGTGCTATTGGAACGGGTAAAATAAAGGTCACCCTTCGCCATTATGCGGGCACACCTCCAGACAAAGCTGCAGGAGATTTGGTCAACAGTCCAAAATCTGCTACCGATGTTGCAGTAGAGTTCAACACCCGGATTCAATAATATTATTTCAAAAAAGAAAGGCCCGCGGGCCTTTCTTTTTTTGTAGCAAATGAAAAGATCACCCGTTAAAAATGTTACCCTGATTATCAGTAATAAAAAAATTGATACAGGAATTATTCGATTTTAAAACCTACCCGCAGCCATTTCCGCTGCCATTCTGCACCCGGATTACAGGATAATTTCAGGTACTTTTTCCCAGTGTAAAAATTCATTCTTTGCTTTTCCGTCGGGCCGGGCTGTGCGGGAACGAATGGTATCTACCGTATGAAAATTCAATTCCTCAGAGGG
>JAYTBG010000448.1:0-6562 GCA_043737055.1 Chitinophagaceae bacterium | reverse complement strand
CCGGGGGTGCCATTAGCTATGATTACGAACAGAATGAATCTGTGTTGCCCGGATCTAGTACCAACTCTTATGTGGGTGGGGTGCATGTTTCTAAAACAGCTGTTACAGACGGTGGCTTTTCAAACCCTTGTGGAGCCAATGCTTTGGTTACAAACTTTATATTTAAGCAAGGCTCAGGTGGGTTGTCGTCTCTATACACTATGGAGTTGCCCAATAACAAAATGTTTACACAATCCTACTACAAGAAGGCTGGCCAGTATTTCAAACTACTTGCCTTAAAATGCAAATACCGGTATGAGCATCCTGGTATATTAAGTAGGGAAGAAATGATTGATTTAAAAGGCATGCAGAAATTTATGCAGTCCGATGCAATGGAATTTGTAGGAGCTGGAATGGTTGTTTTGGATGTGATTATGGTTTTTGCCCATTTTTCTCCCTTAGCCCTTATTGCAGTTATAGTGGACGTAATTATGATAGTGGCATCGTGTATCAATAATGCCAAAATGCTACCAGCCACTATATATATTAACAGTGATTTTAATGCAGGCAATGGCCTTCCAAGCAGTTTTAAAAGGGTTGAAATTGTTAATGGAGATGGGTCCAGCGGCAAAACGGTTATGGAGTTTATCAGCCCGGATGATTATCCGATATGGTCCACGACCAACCCTACTTATTCTATGAAGCAACGTTATGCGTCGTGGGCATATGGATTACCAAAAACGTCGACGGTATATGACGCAAATAATTATCCTATTAAGAGAACTGAAAACACCTATACTTTTACCCGGTTTAAATACAAAAGTTCCTCTAATACCTGTACGCAATCGGAAGCCGAATTGCTATCCTGCAAAAATTTGGTGCATATAAATACATCCAAAAGAAGTGATGAATGGACAAACCCAGCGAACTATAATCTCGCAAGCTACAGCACCGCATCAAATAATACCAAAACGATAGATATCTATGGTATTACGGTAGGGAATGCCTTGCTATCTAAAACCATAGAAAAGGTGTACAAGAAAAATAGCAGCACGGAGTTTTTGGGTACAACTACTGACTATATTTATGATAATACCTATAATCTTTTGGGCCTCACCGGGGGTATGACCAGTCAACGGGATTACATTTCCTTACTTCAATCAGTAAAAACAACCAACTCTGATGGTACTGTTTTAGCTAAGAGCCTGAGCTATACACACTACCTTGACAAAATGGTGGTAATTCCTTATAGGGAAACCCTCTCTAAAGGAGCAACTACTACTTCTCCGCTCAACAGCATAAAAATCGTAGAAACAGAATATGCTCTACTTACCAATGGGGATCTGAAGCCTGCGAAAATAAAGGAAGCCCGGTATAGTGCACCAGGGGGGACTGTTCCAGCATTTGTGGATGCCCAAATTTTTACCTACAATTCCGAGGGTTTATTGATTACTGCGAAAGATGAAGGCGGGAGATCTGTTAGCAGTATTTATGACTACGACAATAAATTTGTAGTAGCCACGGTTGTGAATGCCGCAATGGATATTGATAAGCCTGCTTATACAAGTTTCGAAACTACATTGCTGGGTGGATGGTCTTTGAGTGGCAGTGCCGCTTATTCTACAAGTGCAGTAACCGGTGCAAGGAGCTTTGAATTATTTGGTAGAAGCCTGACCGCAAATGTTAACATAGCTAAAGCTAATAGATTGTCCTTTTGGGCTACTACCTCCTCTGTATCAGTGAATGCAGGTGCTATACTTGTTAAAGCTGCACCTACCATTAATGGGTTTACTTACTATGAGTATTCAATCCCAGCGGGTGTCTCCTCTGTTACCGTTTCTGGTTACGCTTATATAGATGAATTGAGGCTATACCCACAAACTGCGAGAATGACCACTGTGAGCTATGACCCTATACTTGGTAAAACTTCCGAAGCAGATGTGAACAATCGTGTTGCTTATCACGAATATGATGATTTAGGAAGAATACGCTTCATAAAAGACGACTACCGGAATGTGGTAAAAATGTACGAATACAATACCAGTAAAAAGCCTGCCTGTCCCAGCACTTATACAAATTTGACTGTTTCCTTAGCTTTTTACAGAAACAATTGCGGACCAGGGAGTGTAGGCGGCGCATATACTTATACTATACCAGCAGGAACTTTCACTTCTACCCACAGCATGGCTGCGGTGTACCAAATGATAGACGATGCCATAGCTGCAAACGCCCAGAATGCCGCTAATACTTATGGCCCTTGTTATTTAGTTTATAGTAATGTAGCCATGTCTGGCGCATTTGAAAAGGATGAATGTCCAATTGGTTTTGTACCAGGTTCCATCAATTACGTAGTGGCTGCTGGCACCTATACTTCCATCATTAGCCAGGCCGATGCCAATGCCCAGGCACAGGAAGATATTGATGCCAATGGGCAAGCCTATGGCAATATTAATGCCCCATGTGCTGCGACTTTTGAGGCATTATGGGAAAGCACCGGGCTAGAAGGTTGCGCCAATGGTCATAAAACGGTACAGTTCCTGGACATCAATCCTAACAGCCCTACCTATGGGCAAACTATGTGGGAAGAAACGGATGAGCCCATGGTTTGCGATCCCAATGCATGTGCCAACTATTTGATATCTATGGTGCCTGGAACTAACACAACTAATCTTTACATACAATACCAGGAATGCTTGGGTGGGCCGTTAATAACGCTTCATTGGGATACCCAGGTGCTATTGAATGCGGATTTTCAAACAAATATTTGCGCACAAGGTGGCATTTTCTTTAGGTATGGTACAACAGGTTTCTTTCTAAATAACGTGCAGGGAATAACCGTACAAAATGTGGGAGTATGCGGTTAAAAACCGGAATGTTTTAAAACAAATCATACAGATTTTGTAAACGATTTACAATGAGAAACAAAATTTTATTAATAGCATCCATCGTTGGCCATCTTTCTGTACAGGCTCAAACTGCTCAGCTTAGTACAGGCACGCCAGGAATTACGGAGTATTTTAGTGATGCAAAATGGGATGCCAGTGACGGCAGTACAATAAACGTAGGAGCAATTGGTACTTCTGGTGTGGGAAATGGCACGGATTGTCATATAATAAAATTGGATGCAGCCAAACAAATCGTGTGGCAAAAAACTATCTCGAATGCAGGAGATGATTATTTTTCGAGAGTTATAACGTGTGCTAATGGCGATTATGTAGTTGTAGGTAAATTTGTAAGGGTTGGCAAACCCCGGGGATTTATTTGTAGGATAAGTAGTGCGGGCATTTTACTTTGGAGTATGAGCTCGCAGAATACCGCCAGCACTAATGGCGATTTTTTTGATGCTGCGCATGAACTAACCAATGGCAACATTGCCGTGGTAGGCGCAACAAATATTGGTGGCGGCACCGCTAATGGACTTATTGTGGTGTTAAACAGCTCAGGAGCTCAACAATGGGGACGAATTGTGAATTATGCTTCTACCGATGAAATGCTCACCGTATCTCAATTGCCTAGTGGCAACCTGATAGTTGCAGGCACCCTCTATATTAGTAGCCGATATAAGACATTGATCGTGGAGATGAATCCCACGACAGCGGCTATCATTAGCCAGAATGAGTATCATATTGCAACAAGTGTTTCTGGCATCAATACCAATATAAACACCATGTGGCCAATAAATTCAGCGGTTGCAAGTGGTAATTTTTATTTGGTTGCAGTCAATTGCACCGGTTTTACTCCGAATGTCAATAATCCGGTGTCCGTTAATGTTTACAATCCTTCTACAAAAGTCATTACCAGTAGCCTATTTTATCATGCAGGACTTGCTACCGCATCCGGATTTTATGTATCAGTTAATGGAGCCAACGACTATATTTCTTCTTTCTCCTATGGTACCAATAATTCTTTGGTATCCAGGATAATAAGCGGCTCAGTATCATTTAGCCGGAAAGTAGATAACAATACCATAGGCATTATACAGAGAACAAGTATCAATGGCAGCAGTCTTTACCTTGCGGGCCAGACTCAGGCAAACGATGCTTATGCTGGTTATTCCACTACCAGTTTACCGCTGAGCTCCACTCCCTGCAATATAACAACAGCCAGCACATTGCAGGTAACAGCACCTGCCATTACAAGAACAGTTAATAGCACCGGCTTCTTAACTGCTAATGCTGTGATGACATCTGCATTTGTAAGCCTAACCAATACTACAGGTGTTGTAACCAATATCTGTGGTCTTATTCCTTGCATACAAAAAATTGTACTTCAACCTTATTAACTAGCAGACTGATGACTAAAATTCTTTTAATGACTAAATGGCTTAAAGTATTGCTCGTGGTAAATGTGCTCGTTTTGATGCATCCCCTTGTTGACGGTGCTCAAAGTTTATGTGCACAGGTGTTGGGGGTACCAAAAATATCTTCAGCGACGGCCAGACCAAATAAGAAAAAATTATCCGGAACCTTTCATACTTCTGATCGGTCCATTCAGTATATCGGCCGCCTGAGGGACTCCCTTTACTTTACTGATCTGAATACAAATGGTATACAAATCTATTCCGCAACATCAGGGAGCTCATCAACTGGTGGTGCCAATGAAATAGAAAATGCTGACTCGGGCATGGTGGTTATCGTGGACCCGAACCAAACTGTAGGAATTAGGGAAACTAATACAGGCCCAGGCAGTAATGCTGGTGCGGCAACGTACGATGGGCATCCCGTAATTGTAAGAAATAATACCAATAAAAATCTGATAATTGGCCGAGGGGTACGCATCCAGGTGACATTGGAAGCATTGGATAAGGGAAATAACTGGAAAACCGTTGAAACAACTAATGTAAGCAGTAATGCTGCGGACAGTAGCATAATATTGAAACCTGGAGATGTTGTTGGCATAGCCATACCAGTGTATACCGGAAGTTTTAACACGCTGATGCGGGTGCGGGTTTTTGATAACTATTCTGAGCCTTTTAGTGCTTTCCTTAATCATTCACAATTAACAGAACCCGTGAAGTAGGAGGCCGCCAGCTACCAGTGATGGTGTAATAAATCTAATTTAATTCAAATGCCGAATTTAATGCGCAATGTGAAATTACTATGCCGGCAATTATTTCTGTTTGTAATTTTTATACAGACCACTACTGCATATTCGCAGGAAGTTACCAATGCCGTTATCCCTCAATATGGCAATTATTCTTTTTCTTACAACCAGGTACCTGAGCCATTGGTATCACTTGGCACTACGCCGGCCGGTTATGCTTTTCAATGGGAGAGCAGTACTTTACCCACGGCTTCTTTTGCTTCTATCAGTGGGGCTACTTCCCCTACTCTAACATTTAGTGTTGTCCATCCGCAGACTACTTATTACCGGCGCAAAGCGAGTTTGGGGGCAGATGTTATTTACTCCAATGTTATCAAGCTTGAGTTGGTATCAGTGAACTGGGAGAATTTTAATTATATAAGGGAGCATACGATATTAATACCAGGGCAGTCAGACTGGAAAGTAATCGATCAATTGCCGATAGGTTCTAAAATGCAAACCACTGCCTATTCAGATGGTATAGGAAGAGAAGTGCAAACCATCAGCCGTGAAACTGCTACACCTGCCGATCCTTCTAACCCTTCCAATCTCTGGGGTGACATAGTTAGCTTTCATGAGTATGATGTGTTAGGCAGGCAGGTAAAAAACTATCTTCCGTACAGCACAACAGCACAATCCGGTAAATACAAGACTACACCCAATACAACGCAAGCATCTTATTACATAGCAAACTATAATGAAAGCTTCCCCTATTCAAACGCCAGTTTTGAAAACAATCCTTTAAACAGGATAGCGAATATTAAGAGCCCGGGTAGCTCTTGGGCAGCAACTGCGGGCAACAGTAATGCTTATGAACTAAATGATGGAACAGATGATGTAAAAATATTTACGATCGGGCATCTAAGTGGTGATATACCATTTGTTACAGGGGTATTCCCTGTCAACAGCTTATTTAAAATAAAAAGCACGGATGAAAATGGTAAACAGGTTATAGAATACAGCAATTCCCAAGGACAGCAATTATTGAAAAAAGTTCAGTTGGGTAATTTTCCTGTGGATTCCTACACGGGCTGGATATGTATCTATAATGTGTATGATGATTTTGGCAGGTTGCGTTATATTATTGAGCCCGAAGCGGTAAACTATTTAAGAAACAATAGCTGGTCATTTGCAGGCACTAATGGCACGCAGGTAATCAATGAGCTTTGCTTCCGCTATGAGTATGATGAAAAGGGCAGAGTGGTTTTGAAGAAGGCACCCGGTGCCGTAGCCTTAAAAATGCTTTATGATGTACGGGACAGGGTAGTGTTTATGCAGGATGGCAACCAGGCTGCTAAGGCTACACCAGAGTGGATAACAAATATTTATGATGAGCTGGACAGGCCGGTAGCAAGCGTGCTGTATCAAACCACAAAAACAGTTGCTACTTTAAAAGCAGATATTGCCGCCGCACCTGTAGTAACTAATATTAGTGTTAGCGCCCAAAGCGTAACTATTGCCACCTATCTATGTCCACTTACAGAAGCAGAGTTTAACAATG
>JAYTBG010000447.1:0-2661 GCA_043737055.1 Chitinophagaceae bacterium | reverse complement strand
TAAGTCTTTTCTAAATTAATTGATAGTCCATGTTTCTCTTCCTCTCAAAAGCTTATCAAGCTCACCTTTGCCTTTGGTAGCTACCGCTTCTTCTATCTGCATTGTCATCATATCTTCGTAACATGCTCTTTCGGTTTGATAAAAAACACCAAAGGGTCTTGGGAAATGCCCTTCAATTCTTGGATCATCAAACATGCGGGTTAGTATTTGAGCTTTGTAAAAATCTTTTTCATCATGTATCCATAATTCGTCAGCGCTTATACCATTACCAATATCAACAACCATAGGTTTTAAGCCATCTAGTTTTATTCCCTTATTTTTTCCCATTCCAAAAATCAATGGTTGCCCCTGTTCAAGAAATAAAGCTTCTTGTGGTTTAGAAGATTTCTCTGTAAATATTTCGAATGCTCCGTCATTAAAAATGTTGCAGTTTTGGTATATCTCTAAAAAAGAACACCCTTTATGTTCCTGTGCTCTTAGTATCATTGCCTGCAAATGTTTGGGGTCTCTATCCATACTTCTTGCTACAAAACTTGCATCAGCACCCATAGCCAAAGCAGCAGGGTTGAATGGATGATCAATGCTTCCGAATGGCGTGCTTTTGGTTACTTTATTTTCTCTTGATGTTGGAGAATATTGACCTTTTGTTAAACCATATATCTCATTATTGAACAATAGAATATTTACATCAAAATTTCTCCTTAATAAATGAATGGTGTGGTTGCCACCGATGCTTAAACTGTCTCCGTCGCCTGTTACAATCCATACGCTTAATTCCGGCCGGCTCGCTTTTAATCCGCTTGCAATTGCTGTTGCCCTTCCATGAATGCTGTGCATGCCATAGGTATTCATGTAATATGGAAAACGGCTGCTGCAGCCTATGCCTGAAATAATAACAATGTTCTCTCTTGGGATACCCAGACCAGGCATTATTTTTTGTACCTGTGCAAGAATTGAATAGTCGCCGCAACCGGGGCACCACCTTACTTCCTGGTCAGTAGAAAAATCTTTTGCGGTTAATACTGGCTTTGCAGGTGTAATTGTTTCACTCATCGCTGTTTAATTTTCAAATTAAAGTTACATCAGTAAGATGGTAAAATTTAGTAAAAGTATTTTTACATACAGAAACGTTACCAGCAATACCTTCCTTCAGCTATCAATTTATCTGCAATTCTTCTTCTTGCCTCTTTACTGTTAAATGGTTCAGATTTAGTAAAGCGTTTTAATCCCAACAACATCATCTTTTGTTCATCTCCGGTTGCAAAAGCATTTATAGCTTCCTTGCCAAATTTATTTATTTTATCTATAGCATCATTTAAGTAACAATGCATCATATCAATTTGATTTTGTGATACTGCTTCACCATTTTTGTCTGACATTTTTATTACACGTAACAACAAACTTTCCGCAACAAAAGTTTCTATCATCATATCAGCGATGTTCATTAAAATTTCCTGTTCATGCTGTAGGTTTTGCATCAGTTTTTGTACTGCGGCACCGGCTGTCATTAAAATGGCTTTCTTCATATTTACAATTGCCTTTCTTTCATTTGTAAATGCTGCTTCCTCATCGCTCCCAAAATCTGGAATACTCATTAATTCTTTTTGCACATTCATTGCAGGCCCCATCAGGTCAAGCTTTCCTTTCATTGCCCTTTTCAAAATCATATCAACCGTAAGCAACCGGTTTATCTCATTCGTGCCTTCGTAAATTCTATTTATCCTGCTGTCTCTGTATGCTTTGCTTATTAAATATTCATCGCTGTATCCGTTGCCGCCGTGTATTTGCACACCTTCATCTACAATATAATCCAGCACTTCACTTCCATGAACTTTTAAAATTGCACATTCAATTGCATACTCTTCTGCAGCGCCAAGCAATGCTTCATTAAATGGCTTGCCCGCAGATAATAATTCATGCTCTTTCTCATCTATCCATTTTGCAGTGCGGTATAAAGCACTTTCATCTGCATAAATTTTTATCGCCATCTCGGCAATCTTATGTTTTATGGCCCCAAAATTTGAAATGGCAGTTTTAAATTGTTCGCGAGCGTTAGCATATTCTATTGAATTACTTAAAGCCATTTTAGCGCCTCCAATAGTTGCAGCCCCTAATTTTAAACGGCCAATATTTAAAATATTAAAGGCAATGATGTGGCCTTTGCCAATCTCACCTAAAACATTTTCTACAGGTACTTTACAATCCTGAAAATAAAGTTGTACAGTTGAAGAACCTTTAATTCCCATTTTATGTTCTTCAGGTCCCAGGGTAAAACCTTCCATGCCTTTTTCTATAATAAAAGCAGTGAACTTTTCTCCATCAACTTTTGCAAATACTGTATAAACATCTGCAAAGCCACCATTTGTTATCCAGCATTTTTGGCCGTTTAAAAGATAATGTTTGCCATCCGCCGAAAGTACAGCTGTTGTTTTTGCGCCTAAGGCATCGCTACCACTTCCCGGTTCTGTTAATCCATAGCTTCCTTTCCATTCACCGGTTGCAAGCTTTGGAATATATTTTTTCTTCTGCTCTTCCGTTCCAAAATATAAAATTGGTAACGTACCAATACCTGCATGAGCACTCATAGCAACACTAAATGAATAGCCGCCGCCTAAACCTTCACTCACCAAGGTTGAGGTTACAAAATCTTTTCCTAATCCA
>JAYTBG010000446.1:0-14896 GCA_043737055.1 Chitinophagaceae bacterium | reverse complement strand
TACATTCAACCCAGCTGTATACGTACGCATCACAGGATAAAATTCTCCATTGGCGTTGTTAATTTCAGGATCAAATCCATCAAATGCCTTGGTGATGGTAAACAAGTTTTGTGCACTTACAAAAATCCTAACGGCCGAAATTTTAGCTTTGCTTAAAACATTTGCAGGTATGCTATATCCAAGGTTTACATTCTTTAATCTAAAGAAAGCCGCACTCCTGATATACCAATCTGAAGCCCTGAAATTATTGGTGTAAGAACCTCCACCAGCAAGCAATCTTGGGAATGCCGCATTAGGATTTTGCGGTGTCCAATAATCTTTATGAATTTCTAGTAAAGAAGGAATAAAGTCTGTGGCTAAAAAAGGAACAGCACCTGTGCCACTCAGGAAATTTTCACGCTTGCCCACACCCTGTCCGAAAAGATTCAGGTCAAAATTTTGGTAGCTTACGTTTAGGTTGATGCTGTACTCATATCTTGGAAAGTTGTTGCCAATAAAGGTTCTGTCGTTGTCATCTATTTTTCCATCAGGTTTGCCATCAACCCCGCTGATATCCTGGTATTTTAAATCTCCAGGCTTAGGGCCAATTGCAGGATTGGGGCTCCATCCGGAGCCATACAGTGTGGGAGAAGCTTTTACATCATTTGAGTCAGTATAAAATCCAAGTGCCTTAAGGCCATAGTAAGAATTGAGCGCATAGCCCGGTTGTGTTCTTGTGCTGCCCCCACCGATAAATGGTAAGCCAGGTACCAACCCTATCACGTTGTTCCTTACATCAGATAACATAAAGGTTGCATCAAAGCCCCATTTGTTTGCTTTGGTTTTATAATTAAGTGCTAGTTCCCAACCTTTGTTTTCCATACTTCCCGCATTTACAAACGGATCGTTCAATCCCCCGGCAGATGAAGGCAACGATCGGGGAAGTATCATATTTTTTATTGTGCGGTTGTACACATCGGCAGTAAAAGTAAAATGCTTGGCAAAACTCAGATCCAATCCCACGTTCCATTGCTGAGATATTTCCCAGCTTAGATCCGGATTGGCAAATTGTAGAATAGCAACTCCTAAAGTATTAAGGTTATTAAAATAGGGATTGGTTCCGTTAATGTTGGGAATAGCTCCATAATTACTTTGCTGATAAAATGCATCAAAAACATAATTAGATCCAATATTTTGGTTTCCATTTCCACCAAAAGATCCTCTTAGTTTACCAAAACTTATATATTTAGACATGCCGCTAAAGAATTTTTCTTTAGAGAATACCCAGGCTGCCGAGGCAGAACCAAAATTTCCCCACTGCTTATCCCTGTCTTGGGAAAAACGACTGGAACCATCTCTACGTGCATTGAACTCAAGCAAATATTTATCTTTAAACCCATAGTTAAGTCTACCAAACAAACCTACTAAAGCAAGCTCATTGGCCCCGGCATTATTTTGAATATTAGAAGAACCGAGGTTAAGATATGGCTGGTTAGGGTTGATAAAACCCTCACGGGAAGCACCAAAGAAATACTGGGTTGTTAACTCTTGCTGTGCCCCTGCCAAAACTTTAAACGAATGGTCGTCCTTTATTTTGAAAGAATACATAGCCTGGCCAGAAAACACCTGGTAAACATCATTTCTCCATGTTTCGTTGAGCCTTGTTACACCTGGCCAAACAGATGTCTTATCATAGCCGCCGGTCACTAAGTTGGGCGTATAAATGTCAGCGTTTTTCTGAAACGTTTTTGTATAAGGATTTCTTTTTTCTCTGCCCCACGATGCATCCAACTCCAATCCTTTTATTGGCCTGTAGTTCAATGCCATTCTTGTAAGTAAGGTATTGCCTTCTGTGTTAGAGTTGCCCGTAGCCTCTGCCATTGCAATCGGGTTCCTGTTGTTTGATTGTGCCGCTGTGCCAAACATTCCTGGCCCATATCTGCCTCCACCAATTGCCGGCAAACCAATTGCCTGGCGAATGATAAATTCTGCACTACCTGTGGACGGATTAATGGTAGTGTTGTTGGTAAAGCCCAACACCCCGTTCAGTGTTAGCTTATCGCTTAGTTTAAACTCCGGATTAAGGCGAATATCATACTTTCTAAAACTGTTATTCTGAATGAGGCCCTGCTGATCGAAAAAAGTGAAGGAAGAAAAAATATTTACCCTTTCGCCACCAGACATGAGTTGCACATTATGATTTTGCATGAAGCCGTTGTTGGTCAACAACTCTTTTTCCCAATCCGTATCTATAACATCAAGATTATTGGCCGGGGTAGTTTTGTACTTATCAATAGTTGCAAGGCTAAATGGTAAAGCCGTACCTGTAGGAAATTGATTTAAATAAGCAACGTTGCTTAGTTCCATATGCTCTATTGCTCCCACCCTTTGGGGCAAGGCCGTAAAACTTTGCTTCGTAAAAAAATTATTATAGCTTACCTGGAGCCCTTTTTTATTTGCCCTTTTTGTTGTTACCAAAATAACCCCCGCACTTGCCCGGTTACCATAAATGGCGGTAGATGCTGCATCTTTTAGCACCGTTACACTTTCTATCACGTTGGGATCAATGTTGTTTAATGCATCTTGCCCGGTACCTGTGGGCATTTGTAACCCATCAATCACAATCAAAGGATTACTGTTTCCCAGGATAGACCCTTCGCCCCGTATCCTGATTGATGCACCATCAGCACCAGGCTTACCAGATTGCTGTTGCACGGTTACGCCCGGTGCAAGCCCTTGCAACACTTGGGTAGCGCTGGATACCTGCCGCTTGATGAGCGCTGCATTGGTTAGTTGCACTACAGAACCACTTAAGTTGGCTCTTTTTTGAGTGCCATAACCTACCACCACTACTTCGCTTAAGTTGTTGTTCTGTTTGGTGAGGGAAACGTTTACAACAGCTTCCGCTACGGCAACATCTTGCGGTTCGTAGCCAAGGCTGCTGATCTGCAGTGTAGAGCCCTTGCTGGCGTTAATGGAAAAACCGCCATCACTGTTTGTTGAAACACCTTTACCAACTCCCTTTATGATAACAGAAGCAGACTCTACAGGCAAGCCTGTAGCAACATCGGTAACCCTGCCGGTTACTTTAATGTCTTGGGCTTTTACGCCCATAAAACTGGTGAAAAGCATTAATAGCAATAACCTGATCTTTCTCATAACGTTTGTTTTAGTAATTGATGGTATTATTTGTTAGTTTTTAAAATGTCCTGAATGGTCTACCTCACGGGTTTCAAAGGGCTTTAACCAATTATCCAGCATTACGGCCGCTTCAAAACGTTTAATATTTCTATTCAAATCAAAATTTTTCAGGCCTGCATTTGTCCAGCTTTGTTGCCACAATGCAGTTGCTTCTGCAGGAGTTTTGCTTGATGAAAAATAATCTTTTACAATTATGTTTTGTAAATCATTTACGGTTAACCACTTTTTATTTGTTTCGAAAGCCAGCGTTTTATAGTCTCTGAAATCTTTTAAAAATGTAGTTGCTACAACCGCAGAGTCTGGATAAAACCAGGTTCGGTTGGCCCAGGCATGAGGCTCGCCCGTACCTTTTAAAATACCCGTTGCCCCTATTTTTTGAATGGCGATAAAATGTGCGTGAGTAGGTTTTACATCATAATACGGCATAATGTAGGCGCTGCTGTTTAACAGTGCTTGTTGCACCTCTCTCACACTCACTTGTGCCGCATTTTTTTTCTGCCGGGTACTTAATGCAGCCAGGGCGCCTGCGGCCTGGCCGGTAAGCATAACACAGGGTTGCAACCTGGTTGTTCCGTTTACCACGTTGCTTGCACTGATGCCTTTTTCGGCCACAATAATACCACCGAAGCCCGGGGGAATCAATGCGCCAAGAGGCACATTAAATGATGGCATCGGGTAAAACCCAAGATGCTGAGGCGCATCTTTATTTTCCCGGTGATGATGATCAATCGGGTAGTCGCCGACTGAAATACCCGTGCGGTATAAGGCAGATAGTTGACTAAAAGGGTTTGAAATATCCTGGATTTTAAAGCGGGCTAACCCTTTTAATCTTCTACCTTCTCTGTTATATGGTATCAATGGCAGCCGGTCTGCCGTGGGAAACTCATCATCTGCCAGTGCCAGGTTTCTAAAGCCAAACTGGGTCTGTAAAAAATATACAAACCGCATCGTTTTTGCTTTCGCCTTTTTCCATTCCTCCTTGCGCTGTGCCGGTGCAAGGCCAATTACATTTAGATAGATGTCATTGCCTTTGCCGGGCCAGTTGATCATGTATTTGCCGTTCGGCAGCTTGCCATACTCCAACATTTTTTTTGCGGTCACATTGGAAGTGAGCTTTGCAGGATCGCTGCAAAATTCGTTGCAGCAACCATCAAATTCCATAGGGTCGTAGCCAGTAGGTTTTACTATGGTACAATCTGCCTGCGGCCCGTAATCTTTTAAAATGGCAGCATAAGTTATATCCTGAATAATGTTGTTAGACTGTGGAACATTTACATTTTCACCAGTGAGTTCACTTGCCTCCATCCCCACATCAAATGGTATAGAAGCACTAGCCATTACGTCTCCCAGCTCGGTGGCATCTATTACCTGCTTTGCATAAATGCTTACTAGTTTTCCATTGTCTTCGTTTTTAAAAACAGCGCCTTTTATGCTGGTACCATTTTGAATTACTTTTATAAACGAAAAGCGGTAAAGAATTTTTAATGCCGGAGTCGCAGCGGCCATAACTTTTAAAATGCTATCGCCCACGTGAGGTTCAAACAAGGTATTACTCACCCAGCCTGTAGCTACTTTATCTGCCCCGCCATACACTTTGTATAACCCGGCTCTCAACTCTGCCCAAATACCAGATGGCATGTTGTGGTTACCGTCAAAAGCAGGAACGCCGGCAGCAGACAACATTCCTCCAAGCCAGGTTTGCGGCTCGGCAATGATGGTTTGCACCCCCATTCTACCGCTTTGCAATCCGGCCGCTACACCCGCAGTGCCCCCACCAATAACCAACACGTCGGTTTTAATTTTCTTTTGTGCATGCACCACGATGCTAAAGCAACAAAGCACAACGGTTAGCCCTACACGAAATGTAATTTTTTGCGGCAATCTTATAAAGTTTACAATGACTCTAATGTTTTCCAAACCTGGTACAATGCCCTAGGGATATGAAAACAGCCTTTCCATTTTCCGCCCTTTAGGTCCAGCAACACTTCTCCCCTCCTGTTTAAATAGCCAAACCATTCCCCATATTCCGGGTCTTTAAAATGCTTCCAGGTGTATTCATGTACTTTTTTAAACCATGTAGCACAGCGCTCGTCTTTTGTGTAAGCATATCCTTTTGCTAATGCTACCAATGTTTCTACGTGCACCCACCATAGTTTTTGATCCCATTCCAGCTGTTGTGGCGGGCTGCCTTTTACATCTAAGAAATAGAAAATGCCGCCGTATTCCTTGTCCCATCCATAGTTTAAAGTATCCAGCATAATGTTGCAGGCTTTGGTTACCAAGGCTTGATCCTCTAACCTTTTGCCCAGGTCCATTACAAACCACATGGCTTCTATAGCGTGGCCAGGGTTGAGTAACCTCCCTTCAAAACTGTCGCAAAAACTTCCATCCTCGTATACATTCTCTAACACTAATCCAAGGTCCTCGTGATAAAAAACATTCATCACCTCGTTTATAACCGTGGGTATAAAGCTATTTACCCGTTCTTTGCCTATAATATGCTCCAGCTCCAAAGACAAATTACAAAGTATCATGGGCAAGCTAAAATTTTTCAGGTTCCTTGTACCCGGAAAAGTTTTGCTGTAAATGCCTTTAGAATTATGTTGCCTACGGATAATATTTTCGAAAGTATCTAATGCAATCTTCTTGTATTCAGCGCTGGGCCTGGCTTTATCTAATGCGGCAAAGGCCATGGTAGCAAAACAATCGCTAAAAATATTATAAGGTTGCACAAGCGGCTTTCCTTCGGCTGTAAGGGAAAAATACCAGTTGCCATGTGCATCCCTGCCATGCTGTTGCATAAATGCTGCGCCATGTAACGCCATAGCAAGCCAGGCTTCCTTATTTTCAACAAGGTGGTACATAGAACTAAAGCACCAAACCCCTCTGCCCTGAAGCCACATGAATTTGTCCTTATCGAATACTTTTCCTTGCCTATCCAGGCAGGTGAAATAGCCGCCATTTTTTTCGTCTTTGCTGTTGTTGAGCCAAAAAGGAAGGATGTTCTGCAGCAGCTCATTTTTGTAACCAACTGCACATTCTATCAAACTATTCCTGGTTATTTCCTGCTCACTTGCTGATGTGGCCGTAAAATCTTCCATAAAATTGCTCAGTTATTTAAAAAACTAGTTTTGATTTTCAATATTAATAATAATTATTTAATAAATGCAGTACTTAATAAATTATTTTATTAATTAAGGTGCAAGTGGGTTTTTTTAATTTAGGGTCCTAACTTGTTATTTGATAATTTTTTTAAATAAGACAGCACATTCCTTTTTATGGCAGAGTCGCATTTAATTTTTGGAGTTTTTTCAAATCACCCCGCTTCTGGGGTGGCCTATAAAAACAGAGTCTTAAAAAGACTCATTATCAATTATTTGGATGTAACAGGGAATGTGACGATTGCTGAGCTGGGCAAGGAGTTAAACATAAGTGCCCCCAAAATAACTAACATGGTGGCAGAGCTTATTGAAGACGGACTTATTAAAGATTATGGAAAAGTAGACTCAACAGGCGGCAGGAGAGCAAGTCTTTATGGCCTGGAAGCGGAATCCTGTTTTTTTATTGGGGTTGACATCAAAAGATTTTATATCAATATTGGGCTATTGGACTTTAAAAAGAACCTGGTAACGGTAAATGAAAAGATATCCTATAAGCTGGAAAACTCTGCTGAGGCTTACCAGCAATTAATTTCTATCATCAAGCAATTTATTGACGAGCTTCCTGTTTCCAGGGAAAAAGTATTGGGCATGGGCATTAATTTGTCTGGTAGGGTAAATCACACAACGGGCTACAGTTACAGCTTTTTTCATTTTCATGAAGAACCGCTCAGCCAAACCATCGAAAATGAAATAGGCATCCAAACCTTTATAGAAAATGACAGCCGGGCTATGGCATATGGCGAATTTTGCAGTGGGGCAGTAAACAACGAAAAGAATGTGTTGTTTGTGAATATGGATTACGGCGTAGGTCTGGGTATTTTAATAGATGGTAAAGTGTATTACGGCAAATCGGGATTTAGTGGAGAATTCGGCCACATTCCTTTTTTTAACAACGAAATTATTTGCCATTGCGGCAAAAAAGGTTGTTTAGAAACAGAGGCTTCGGGCATTGCACTTTTAAGAAATTTTAAAAATAAAATTGAACAGGGCTCCACTTCTTCGTTAATAAAAAAAGGAAAAGATATCAATGAGCTCCGGGTGTCAGACATAGCCCACGCCGCAAGGAATGAAGATGTATTGAGCATTGAACTTATTGCAGAGATAGGAGAAAAAATGGGCAGGGGGCTGGCCGTATTGATCAATATTTTTAACCCCGAACTAGTAGTGCTGGGCGGTACGCTGGCAGAAACGGGAGATTATATTAAACTGCCTATTAAAAGCGCCCTTAACAAATATTCCTTGAACCTTGTGAGCAGCGATACGCAATTGCTCATATCTAAGCTGGGCGAAAAAGCCGGTGTTATTGGCGGCTGTTTATTGGCAAGAAACAGATCCCTGATGGTTGGGCAATGATAACACATCAACCCCAGGCTGCTGCATACACTCATTTTTCGGCCAATGCAATTATATCTTTCACCTCTAGTATATTTTTGGTTGAACCGGTCAAAGATGCATTGATCATCGCAGCTCCTAGTTGCTGCAGGCTGCAGATATATTTAGGTCTAAGCTTTCTTACAATAGGGATGATCCAGCCCAGATATTTATAAAATCCCAACGTGTTTTTTAAGCCCCTGGTTGGCTCCAGAATCCCCGGTCTGAAATTGTAAACCTTTTTAAAAGCCAACTTCATTAAGTCATTTTCAGTTTTACCTTTCACCCGTGCCCACATTTGTCTTCCCTTTTCAGTGCTGTCAGTGCCGGCACCGGAAATATAACAGAAGGTCATTTTGGGGTTTATCGTAGAAAGGGTTTCTGCGACATGTAATGTAAGGGTGTGAGTCATGCGAAAATATTCCGCTTCCTTCATACCCACAGAGGAAACGCCCAGGCAAAAAAGACAGGTATCGTAACCGTGCAGTTGATCTGTAATTAATGACAGGTCAAAAAAATCTGCATGAACAATTTCATGGAGCTTGGGATGCACTGTACCGCAGGGGCGACGGTTGAGGACCAACACCCGCTCTACATCTGCTCGTTGCAAACATTCGTGCAAAACGCCTTCACCGACCATGCCGGTTGCACCAGTTAGAATGATTTTTACTGCAGTATTCATAACTTATTTGTTGCAATTGAATTTCCTGACGACACACTTTTGAAAATAGTTTTTCCCATCAAATGTACCGGAATTAGTTTTTTAAATTAACTCAAAAAGATTCTCCGCCGACGGCCAAACACGAACGCACACATCAAATGCTGTAACTTTATGCTGCATTAATAAACTATGGCATTTAAACTCAATTCAGCCTATTCACCCGCCGGAGATCAGCCTTCAGCCATTGCTCAACTTTCACAGGGCATAGACGATGGTGAGCGTTACCAAACCTTATTGGGAGTTACTGGTAGTGGTAAAACTTTTACCATGGCCAATGTGATTCAAAATGTGCAACGGCCCACATTGGTCATCACCCACAACAAAACACTGGTGGCCCAATTGTATGGCGAATTCAAACAATTTTTCCCTGACAATGCCGTCGGGTATTTTGTTTCCTACTATGATTATTACCAGCCAGAGGCTTACATACCCACCAGCAACACCTACATCGAAAAAGATCTGAGCATAAACGAAGAGCTGGATAAGCTTCGCCTGCAAGCCACTGCACAATTATTAAGCGGAAGACGAGATATTATTGTGGTGGCAAGTGTAAGTTGCATATATGGTATGGGGAACCCCACAGAGTATGAGAATGGCATTATCCGCATACGCCAGGGCCAGGTAATTTCCCGCCAGGGGTTTTTGCATTCATTAGTAAATGCATTGTATCACCGCAGCCAGGGAGATTTTACAAGAGGCACTTTTAGGGTAAAAGGAGATACTATAGATATCAATCTTCCTTATGTGGATTTTGGATATCGCATTAGCTTTTTTGGAGATGAAATTGAAACTATTGAAACGCTGGAACTGGCTACAGGCAAGCGCATCAGCAGCGTAGAAAATGCAGCCATCTTTCCGGCAAACTTATACATTGCCCCTAAAGATATGCTTGGCGATGTGATCAGCGAGATACAGGACGAAACCGCAGCGCAGGTGGAATACTTCAAAAAGTCGGGTAAATATATTGAAGCGCAAAGAATAGATGAAAGGGTAAACTACGATCTTGAAATGATTCGGGAACTTGGCTACTGCAATGGCATAGAAAACTACTCCAGGTTTTTTGATAGGCGAACGCCAGGTTCGAGACCTTTTTGTCTACTCGATTATTTTCCTAAAGATTACCTCACCATTATTGATGAAAGCCATCAGACGGTGCCCCAAATAAGTGGCATGTATGGAGGTGACAGAAGCAGAAAGCTGGTACTGGTAGATTATGGCTTCAGGCTGCCATCGGCTATGGACAACCGCCCTCAAAACTTTCATGAATTTGAAAACCTCAGCAACCAGATGGTATTTGTTTCGGCTACGCCGGGAGATTATGAACTGGATAAATGTGGAGGCGTTGTGGTAGAACAGGTGGTAAGGCCCACCGGCTTGTTAGATCCGCCAATACAAATTCGCCCTTCAGTCAATCAGATTGACGACCTTTTAGAAGAGATAGACAAAAGGATAAAAATGGGGGATCGGATACTGGTGACCACACTTACCAAACGCATGGCGGAGGAAATGGACAAATACCTGCATCGCATCAACATAAAAAGCAAATACATTCACAGCGAGGTGCACACGCTGGAACGAATAAAAATTTTGAGAGAGTTGCGACTTGGAACCATCGACGTTTTGGTAGGCGTAAACCTGTTAAGGGAGGGTCTCGATCTTCCTGAAGTTTCTTTAGTTGCCATTTTGGATGCAGACAAAGAGGGTTTTTTACGCAATGAAAGAAGCCTGACACAAACTGCCGGGCGGGCAGCACGTAACGTTGATGGACTGGTAATTTTTTATGCGGATAAGATGACGGATAGCATGCAAAGAACTATTGACGAAACCAGCCGCAGAAGAGAAAAGCAGATTGAATACAATACAAAACACGGTATTATTCCTACCACAATTGTCAAATCCCGGGAGCAGGTATTTGCCCAGGGCAGCGTGCTTGATGTAAAAGGATACGATCCCGCCAATCCTTACTCTATTGGGCCCGATGAAGAACTGGTAAACGTTGCTGCCGAAGATCAGGAGGTTTACAAAACCATTCCGAAAATGGAAAAAGGTATTAGTAAGATTAAAAAAGAAATGGAGAAAGCCGCCAGGGACCTTGATTTTATGGAAGCTGCCAGGCTGAGAGACGAAATGTTTAAAATGCAAAAGGAATTAGAAGGGATGAAGAAGTAAAAAGAAGTGACTTAGATTTTACATGCCAGTAAATGTTTTAGTATCGTATTTGCATAACCATAAGCAGCTATTTTAATTGTTGAGAGATGCCCAAACCACTTTGTCTAATTATATCCCTATTTTTTTTCTTTTTCGCAAAAAGTCAAACAGCGAGTTTTACCTATCAGTCTTCCGATGGACTGTATTGCAGCCCTGTAACTGTTCAGTTTATACAGACTACAACGGGGAATGCCAGAGGTTTTATCTGGAACTTTGGAAATGGCCAGAGCAGCTCAAGCGCTAACCCCGCAACAGTTTATACAACAGCCGGCACATATACCGTTACCCTGACTGCTGTTTACAATAACTCCACGGTACAAACCTCTCAAACACTGGTAATAAATAGTGGTATCACAGCATCGTTGACTGCAAACAGGAATTACATCTGCACGCCGGGCGCAATCATTTTTACTGCCAGCAATAGTGGAAACATTACCAATTATGAGTGGGATTTTGGAGATGGTTCGCCTCTTTCTAATACGACTACAGCAACCATAAGCCATAATTTTTCTGTAATTGGGAGTTATTTAGTGAAAGTAAAAGTCACTGATGTATCTGGTTGTACTGCAACCAGTACCTATGCAGTAGTTTATCAAAACCCTCCCGTAACGGCAACACTTACGCCGGCAGAAGGCTGCATACCTGCTCTTGTAAGTTTTAGCGCCACACCCAATATTCCTGCCGGCACCACAGTTACCAACTATACCTGGAATTTCGGGGATGGCAGCTCCGCATTGAGTACTACGTCTTCTTCGGTTTCCCATTCGTATACGGTTGTAGGCTCCTATTCCCCCACAGTATCTTTAATCACGAGCGAAGGATGCTCTAACAACTATAGCTTTGCTTCTGTTGCTTATGGCACGCCGCCTACAGCCCTCAGTGCCAGGTCGGACAAGGCCGTTTATTGTGGCTCTGAAACACCAACGTTTTATGCAAATGCGACCAACGCCAATAAGTACATTTGGGATTTTGGTGATGGAACTTCTGCAACAGTTTTTGATACCATTACAACACACAAGTATGACAGCCTTGGGGTAAAATCCATTACGGTCACCCCCTATTTTAACGGTTGCGCAGGCGCTTCTACAAGTTTTCAAGTTGACATTGTGGGCGTTATTGCCAGCTTCAACTTTAATAACACCTGCAGCACGAAAAGCAGTTTTTCTTTCACCAATACATCTCAGGGTATTATAAATTCCTATCTATGGAACTTTGGCGACGGTTCGCCTGTAGAGACCATCCCCAATCCTTCACATACTTACGGCTCAGGATCTTTTTCCGTATCGCTGATCGTTACCGACAGTATGACCGGATGTAGCAGTAGGGCTTCTGCGTCTGTACATTCAGGTAGCAGTACTTTAACCAATCCCGATACTGCTATCTGCAGAAATTCAATTACCACATCTACTGTAAACAATAATCAAAACAATGCAGGGGCCACCTATTTATGGAATGTTGTTGGCCGGAACTTCGGACCATCAGCGGATGATGTATTGAATATTAATGCCAGTACATTGGGCAATTTTACTAACAACTATGTGGTGATAAACAATGGAACTAACTACTGCCCCGACACTGTTTATTTAAACAGGAATATTTTAGTGAGGGGGCCAAACTTAAGTTTTGATGCACCAGCTTCTGTTTGTCAAAATAGCATTTACAGCATTAACAATACCTCGAGCGCTTTTGTGCCTACGGATAGTGTAGTGTTGTGGTATTGGAATTATGGAATTACAAACAGGAATGATACCATCATTCAACCTGCCCCCATGCGGTTTACAGGCCCGGGACTATTTAACCTTAAGTTAGTAGCCCGCGACAATAAAGGCTGCGTGGATAGTTTAAGCAAACAAGTGCGGGTTAATCCTATTCCTTTTGTAGAAATTCTGCCAAAGAGCAATTTTATATGTGCCGGATCACAGGATACTTTACTGGCCTATCACAGCGATACTTTGCTATGGACTTCCTCCGGTGCCTTAGCATGTAATAACTGCGACACCTTAATTATTTCGCCCACTACAACTACTCAGTATGTAGCCACCGCAACTAATTCTTTTAATTGCTCGATAAGCGACACAGCCATTATTACGGTTTACTCCCTTTTTACAGCACAGCCCACGGCCAGCCCGGTTAGTATTTGTGCAGGAGAAAGTATAACCATCAATGCCGGCCCTCCGGGTAAAATAATTTCATGGTCACCCTCCCAGGGCCTGTCTTCAGCAAGTATATATAACCCTGTGGCATCACCGCTTTCTGGTACAACCTATACAGCCACACTCACAGATTCTGCCCGATGTTTTAGCAGTACCACTTCTGTTTATGTAAATGTAAAATCATTGCCAACTGTAGATGCGGGTGCAGACAGAATAGTCCCCTACAACACGCCCTTTACCATCACCCCAATGTACAGCAACAATGTTCGATCGTATTTGTGGTCGCCCGCTAACTTACTAAGTTGCAGGAGCTGTGCTACTCCCAGTGGCACAGCTCTGGGAGCGCAAACCTATATTATACAGGTAAGGAGTGATAGCGGTTGTGTTGCACGAGATTCGGTCAGAATACTGGTAGAATGCAAATTTGCCAACCTGCTTATACCATCGGCGTTTACACCTAACCGTGATGCCAATAATGACCTGTATTATCCTTTGGCAAGGGGAATATCTATCATAAAAAGATTTTCGATATTTAACCGATACGGGCAACTGATATTTGAAGTAAAGAATTTTAAGCCTAATGACAAAGCCTTTGGATGGGATGGTAAATTCAAGGGGCAGGACCAATCTCCTGCGACCTACGTTTATTTTTTAGAAGCAGTCTGCGATGCAGGTGGCACCATCCTTAAAAAGGATTCTTTTATTTTACTAAGATAAAGCCTGATATGAATAGAGGCTATAAAACTGTTCCGGAGTTGACCCCTTTGAAAAGTTTTCTAGCCTCTTATTTATTTGGTAAGCGTTGATTACTCCATGTTTTCCGGTCGCATCATCGGAAAAAATAAAACGTCCTGGATAGAATGTTGGTTCGTTAGCAACATTGCTATTCTGTCTATGCCAAAGCCAATGCCACTTGTGGGAGGCATTCCGTATTCCAGCGCTCTCAAAAAATCATAGTCAATAAACATTGCCTCATCGTCACCACGCTCCATCAGTTTCGTTTGCTCCTCAAAACGTTCCCGCTGTTCCAGCGGATCGTTCAGCTCACTATAGGCATTAGCAATTTCTTTACCATTACACATGAGTTCAAATCTCTCTACCAATCCAGGCTTACTGCGATGCTTTTTAGTAAGTGGGCTCATCTCAACCGGGTAATCTGTAATAAACGTAGGTTGTATGTAGTTGCCTTCGCATTTACTGCCAAAAATTTCATCAATCAGTTTTCCTTTACCCCACTTTTCGTCTGCATGAATTTTTAATTCTTTGCAAACATTCCGTATACCTTCTTCATTCATTTCGCTTATATCAAACCCTGTAAACTCTTTAATGGAGTCGTACATGGTAATCCTTTTGTAAGGTGCTTTAAAGTCAATTTCGTTTTCGCCTACTAAAACTTTAGAAACACCATTCGTTGCAATAGCAGCCTTCTCCAACATTTGTTCGGTGGTATCCATCATCCACTCATAATCTTTATACGCCACATAAAATTCTAATACGGTAAACTCGGGGTTGTGCGTTCTATCCATCCCTTCGTTGCGAAAATTGCGGCTAAATTCATACACCCATTCAAAGCCGCCCACGATAAGTCTCTTTAAATAGAGTTCATTGGCAATGCGCATATACATGGGCACATCCAATGCATTGTGATGCGTAGTAAAAGGGCGAGCAGCTGCGCCACCTGGTATGCTCTGTAGTACTGGCGTATCTACTTCAAGTGCTCCACGTTCATTTAAAAATTCCCTTATTGCATTCATCATTCTGGTGCGCTTGATGAATACTTCTTTCACACCAGGGTTTACAATAAGATCGGCATACCGCTGGCGGTAGCGAAACTCAGGATCGGTTACTTCGTCAAAAGTCTCACCCTCTTTTTCTCTTACAACTGGTAAGGGCTTTAATGATTTTGATAAAAGAGAAAATTCTTTTACATGAATGGATGTCTCGCCTGTTTTGGTAGTAAATACGAATCCTTTGATCCCAATAATATCTCCAAGGTCTAGCAGCTTTTTCCACAGCAACTGGTATAAGCTTTTATCTTCTCCGGGGCAGATATCATCCTGCCTGATGTAGAATTGAATTTTGCCTATGGCATCCTGCAATAC
>JAYTBG010000445.1:0-2665 GCA_043737055.1 Chitinophagaceae bacterium | reverse complement strand
ATAGTAAGCCCGGCAAAAATGCCGATGATCAATCCAATTTTTTGTTCTGCATTGTGGGTGTTGGTAAAACGTTCATCAAGAAACGAAACAGAAAGCGGTTCTTCGGCACCATACTCCTTCCAACGCTTTTGTAATGTAGCTGTAAGCCCTGCAACATCTTTTGTTTTTAATTTCACAATAAGGTTATCCTGGTTGTGGGCAAGCACCATAACAAGGGGAGAAATGCTTTCGTGAAAGGATTTAAAATGAAAATCTTTTATCAGCCCAATTACTTTAAAGTTTTGTTTTTCTCCCTCGTTGCTGGTCCAGGAAATATCCTTGCCCACAGCGCTCTCTTTCCATCCCAATGCTTTTGCAGCAGCTTCGTTTAATAAAATACTATTAGAGTCATTACCAAATGCTGTAGAAAAGTTTCGGCCTTCTATTAATTGCATACCCAACGTGGAGATATAGTTTTCATCTACTTCGTAGCGGAGTGTTTTTACAAGTTGACTGGATTGTTCGCCAGGTGATACTACAAAATTATTGTTGCCACTTGGGCCGGCAGGTAAATACCCAGACCTCGATACATTTGCAACACCGGGATCATTAAATAATTGTTGACGAAATATTTCCTGGTTATTTCCCAGCATCCACATATTGGAAAGAATCATTACCTGCTCCTTATCATAACCCAGTTTTTTACTTTGCATAAAAGACAACTGCCGGTACACCACCACTGTACTTACGATAAGAAAAATAGAAATGAAAAACTGAAAAACCACCAGGCCAGATCTTAGCCCAACGCTTCCCTTACCCGAGCTAAACTTTCCTTTTAAAACTTCTATAGGCTTGAAAGAAGACAAATAAAAAGCGGGATAACTGCCGGCAAGTATTCCTACAAATAATACAAACAAAAATAAAACTGGAATTAATAGTGGATGATCGGTAAAACGAAGCGTAAGGTTTTGCCCGGCAATATCATTAAATGCAGGTAAGGCCAGGTAAATAAGCGCCAAGGCCAATACAAGCGCAATAGCCGTAATAAGAATAGATTCAGTAAGAAATTGTTTAATGAGTGCTCCTTTCATTGAACCCAATACCTTGCGGATGCCCACTTCCCGGGACCGTTTGGAAGCGCCCGAAGTAGAAAGATTCATAAAGTTAATGCAGGCAATAAGAAGCATAAAAACTGCAATGACACCAAAAACATAAACATAACGGATATCACTTGCGGGGCTCAGATCATTTGTAAAATTAGAATGAAGATGTATGTCCTTTATAGGCTGCAAACCAAAACTGATATCATTGCCGTTATTTTTAAACTCTTTTAAAGACATTCCCATTGCCTGCAACAATTGCGGCCCAATATATTTTTCTACAACTTTAGGTAATTTAGCCTCCAGGTTTTTGTAACCATATCCTTTTTTTAGTAAGAGATAAGAATAGAAGTTAGATGTCATCCAACTGGCCTCTTTAGATTCCGGCAAGCTTGCCATAGAAGCAAAAAGTTCAAAATGAAAATGAGAATTTGCAGGTACTTTGTCAATGACCCCGGTTACTTTACAGGCGGCATTTTTACCATCTTTAAAACTGATGATTTTACCCATCGGATTTTCCTTACCAAAATATTTTGCAGCCAATGCTTTTGTAATCACAATTGTATTGGGTTCCATCAGCGCCGTTTTAGCATTGCCTTGTGTAAGCGGAAGCGTAAACAGCTCGAAAAAATTTGAATCTACAAATGCAAACGCATCTTCCCTAAAGGACTTGTCCTTGTAAATAAGCCTTGGTGTTCCGTAGTCACGGATACGGGTAGCCGCTTCTATTTCAGGGAAATCTGCTTTTAATGTTTGTGCCACCGGCGGCATTACATTTGATTCCTTCATTTTCCCGCCCTGCATATTTCCCTGGAAAAATACCCGTACCATGCGGTCGGCATTTTTATTATAACGGTCGTAGCCCAACTCATTATTTACAAAAAGCATGATGATGAGGCAGGTAGCAATACCTATTGCAAGCCCTATAATATTGATGGCAGAAAAACCCTTGTTTCTCCAAAGATTGCGCCAGGCAATTTTAAAATAATTTTTTAGCATGTTTGTACCTTTAAAATTTTAATCGGTAAATTTAAATTGTACTTCAAATTCAAAACATCATGGAACAGATTGTAATTGAAGTAGGCGATGCAACAGCAAAAAGATGGCGTTTGGCATCTGATAGATACAAAAAAGTGATGTCTGCACAATTTGTCAAAGACATTGATTTTGTAACAGAAACCTGTAAAAACAAAAATTTTTTTGAACCCCTTGATGAAATAGGCGAACGCCTTGCCAAACGTGGCATTACGGAAGAAATAGTTAATCAAATACTGAAGTCTGATATCTAAATTTTTTGTTTTTGACACGAATTGTTTAGTGAGTGCTTCTATTTTGCCGAATTCACTTGTAAGGCATGCTTTAAATAAAGCAGCACGGTTAGGATCAATTGTAACTTCACAGAAAGTATTTGAAGAATATACACAAGTATTATTCAGAGATAAATTTGATAAATATTTCATTTCTGTTGATGAGAGATTTGAGATATTTAATCTGGTAGAAACAAAGATGCTCTTTTTTTTGCCAACGGAAACCATCACAGATTGCCGCGACCACAAAGACAATAACTTCCTTGAATTAGCCATAGC
>JAYTBG010000444.1:0-2668 GCA_043737055.1 Chitinophagaceae bacterium | reverse complement strand
TATTATCCTGGAAAACTTTTCTTGCAGCAAGATTTTGTGCAGTGGGGTTGTATACCTGTGAGTGGGAAACCGCAATACAGAGTAAAAGAAATAAACTGCAGATGGTTTTTTTCATATGTTTAGTTTTGGCGTTTTAGTTATTAAGATTTACAAAGCCACCGTCAATTAAATAATTATTGCCAGTTATAAATGCAGCTTCATCGCTGCACAGGTACAATGCCATTGCTGCAACTTCTTCGGGGGTTCCCATTCTTCCGATGGGCTGAGATTTGGATAATTTTTCAAACATTTCGGCTTCTTTCCCCGGGTAATTCTTTGCTATAAATCCATCTACGAATGGCGTATGAACTCTAGCCGGGGAAATACAATTGCACCGGAGATTGTGCTGCAGGTAATCCTTTGCAATGCTCAGCGTAATTGCTTGAATAGCTCCTTTGCTCATGCTGTAAGCAAACCGGTCGGTAAGGCCTACTACTGCCCCGATAGAAGCCATGTTAAGAATAACGCCACTCCTGTTTTCTCTCATTAGCGGGATAGCCGCATATAGACAATGGTAAGTGCCTTTTACGTTAACTGAAAAAATTTTATCAAAATCTGCTGCACTCGTTTGCTCCACGTTACCCACATGGGCAATTCCTGCATTGTTTACCAATATATCGATCTTTCCAATCAAATTAAAAATGGTGTTCACCTGCTCCTGATTGGTGATATCAATACTATGGGCAACTGCTGCTCCACCATTTATTACAATTTCCTCCACTACTGCTTTAGCCGCTGCAATGTCTAAGTCAATAATTTGAATTAGGGCTCCCTGCTTCGCAAAAAGTATTGCTATTGCTTTACCAATGCCGCTACCTGCACCGGTTACTACTGCTATTTTATTTTGTAGGCTAAACATATGCTTCGATTTTTTTCGTAAAAGAAAAGTATTGCCCCACCTGCTGAACCAGGCTGGTAAGAGGCTAACTTGTTATTCATTACCATGACACTTAATAAATATTATTGTACTGCTTAAAAAGCATTTTGTCTCTTTGATCAAAATTTATAAACTAACACCTCTTTTCCACGGAATAAAATCATCCTGCCCCAGCAATACTGCCTTGGGTATTATTTCCCCACTTGCAGCCCGGATTACATAATCCAATATCACTTCTCCCATCTCTTCGATGGAGGAGGTTCCTTCAATAATGCTACCTGTATCAATGTCTATAATGTCACTCATGCGTTGGGCCAACCGGGTGTTGGTGGCAATTTTGATCACCGGACAAACAGGGTTTCCCGTGGGCGTGCCCAAACCGGTTGTAAACAAAATGAGGGTGGCGCCGCTGGCAGCTTTTCCTGTTGTAGCTTCTACATCGTTGCCTGGTGTGCAAACTAAATTCAACCCGGGTTTTACAGCGGGTTCTGTATAATCCACTACGTCTGTAACAGGCGAGGTACCGGCCTTTTTACAGGCCCCGATACTTTTTATAGCATCCGTAATAAGCCCGTCTTTGATATTGCCGGGAGATGGATTCATGTGAAATCCGGAACCAACCGCATGTGCCTGTTGATCATAATCATTCATCAACTGCATAAATTTTCTTGCAACGGTTTCATTAACCGAGCGATCAATTAAGTCCTGCTCTGCACCACATAATTCGGGAAACTCCGCCAGTAAAACAGTTCCTCCCAAAGCCACCAGTAAATCTGCACAATGGCCCACGGCAGGGTTAGCCGAGATTCCGCTAAAACCATCGCTGCCACCACATTTTACACCAATGCACAGTTTACTTAAAGGTGCAGGATGGCGTTCTGTTTTATTGGCTTCTATTAATTGAAAAAAAGTTTGCCGGATGGCATCTTTAATTAAAATAGATTCACTTTCACTTTGCTGTTGTTCAAATATTATTAAAGGTTTTTCAAACGAAGGATTGCGTTTTTTTAAATCATTTAGAAAGTTGGCTACCTGCAGGTGCTGGCAACCAAGACTCAACAATGTTATGCCTGCAACATTTGGATGATCGGCATAGGCGGCTAATAATTTACCCAGCGTTTCTGCATCCTGTCTTGTGCCGCCGCAACCACCCTGGTGATTTAAAAATTTAATGCCATCTATATTGGTAAATAAGCGATCGGCTTTGATAGTGACATTATCGGGCGATAAATTAAGGCTGTTGATATCTTCCCCATTTTTAAAAGCCGCTACCAATTGATGGGTATAGGCTTTATAAGTTTCAGTTACGGCATACCCTAATTCATTGTGCAATGCCTCTTTTATCACATCCATGTTTCTGTTCTCACAAAAAACGGTGGGGATAAATAGCCAGTAATTAGCGGTGCCTACACGGCTATCTTTTCGATGGTATCCATTAAAAGTTGAATGGCTGTATCTACTTACATCGGGTGCCTGCCACTTAAAGGATACATCCCGGTAATCAAAACTATCCGTTGCATGTTTAGTATTATCAACTGTCATGCGGCTGCCCCTTACTACCTTTTGCTGGATAATACCCACTGTTGCTCCATACATGATTGCTTTTTCACCAGCGGGTAAGTCTTGTATAAAAAATTTATGTTTTGCTGGAATGTCATCAACCAAATGAAAGCTTTCTCCAACCCATGTTATTGATGTGCCTTTTGCCAGTGGCTGTAAAGCTACCAACACATTGTCCCGTAAATCGATTTG
>JAYTBG010000443.1:0-15033 GCA_043737055.1 Chitinophagaceae bacterium | reverse complement strand
TTGCTGATTAAAACGCCATTGCTACGTCCGGGTATTGGGCCTTTCCATGATTTGTATTCTGTAAAACGATGCGCCATTACAGCTTCGCCTGCAGTACTAGTAAGCATGTTGCTCCTCAAACCAATTAAACCTCTTGAAGGAATATCAAATTCAAGGTGTTGCATTTCGCCCTTAGTTTCCATCACCAGCATTTCACCTTTTTTCTGGGTAACAAGGTCAATTACTTTCCCGCTGTACTCAGCAGGTACATCAACCACCAACAACTCATAAGGCTCATGTTTACTACCATTGATCTGTTTTACCAACACCTGCGGCTGACCAATGGTTAATTCAAAACCTTCTCTGCGCATGGTTTCAATTAGAATTCCCAAATGCAAAATACCACGGCCAAATACGTTAAAACTATCTGCACTGTCACTGTCTTCTACACGCAGTGCCAGATTTTTTTCTGTTTCTTTCATCAGGCGGTCACGCAAATGACGACTCGTAACAAATTTCCCTTCTTTACCAAAGAAAGGAGAGTTGTTAATACCGAACAACATACTCATGGTTGGTTCATCCACACTTATCACGGGCAATGCTTCAGGATTATCTACGTCAGCAATGGTATCACCAATATTGAAACTTTCCAGGCCTACAATTGCACAAATATCACCTGCAAAAACTTCCGTTACTTTCTTTTTGCCCATTCCTTCAAACACGTACAACTCTTTTATCTTCATTTTTTTATTACTTCCATCTGCTTGTAATAAAGCAATCTGCTGGCTTTCTTTAATGCTGCCACGGGCAACTTTGCCTACTGCTATTCTTCCTAAGAAGGAGGAATAATCCAATGAAGTGATTTGCATCTGGGAAGGACCTTCGTTTACCTTAGGCTCGGGTACATGCTCCAGGATGGCATCCATCAAAGGAAAAATATTATCCGTTTCTGCAATAGAGGTATTCATCCAGCCATTTTTGCTGCTACCATAAATAGTAGGGAAATTCAGTTGGTCTTCTGTAGCATCAAGGTTAAAGAACAATTCAAACACGGCGTCATGCACTTCGTCAGGGCGACAGTTTGGTTTATCTACTTTATTGATAACCACAATTGGGTGCAAACCAAGTGCAAGGGCTTTTTGCAACACAAAACGTGTTTGCGGCATCGGGCCTTCAAAAGCATCCACCAGCAGCAACACACCGTCAGCCATTTTCAAAACCCTTTCTACTTCACCACCAAAATCACTATGGCCTGGGGTATCAATAACATTTACTTTAACTCCTTTATAATTAACAGAGATGTTTTTACTAAAAATGGTAATGCCTCGTTCTCTTTCAAGATCGTTGCTATCCATGATCAACTCACCAGTATCCTGGTTGTCTCTAAATACCTGGGTAGCATGTAAAATCTTGTCTACCAATGTGGTTTTGCCATGATCTACGTGGGCAATGATGGCGATGTTGCGAATATTCATTTGTTTAAGCTTTGAGCGTGGGAAGTGGGCTAGCGGTCTTTTTGCAATAGGCTGAAGACTACGGACTCACCATGAAGCGCTGTTTTTTGAGGCGCAAAGGTAGCCTTTTATTGCCGGACGGCAAGGCGGTTTTCGAGATCGTAAGGAAATAGTAATGTTAGATAAAAATATCAATCGTAGGAGTTTCACTAGCTTTCAAACCGAAAATTTGTAAGAAATAATCTGTTGTAGGCCATTGTGCGCCACATAATCTAAGATATGATTTACGAACAGAGAACCCCCGGTAGAAATGATGGCGTAATTGTTAAGAAACTTTAGCACTGTCAAAGAGGCAACAAGGGTATTTTGCATACAATTTGTTTGATTAGGTTTCAAATAACAAATTAATGACTGCTACTCAAAAACATGTTCCCTCACTAGCCATTTGTATAATAATGGACGTAATTGGCTATTCCAGCTTTGCCCTTCCCTTCCTTGGTGAATTTTTCGATGTGGCCTGGGCACCAATTTCCGGGTTTATCTTTTATAAAATGTTTGGAGGCAAGATGGGTTTTTTTGGCGGCGGGATTAGCTTTCTCGAGGAGATACTTTCCTTTACAGATTTCATTCCCACGTTTACCATAGCATGGGCTATGAAGTACTTTGAGGCAAAAAAACCCCTGGAGGTAAAAACGCTTCGAGCCTGAGGATTCTAGCTGGGAACAATGGGAGTCAATTACTTAAAATTTGAACCTCATTTTTCTTAAAGATTCAAAATAGAAAGTGCAGACTGCTTCGTAGCCGTTTTTTTTATTGTATTCAATCATTAGACGCAGCAGGTCTTCTTTTACGAGGTATCCATCGCCGAGGGCTGTTAAAATCCCGGGAACTATCCAAGCTTTCTGTTCAGCAGTTACCTGGGTATTTAACTCATCTATTATTCTCTGATATGCTTCCAAATTATACCTGTATAATTGAGGGAAAATATAATCTGCATATCCGCCATTTAGCCAGGCTGGCCAATCCTGAAGATACTGTTCTTTGCTCCATGGGTAAATACTGGGAGCCCAGGATACCACGCACCCGGGCTTGGCCTTCTTCACGGACTGGTATAATGTTTTAATATAAGCGCTTAATTTGTCTGCACGCCATTGAACCCATGCGGCATCCTTTGAATCTTTGGGCGGCATATTGCCCCTATGCTCGTGGGCATACATTTTTTTGGTTACGTCATCGTAGCCTCCTTCGCTCGGCATTGCGGGCAGGCGGTCGTCGCCCTGCACCCCGTCTATGTCATAACTGCTTACCACTTCTAATACAAGCTTGCTCATAAATTCCTGTACTTCCGGATGGAGTGAATTCCACCAAAAGAATTTATTTTTTTGCAGATGATTTCCTTTTGCGTCTCTACCTACCCAACCCGGGTATTTTTGTTGCCAATTGCTAATGCTATCACCATAATTGTATGCAAACCCAAACTCAAACCACGCATGCACTTTAATGCCGGCCTTATGGCCAACTTCTATTATTTCCTTTAGTGGATCCATGGAGCCATAAACAGTTGATTGTTTAATACCGATATAGGACTCGGCAACCTTGCTAGGGTACATGGTAACACCGTTGTTCCATACCACCACGTACACATTGTTGATGCCTCTTTTTTTGCAAAGGCTAATGGTTTTCTTTATATTTTTTTTGGAGGTCAATGCATCACTTGCCACGTTGGTAATCCACGTGCCTTTAATAGGGTCGGCAGCCGGTTGGGCCAAGGCAGTAAAATGGATCCATAGAAAACATAAAAGGTAGAGGGCTGATTTTTTCATTGCGGTAATACTTGGTTGTATAAAAATTATTGCAAGGTGGTTCTGTACTCCTGGTACCTGTTGTATAAATGACCGGCCTGGGTATAGGCCGACTGGGGACTCATGAAATGAGAAAACTCAAAAGTGATGGCTTTATCGTAACCTGCCATACGTGCCGCCTCTAGCTTCAACCGCAGCTTTTCGAACTTTATTGGCAAAAATTTCAGGGGCATATCCCTGTCAAAAGTTTCGGCGTTGGTCCAGCATTGCATATCATACTTATCTGCCAGTTTCTTATTTACGGCAAAGAAGGTATGCAATTCATCAAAGTCAATGTGGCCATCCTGAAATGCCACTGCATCTATTGCACCCTCGATGCCACTAAAAATTTCATTCCATTCTTTTTCATGTTGTGCCACCTCGACAGAATCCGTTTTAGAAAGGGAAGCGTGGGAACTCAGCACCGCTTTTTTACCATCCATCCACGGAGAAATAAACGTAGGCAGTTGATTGCTTACAGCCTTGCATTGTAGCCCAAGCGATCTAAATGCCTCTATGGCTCCAATGGTTTTCCGGCTGATTTCCATACTTAAATACCAGCCTTTGAATGAAGGATGATGCCCATATTTTTTCCAGGCTTCCTCAATTACATAGCGGTTGTCTTCCATCTCGTGTGTGAGGTCACCCGTATCCCAGTACATGCCACTATCATATAAACCAAAATAGAAATTCATGCTATGCTGGTCTGCCAGTGTTAAGAATAATTCAACCAGGTCTATGGGAGGAGCAAAGCATCCATGTCTTTTTTGCAGATAAGCAGAGGGATAAGTGATAAATTTTCTGTAACCACACCTGATAAGAATTACAGTATCTATACCTGCATCTTTCATGTGCTTAAAATCATTTGCCCACTCGGCTGCACCCCAATTTTGATGTGGAATGTCGTGACTTATTTCGTCTATAAATGTGCCCGTTATCTGCATATAGCTTTATTTCATGTATCCTTTTTATACTGTGTCTGAAGGTGACTGAGCCATAAGGCTCCTTACAAATATGTAAGAATACTTTTTTATTGTTGAGGTGCATCTCATAGCAGCTAGGTTATTTGAGTAGTTGCTGCTACTTCAGTCTCATCCGTCGGTTTATCAAGTGGCACCAACCAGGTAATTAAAAAAGCAGGTATGGTAGATATTAATACCCAGATAAAAAACTCTCTGTAACCAAGATAATCGCTCAAAAAACCGCTGATTATGGACGGAATCATAAAGCCTAAATTCATTAAACCACTACCAAAGGCATAGTGTGCCATTTTATATTTTCCAGGGGCAATTTGTTGCATGATAAATAATATGAGGCCCACAAAGCCAAAGCCGTAACCGAAATATTCTACCGCCACCGCTGCCCCTATGATGTATAAATTAGTTGGCACTGCTATGGCTAAAAATGTGTAGGCCGCAAAAGGAATATTAAAGAAGGCGCATAAAATAAGCAAGGTTTTTCTTGACAGTCCTTTATTAGAAACAAAATATCCTGCCGTAATAGACCCCAGGACAAATGCAAGCGCTCCAAAAACACCATACAGCACACCAATTTGCGAAGTAGATAATCCAAGGCCTCCTTCTGACCTTGCAGCTTTAAAGAAAAGCGGGGTTATTTTAATGGCCTGCCCTTCGGCAAACCGGTACAGCACAATAAAGCATAGGCTGAACCAAATATTCTTTTTCTGAAAAAATGTTTTCACCACATCCTTCAGGGTATGCATTCCTTCTTTTACTGAATGCACACTTTTAGAAACACCCCCGCTTGGTAGCGCTCTCATGTTATATAAGCCAAGTACTACCATGATAGCTCCGTAAAGCAACATCACAATCATCCACGCATTTATAATGCCCATCCTTTTCTCTAGTTCGCCGGCAAAATAAACCAACACTCCGCCGGAGAACACTTTGGCAATATTGTAAAAAGCACCCTGCCAGCCTACATATTTTGCCTGCAATTTTTCTGTCAGCTCATTCAAATAAATTCCATCTGCAGCCATATCGTGTGTGGCCCCGCTGAGAGCAATTATGGCAAAAATGGCAATAGATATTGCAAAGAAATATTCTGCATGCAGACTAAGGGCTACCAAGCCAAATAGAACCCCTGTGAAGATCTGGGAGGTAAAAACAAAAAATTTCTTTGTTTTAAACATCTCTAAAAACGGTCCCCACAGCGGCTTCAAAGTCCAGGGAAGCATAATAAGTGAGGTCCATAGAGCAATGCTGGAGTTGGAGATCCCCATGTTTTTATACATGATAGAACTTGCTGCGGCTAGTGCTACAAAGGGCAATCCCATGGCAAACCACGTAGTAGGTATCCAGGAGGCCGGATGCCTCTTAGGGGTGTTTTGAGTATCCAAGTGAGCGTAGTTTTGTTACAGATGGCATTAAGGGCAAAAGTTAATTAATTTTTTTAAAAACTAACATATTACTATAAAAAATTTAATTAAGTTCGTAACTCGTTTGTTGAGTTAAAATACTGTCATATGAAATTAAAAATGGTTTGCGCAGGGAGCATAATGCTTTTGCTCCTTATAACTGCCGGGGTATCCTGCAAAAAGGGAGGCGGAACCGGCAGCCCTGTCACCCCACGCCCTCCGCTTGTACCGGTTTGGGATCCTAATGCATTAAGAGGTGTATGGGTCACTACCGCAGCAAGCACTGCAATGGACAGCAGAGAAAACATAAAGCAGTGCGTTGCAACCTGCAAGGCAGCCAACATCAATAACATATTTATAGTTGTATATAACAATGGCAGAACCTGCTACCCGAGCACTGTAATGCAAAATTTAATTGGTATTCGCATCAGGGAGTCATTTACAGGAAGAGATCCTTTGCAGGAGATGATTGACGAAGCGCATGCAGCAGGGATAAAAGTGCATGCCTGGTTTGAATACGGTTTTTCGTCTTCTTATTCGGCCAATGGAGGTGCTATTGTAGCTGCCAAGCCTGCCTGGGCAGCAAAGGACATCAACGGCAACCTTGTTGTCAAAAACGGATTCGACTGGCTCAACGGAATCCATCCTGAGGTGCAGCAATACATGATTAACCTTTTTAAAGAGGTAACAACAAATTACAATGTAGATGGTGTGCAAGGGGACGACCGGTTGCCCGCTATGCCCAATACCGGAGGGTACGATTCTTATACCAAAGCTTTGTACCAGGCAGAAAATGGCGGCGCCTTACCCCCTTCCAATGCAACAGACGCAGGATGGCTTTTGTGGAGAGCAAAAAAATTGACCGGCTTTGTAAGAAGGCTGCGCAACGAAGTGAAAGCCATCAAACCCTCTGTTCAGTTTACCATGTCGCCAAGTCCCTATCCATTTGGGTATACAGAATATTTACAGGACTGGCCTACATGGGTAGATAGCGCCTACATAGATGCGGTTTTACCACAGTGTTACCGGTATGATATTGCAGCATACAATGCCAGCCTGGTGCAACAAAAAGGGTATTACAGAAACCCTGCTGTGCCTTTTTATCCCGGAGTATTGGTAAAATCGGGTAACACCATTCAAAGCGATGCCTTTATGACGGAAATGATTGCAAGGAACAGGCTGAATGGATTTAAAGGGGAATGCTTCTTTTTTTACGAGGGGGTAAAGGATAAGTTATCCTGGTACCAGGGTCAATACCCTTTTATCAAATAAAGTTTTTGGCGTGTTGAGGGCGGTATGCGGCATGCAAAGACAAAGGAAAATAAACAGCTCTGGTTTAACCCATCAGGCGGTGCAGCATCAAAATTTAGATTGCTATGAAAATATTATTGCTTCCTATTTGTCTTCTTTTGAATGTTTCTTTTTCTGGTGCTCAGCAACTCACCAAATATGTTGATCCTTTTTTAGGCACAGGAGGTCATGGCCACGTGTACCCAGGGGCCACTCAGCCATTTGGTATGGTACAACTCAGCCCCGATAACGGAGACGAAGGATGGGATTGGAGCAGCGGTTACCATTACAGCAGCAAAACAATTGCAGGTTTTAGCCACACACATTTAAGCGGCACAGGCATAGGTGACTGGTGCGATATTTCTGTGCTGCCACTTACAGATACCAGTCAGATAAGAAATTCGAAAATTAAAATTCCCTTTTCTCACAACAACGAAACTGCCAAACCGGGATACTATAAAGTTCAACTAGACAATAAAATTGTTTGCGAGTTAACGGCATCAGAGCGAACCGGTTTTCACCGGTATACCTTCCCTGAGGCCACAGGCTGGCTTCGCTTCGACATGGGTTTTGCTATCAATTGGGATTCGAGTACTGCCGGTATGCTCACCCTTTTAGACGACTATACTTTAGTGGGTTATCGTTATAGTACTGGCTGGGCCAAGGGACAAAAAGTATATTTTGCTGCAAAGTTTTCTTCGCCGGTAAAAAATTATCTGTTCATCAACGAAGCCCTACAAACCAACAACAGGGCAGAAGGAAATCAGGCAAAGATTGCGCTCCAATTCAATACTACCAATCCTTTGCAGGTTCAAGTTTCTCTGAGCACAGTAAGCACCGATAAAGCCATGCTCGAACTGAACAATGCCGTAAGACAAAACTTTGCCACAGTAGTAAAAAATACTGAAGCACTTTGGGAAAAAGAATTGCAAAAGATCAGGATAAACACAACCGACACCGCACTGGCTACCAAATTTTACACGGCTTTGTACCACACCTGTATGGCTCCGGTAATTAACAGCGATGCCGATGGCGCCTATCAAACTCATGACAACAAACAATTGGCTTTCTCCAGGGGCAAAAATAAATACACGGTATTTTCTCAATGGGATGTTTTTCGTGCGTTAAACCCTTTGTTTACTATTACACAAACGGAGCGCTTGCCAGACATGATTAACAGCATGCTGCAGTTGTATAAAGACAACGGCCTGTTGCCGGTATGGGATCTCAGCACATGGGAAGCCAATACCATGACGGGCTATCATAGCATTCCCATTATTGCAGATGCAATGCTAAAGGGGATAAAAGGGTTTGATTACAACGTTGCATATAGTGCCATGCGTAAAAGTGCTTTTCAAAATCAACGGGGCACACCCGATTATATCCGCTTTGGATATTTACCGCAGGATAAACATGGCTGGAGTGTAACCATGACGCTTGAATATGCTTATGATGATTGGTGTATTGCACAGGTAGCAAAAAAAATGGGCAAGAAAGAAGATTTTAACCTCTTTATAAAAAGAGCGGCCAGCTATAAAAAGCTTTTTGATGCCGGCACCGGTTTCATGAGAGCAAAAGATAGCCTGGGTAAATTTATAGAACCTTTTGATCCCTTATTATCTGAGCATGGATTTGATGGGCAGTATGTAGAAGGTACCGCATGGCAACACAGTTTTTTTGTGCCACACGATGTAAACGGACTAGCCAAACTTTATGGAACAAAAGAAAATTTAGTAAAGAAATTAGATGAACTTTTTACTGCACCTTCAGAACTTCACGGAGAAAATATTTCTGCAGATGTGAGCGGCCTCATTGGGCAATATGCTCATGGCAATGAGCCCAGCCACCATATTATTTACATGTACACTCTACTTGGGCACCCGGAAAAAGCAGCAAAATGGCTGAAGGTTGTGGCTGACAGCATTTACAAAACCGGGCCGGACGGGTTGAGTGGCAATGATGATTGCGGACAAATGAGTGCCTGGTATATTTGGAGCAGCCTTGGCATGTATCCTATGAATCCTGCCAGCGGCGAATACGTTTTTGGTTACCCACTTGTAGACAACGCAATAATACAATTGCCAAATAAAAAACAACTGCGGCTTCAAGTAAACAAACTAACTCAAAGCGGCAGAGACGGCATTGCATCCATAGAGTTTAATGGAAAAAAAATACCAATTACAATGATTAAACATGGGCAATTGCTACAAGGCGGAAAACTCATCATCAATGTATACAAATAAAAACAAGGGTTATTCATTTTTAAATGGGACCGTTTTTTTAATTCTTTTACCGTTTTTTTTACCAGCACAAACCATTTCAAGACTGGTTCCTAAAAAAGGTTTATTTGTAACTACAAATAACCTTACATGGATAACTGGCTCTGAAATTAATTTTCTTACGCCACAACGAAACACTCATCACTACTATTTTACCTGGTGGGAACAAGATGTGGATTCAACTCAATTGGAAAAGGATGTGTTATTGATCGGGAGCGAAAACACGGCGGTGAGTGGAACGTACCGTGTTGAAAAAGTGGATAGTACTACAAAAACATTTATCGATTGCAAATGGAATTTACAAGATAGTGCTGTTGCTGATGTTGTGTATGCAAAAATATGGCTGCCATTTTTAAACGAAACTTCATGGAGCAATGATCAGAAAGCTGTAATAAATATTCAGGAGTTCAATGATACATTACTTATTGCCACAACGCCATTTGGCAAGTTTCAATTCCGTTCCTCTCACCCATTTAAAATTAAAGTGAATGCGAATGCTAGCCCCGGGGCGAAAGATTATACACAGCGTTCGCAATACCTCACTTTGTACGATGAAAATATCCCCGTGAACCAATCAGGAGGATTACATCGTTCCTTTTTTGTAAAGGAAATTAATGCTGTACCGGCCATGCAAAACAGTGCCAGCACAAAAAACATAGTTTTAGAAAAAGTAAACACTGCATGGAAGCACGCTGTAAATCAAAACCAATTATTGCCTCAACCCAAATCAATTCAGTTAACTAAAAAGCAGTACATCATTCCGCTTTTAAAACCCGCAGTTGTTTCAGATGCGGCAGATAAATACAGAAACATTTTAAAGCTTCAATGGCAAATTGGCAATAATTATTATCCTAATATCACCACACTACAAAATAACTTATTGCATGTTGAAGGTTATGTGATTGACATTAAAGAGGAAGTGATAAACATTCAATATAAAACAGGAAAGGGCTTACAGTACGCACTGCACACATTGGCGCAGCTCACTAAAAATGAATATGGGAAACTGCAAATACCACAAGGAAATATTAAAGATGAACCTTCTGTTGCATGGCGGGGTATTCACATGTTTACGGGACCAACAAGTTGGCAACTGCACAAGCGGATGTACGATCGTATTTTGTTTCCATTAAAGATGAACAAAGTGGTACTGCAATGTGAGCAGGCTGAATGGAAACAGTTTCCGGAGATTCACAATTCAATTTCTGTCTCCTTAAAAGATTTAAAATCTGAGTTTGACTATTTAAGAAAGAATAATACAGAACCAATTCCATTGATTCAAAGCCTGGGGCATATGGAATGGTTTTTTAAGCCAAATAAAAATCGCTGGCTGGCCGTAAACCCACAATATCCTTACACGTTGAATCCGGAGCTACCACAATCGCAATTGGTGATAAAACAATTATGGGATGAAGCATTTGCCTTGCTAAAACCAGCAACCATTCATATTGGCTTTGACGAAATTGGTATGATTGGTTTTAATATTCCGAGAGAAAGGGAAATCGATTTTTTTAAAACACAAATTGCTTTTCTTAGCACTTATGTCAACAGAAAAAAAGCAAAGCTCATGGTTTGGGGAGACATGGGTTTGGCACCAGGTGAAGGCCCTGATGCCTTGAATGGCGTTACTAAAGAACGTGCTGCAATTATAAGAAGTTTTATACCCGCAGGTACTTACATTGGCGATTGGCATTACCTAAACAACCCTGATCCTGAAGTATATAAAACCAGCCTGCAGATATGGAAACAGAACAACAATCTTCCTCTTGCATCACCATGGTTGTGGCCTGATAATGTAAGAGGTTTTGTTCATGCCGCTATTGACGAAAAAGCAGGGGTACTTCAAACCACCTGGGCCGATTTTGAAAGTAGTGAAAAGAACATGCTGCAAAATGTTGAGCAATTTGCCGCATACATTTTAGCAATGGATTATGCATGGAGCGGAAGAAAAGAATTGCCTAAATCGCTTCCGTATAATGCAATAGAGGAGTGGACAAGTCGCTTTTACACTCAGCCCAAACCTATTAGTGATAAAAATGGTTGGCGAATTACGGAACCGATAAGCTTTCAAAATGTTACTGCCGCTGCCCAAATTAATTTGCCTGTTGTTTACAGTTTTAAATGGAAAAATCTTTCAGCCTGCGGCTTTGTATTTAAAGCAACTACTGAAACAATTTTGCCCGAGGGAACACCGGTGGCTGTGGTACAGTTTTTAGAAAATGCTAAAGTGGTGTATGAAAAACAACTACGTTACGGTGTTGAAGTTAGGAGTAAAACAGACCAGCGAAATATTTATGCACATACCCCCGGCAAAAATGAAAAGACTTTGTTTGATTTCTTTCAAAAGCAATTGACCATTTCTGGTGTTCGTATTACAAACCTGCATCTTGCAGGCGGATTAGCTGTAGATGAGTTGATGCTAGTCGAATAAATTTTTATAAGTCACTAATAGTTTTGACAATCTGCAAACGTGTCTAGTATTGTAGCCGGTATATACGCAACTACGTTTTCCAAAACCATTTTCGTTTTACAAAAAAGATAGTAATTAGAGAAACAACTCCGGTAAATAACCCACCCTTCATTAATCCCATGAATGCATTTTGGTTCATACCGTCCCAAATTGGCTTTAGTGCAGTGAGTGACAGTAAAGGCAAGAGTAGTAAATTTCCAGCCACATATGCTACCATTGGATTTTTGCCGTTGAGGGAAAAATAATCTGCTATGGAAGAAAAATATTTTCGCTTTGCCATCACACTAAAACAAAGAAGCATAAAAAAAGCAAGGCCACTCGTTACAAAATAATAGCTATAAGTAGACGTGTCTTTCCGGATACCACCCTCATATGCTTCAAAAGATAAACCCAGTAATAGCAAGAAAGTTCCGGCTGCTACCAGTTTTTTAAACAAATGATTTTCGTCGGCTGTTCGGGTAAAATAAATAGACAAACCACAAAGTAGTATTGTTATAATTAGATTTAATGATAACATCCTGGTGAACAATCCAACTAAATTTACACACACCAATGCAATGGCAATAAACGCCAACATGTTTTCAGTCGAGTCATTCAACTGCTTTTTTTTCATTTCAAAATTATCATCTAATAATTTTTTACCCTTCATCTCTTCCCACATCCACTCACCAGCAATGGTACCTGGAATAATAATAAATAAATACTTCAAAAAATAGAATTGATACATCCAGTCGAAAGAAAACCGGCCAATATGATTAAAGTTAAAGAACTCCTTTGCCCATCCGCCGCCCGGTTCTTTTGCAGCCAAAAAAACAGCCATGATAAATGCCAATAAACCCATACGTAAATATGGTTTAGTAGCGGTAAAATAATATATCAGTGTACCAAAGAAGGCCATGTTGGCCAGCACTATGATAATAATATCGCTTTTATAAAAATCAAAACCCTTCCCACTCCAGAAAGGCAATTTCCACAGTAAAAATGCAGCAGCGAAAAAAGAAAATAGTTTTAAAGCAAGAAATATAGTTTTATACTTTTCATTTCGATTTTCAAAAAACTGAAAAAACACCAGGAGAAATGCAAGTAAAGAAAGTAATTGCTCTTTATACCCTGGTACATCGGCTATGACCCATGCCCTCATGTGTTCTGTAAATAATGCAAAAAAAACCAGCAGTAAAAACCGTTTTCCTGCAATCCATACAATCATTTTAAATCCACTTTTATTATCAATATATTTTTTTAAGGAAAGGGGAATTGCGGCTCCCATGCTAAATAAGAAGAAAGGAAATACCAGGTCTACCCAGGTTATACCAAAAATAGAAGCATTAAACTGATGCATGGGTGGTGGCACTTGTGCATGAAACATCCAGCCTGCCAATACATCGCCATACGCAATACTGCCACTTAATATCATACACAGTATTGCCAGGCCACGTAACGCATCCAGGCTTGAATTTCTTTGTTGCATGGTATAATTTTAAAAAAGGGCGGCGTTTTACCGCCACCCCTTTGATTATTGCTACATGAAAAAGATTACCACGAAGGATTCTGTTTAATTCCGGCAGGGTTAACATCTATTTCAAACTGGGGTATTGGCCACAGTTTAAACTTAGGGTTGTTGTTGTTCCTTACCTGGTTTCTAAAACGGATTCGCTGGTTCACACTGGCAGCATAATCTGGTATATCATTCATATCAAAAACCGGGGTGGCAGGAGCTACCAACGGGTCGAACGCTGCGCCCACTACGGGTCCACTGTTTGCTTTTTCGTAAATGTTCCATCTTCTTAAATCGAATAAACGCAGCCCTTCACCTGCAAATTCAACCGCTCTTTCTCTTCTTATAATTTGCCTCATCTGCGATTGAGACCCTGCCACAATCCCTGGTTGTCCTGCTCTTGTTCTTACAAGGTTGATGGCATTTACTACAGAGGCGTCTATTTGGTTCAATTCAATTTTAGCTTCAGCATTCATTAATAAAATGTCAGCATAGCGCATTAGGATGTAACCTGTTTTTGTCAACTGATGTATCTGCGTGGAGTCTACATATTTGCGCCAAATATACCCAACACCACCACGGCTTCCTGCCGCACCGACAGCCCATTGAATACCTCCGCCTGTATTACCGATCCAATCAGTATTGCCACCCGTTACATTGTCAAACACTCCTGTGGTCCAATTAAACCGACGGCGTACGTTGCTATACAAGTTAAATATGGTTTTTTCTTTAGGTTGAATGTATGCACCATTTGCACTTGCCTGTACGTTATACAATAAAGTGTCGCCATTCATTGAAACCGTCCATTTTAAACGATTGTCCCTGTTCAACCGTGGGTTCAGGGGATCATAAACAGCAGAAGCGTCGATGCGCAAACCATCTTTTCCTTCAAATTTATCTACCAGTGCCTGCGATGGAAAATGACTGCTTTGCGAACTGGTGATTAGCCTTGGTACCGTAATCCACACCATCCAGTTTTCCGGAGCCGATGCATCTGTAGGGTAGGTTTGGTTAAATAAAATCTCCCGACCATTATTGGCCACCTGGCCTGCAATAGAAAACAGGTTTTGGTAACTGGAGTTCAAATTATAATTGGAGCTGGAAATAACAGTATTGGTAGCCGCTGCCGCCGTAGCATAGTCTTTTATCAATAAGGCTAATTTAGCTTTTATGCCCAGCGCTACCGCTTTGTTTACACGACCATTGCCCAATATAGGTTGTGCAGTGGCGGCATCAAATCCTACCACAGCCTCATCCAAATCTTTGTATAAATCGGCTACAATTGTGGCCACGGGTGTTCTGGTAGCATTGAGCACCTCATCTACTGTAGGGCTTTTTCTGTAATAAGGCAAATCGCCAAACATGTACAACATATGAAAATAACTCCACGCCCTCAGCACCAATATTTCTGCCCTGTTTCTTCCATAATATTGTGGAGATACATTGCCCTTTCCTCTTTCCATACCGTCCAAATGTTGGTTGGCCCTCTGAATTAATCTGTAGCCCTGGCTCCAGCTTAGATTTACAATCTGGTTATTGATAAAAAAAGAACCTTCGCCTAATGCTATAAAATCTTCTGCATTCTGATCCCGGCGAATGCCTATGTCAGTAGAGGCTTCTATGGCAAACAAAAGAGGAGTGTTGTTGGGGTATGTCCACAAATTAGCCGCATACACTCCATTAAGGCTTTGATCCATTTCATCCTGGTTGCTCAGAAAGGTTGTGCTGGCAGATGCATCCAACGGGGTTCTGTCCAGGTATTTTTTGCAACTCCCTATCGTTGTAACTATTAACAGGAGGGGGAGATATAATATTTTTTTCATTTTTTTTCGTTTAAAATTTTAAAAA
>JAYTBG010000442.1:0-2689 GCA_043737055.1 Chitinophagaceae bacterium | reverse complement strand
GCTTCAGACCAAGGTTATCGTTACTTATGTGCTCGGCAAAAAAAATTAACCCCATGCTTCAGCATGGGGATTTCAGGTAATAGAAAAACCGGGGCTTTAGCCCAACATCGCAAAACCATACTAAGTGATGAATTAATTATATTCTTACCGAGCTGTTATCTTCTTATGATGCTCCTCCTGGTTATTGCTATATGCTCTTTCTTTATCTACTTGCGATTCACTGCGAAGTGTTTAGCTCATTAAGCTAAAATGATATAGCCTTTCTAAATAAAAGGTTGTCGCAAAGCTAAAAAAATTAGTATTTTGCAGGTCGGAAACTGCGACAAAAAATAAGACACGCTAAAAGATAAATAAGCAAGAATGTATGCTATTGTAGATATTGAAACAACCGGGGGGCATGCTTCTGGCAACGGTATCACCGATGTCGCCATTTATATTCATGATGGGAAACTGGTGGTAGATTCTTATCATACGCTTATCAACCCTAATCAAAAGATTCCTATTTACATTACCGCACTTACCGGTATCAGCAATGCCATGGTGGCAAGCGCACCCTCATTTGAGGAGGTGGCAGCTAAAATTTATAGCCTTCTGCAAAAAAGCATTTTTGTAGCCCACAATGTAAATTTCGATTACTCTTTCATAAAGTATCATCTTAAAAGTGCAGGTTACGAACTCAACTGCACTAAGCTTTGCACGGTAAGGCTGGGCCGCAAAATTTTTCCGGGCTTGCCTTCTTATAGCCTCGGCAATTTATGTAGGAGTCAGGGTATAGAAATAACAGATCGTCACCGGGCGGTTGGAGATGCAAGAGCAACGGTCGTACTGTTTGAAAAAATGCTGGCAAATGGCGGCCAGCTCCATATAGATCAAATGCTCAAAAGATCTTCGTCAGAACAGTGGTTGCCATTGCATTTAGACAAAGCTGTTATTTCCGGCCTTCCCAACGCACCCGGAGTATATTATTTTCACAATGTAAAAGGCAAGGTTATTTATGTAGGCAAAGCCATCAACATTAAAAAAAGAGTAAGCAGCCACTTCACTCACAACGATGCAGACAAGAAGCGGCAACATTTTTTAAGGCTGATAGCCAACATTACATTTACTACATGCGCCAACGAGCTGCATGCGCTGGTGTTAGAAAGTGCAGAGATAAAAAGGCTCTGGCCAAAATACAATTACAGCCAAAAACAACCTGCGCAAAAGTATGGGCTGTATAGCTTCGAAGATGGCAAAGGCTACATTCGCCTTGCTATAGACAAGAAGAAAAAGAATTTACGGGCACACTATCAATTTAACTTACTGCACGAGGGCACCGTAATGCTTACCAAAATGGCGGAACAATTTGAGTTAGACAAAAAACTTTGCTACATAGATAAAAGCCCCATTTCGGAAAAGGATATTGAGTTCATGGAGCCTCCTTCGCACTACAACAGCAGGGTTAAACAGGCCCTGCAAGAGCTGGAACTGCAACTGCCCACATTTGCTTTGGTTGACGATGGATTAAAGGAAGATGAAAAGCTCTGCCTGTTGATAGAGCGGGGAAGTTTTTGGGGGATGGGTTACATAAAATCTCAGCCACCGCCAACTGATATACTTTCTTTAAAAGAAATCCTAAACCCTTACGCTGATAATGACTTTATAAGAAATGCCTTGTATTCTTTTGTGGCGGTAAATCCTGAAAAGAAAATTATGCTGCAATGCTAGTGGGCAATGTTGCTAAAACCTTAACGGGCATGTTCTTACAGCTTTAATTATAAGCATGCTCCTGCCTCGCCTTAAGTCCATTGCTTTAAATCTTTAGTATCACTCCAATCCCAGGTAGCCAGTAACGCCGAAGAATCAAATTTTTTTAGCTTGATTTTCCATTATTTTCGCTGCCCAAAAAAGTTCAATAAAGAGATAACGTACAAGAGTGCGACCTGACTACCGGCAGGCAGGGGCCAATAAAGATGCACCAGGGACATTGGTTCGGCTCATAAAAAATATTTAAAATGTTTGCACAATTAATAGCACAGAAATTATCAATAAAATCGCAGCAGGTTGACGCTGTTTTACAGCTGTTAGGTGAGGGTTCTACCATTCCCTTTATTGCCCGTTACCGTAAAGACATGACGGGTGCTTTAGATGAAGTACAGATTCAGCAAATTCAGGATGAAAATAAATTGATGAATGAGTTTGCAGAACGCAAAACATTTATTGAAAAGACCATTACCGAGCAAGGTAAAATGACGGAAGCGTTACAGGGAAAAATTGACGCTGCCATCACTATCAGTCAACTGGAAGATATTTACTTGCCCTACAAGCAAAAGCGCAAAACAAAAGCAGTTGTGGCAAGGGAAAATGGTCTGCAACCATTGGCTGATTTACTGATGGAGCAAAAAGATATTGACCTGGAAAAAGAAGCCTCCGCTTTTATAACCGATAAAGTACTTTCTATTGATGCAGCATTGCAGGGAGCCCGGGACATTATTGCAGAATTGGTAAACGAGGATACCGCAGTGAGGGAAAAGTTGCGTAAGTTTTTTGAAAGGGATGCTACTTTTAAAAGTACCCTCATTACAGATAAAGAAACGGAAGCTGCCAAGTACAAAGATTATTTTGCTTTCAGCGAAAGAATTGCTACGGTACCATCGCACAGAACGCTGGCGGTGTTGCGTGGTTTCCTCGAAGGGTTTTTACGCATAGC
>JAYTBG010000441.1:0-32794 GCA_043737055.1 Chitinophagaceae bacterium | reverse complement strand
GCGTTTTAACTGTTCATGCCCAGGAGCTGCGTTCACCAAACGGTGAATTTGTAATGAATTTTTCGCTCACTGCAGATGGCAGCCCCTCCTATGCGCTTACTTACAAATCGGAGGTGATCCTTAAACCCGGATTGCTCGGGTTACATCTTAAGAAAGACAAAAAGTCTTTACTTAATGATTTCACCACAGCGGATACCAAAACGAGTTCGTTTGATGAAAGCTGGAAACCGGTCTGGGGAGAAGTAAGTACCATACGCAATCAATACAACGAGCTGGCGGTAACCCTTCAGCAAAAAGAAACCCAACGGCAGTTGTTGATACGTTTTAGGTTGTTTGACGATGGGCTTGGTTTTCGCTATGAATTTCCCCGGCAAAAAAATCTTACCTATTTTATTATCAAAGAAGAAAGAACCGAGTTTGCCATGGCTGGTGACCATACCGCATTTTGGATTCCCGGAGACTATGACACGCAGGAATATGACTATACCGAATCTAAGCTTTCAGAAATAAGAGGCCTTCTGGCAAAAGCAGTTACGGCCAACATTTCGCAAACGACATTTTCTCCCACTGCCGTTCAAACTTCCTTGATGATGAAAACTAAAGAGGGCATTTACATCAATCTGCATGAAGCCGCTCTCATCAATTACTCTTGCATGCACCTGGATTATGATGATAAAAAGCAAGTCTTCAAATCGTGGCTAACGCCGGATGCCATTGGAGACAAAGGCTACATACAATCTCCTTCGGTATCTCCATGGCGCACCGTAATTGTGAGCAACGATGCCCGGCAGATTCTTGCATCAAAGATGACCTATAATTTAAATGAGCCTTCAAAGATCAAAGAAACCTCCTGGATAAAACCGGTGAAATACATCGGCGTTTGGTGGGAGATGATCACCGGCAAAAGTTCCTGGTCGTATACCAATGAGTATCCTTCCATTCAATTGGGCATCACAGATTTTACCAAGGCAAAACCAAACGGCACGCATGGTGCTAATACTGCGCATGTAAAAGAGTACATCGACTTTGCAGCCTTGCATGGTTTTGATGCTGTGTTGGTAGAAGGTTGGAACCATGGTTGGGAAGATTGGTTTGGCAACAACAAAGAATACGTATTTGATTTTGTAACTCCTTACCAGGATTTTGATGTGAAAGGAATACGAGATTATGCCGCATCTAAGGGGGTGAAAATGATCATGCATCATGAGACTTCCGGAGCTACCCGTAATTACGAACGGCACATGGATACCGCTTATAAATTTATGAACGAGAATGGCTACGATGCGGTAAAAAGCGGATATGTAGGAAACATTGTACCGGCCGGTGAAAACCACTATAGTCAACCGATCGTTAACCATTATCAATACGCAATAGAAAAAGCAGCTCAGTACAAAATAATGGTAAATGCGCATGAAGCTGTGAGGCCAACAGGTATTGGGCGTACCTGGCCAAACCTCATTGGTAACGAATCGGCCCGAGGTACCGAGTACCAATCGTTTGGAGGTTCTAAACCAAACCATGTAACGGTCCTACCTTTTACGAGGCTTATAGGTGGCCCGATGGATTACACGCCGGGCATTTTTGAAATGGATCTTACTAAGCTAAGCCCGACAAATACATCGCATGTAAACAGTACGATTGCAAACCAGCTCGCTTTGTATGTAACGATGTATAGCCCGCTGCAAATGGCCGCTGACTTACCAGAAAACTACAACAGATTTTTGGACGCTTTCCAGTTTATAAAAGACGTAGCAGTAGACTGGCAGGAAAGCCGCTATCTTGAAGCGGAGCCTGGCTATTACATAACGGCAGCACGCAAAGCCAAAGGCAATGGCCAATGGTTTGTGGGCAATGTGAATGGAAATGCTGCAAGAGTTTCTACCATAAACTTTGACTTTTTAGATGCAGGGAAAAAATACGTAGCTACCATTTATGCAGATGCTCCTACGGCGCATTTTAAGAGTAACCCGCAGGCTTACACGATCCGCAAGGTAATTGTAACGAGTAAATCAAAACTGGCTCAACTGAGTGTACCAGGTGGTGGGTATGCTATTAGTTTTGTAGAAGGAGATAAAAATAATATGAAGAAGCTAAAAAATTTATAGGGCAACAAACCCGAATTATTAGCAAACAAAAACCCCGGCAATGCGCCGGGGTTTTTAGGATAGTGGATTGCGGTTTATCTTTTTGCCAGATCAAATTTTCTAAAAATAGTTCTGATAGCAGATTCTACTTCTTTGCTCTTGATTTTACGACTGTCAATTTGTTCTGTGGTCCAACCCTGCCAAACGGTCTTGTCCGTTTTGGTGTCAATCATAGAAATGGTAACAGTGCCTTCCTGCACCTGTACCCCATAATTGTCATACCCTATAAACTGGGATGGGTAATACACATTGAAATAACGTCTCGCCCGTGGGTTGTAAAAAGTCCTGGTGTATGATCTTGAATACACTGGGTTGTTTTGTTCAACCGTAGATCTTTCTACCAAAACATCGTAGCTCAATAATAGATCTGGTCTAGAGGACACCTGTTTCCACCCGGCATTTTTCTCCAACTCCTGTTTCACTACATTTTTAACTTTACTTTCTACCAAGTCATTTGCCTTGTTGCTATCCGACGCAGCTTTTTCTATCCATGCAAAAGTTTTGTAATTGGCAAAATCTATAGAATCATCTTTTTCTATATGTGCTGTAGATGCGCAGCCCACAAGTGTTACCGAAAAGAGGGCCACCAACCCTGCAGAAATCCATTTGCTTTTTTTCATTGCTCTCTGTTTTAAATGTGTATAATAATAAGTACACTATCTACAGAAATATCGTTCCAGCAATTACAAGAAAATGTGAAATAAAGTTGGACATTTTGTTAACCCAATCTTGTACAAAATAAATTAACAGCTCTGTGTTTCTACTGCCGTATTAATAAGGCTTAAGACAGCATTTTTTTGAAACAACAAAACAAAACGTGGACAAGGAGAAATTTGCTTTAACAAAATCTTACGGAAGCAACATTAATCTTATGACTCAATTAACCTTCTCAGATGACAGAACGACTGAAAAACCCCGTTCAACCATCAAGATGAAAAAACAAATTTTACTTCTAATGCTCACCGTTATATCGATAACGGCTTCATCTCAAACCAGCGCCAGGTTTGGCGTTAAAGCTGGCCTCTCCTCTGCAAGCATGCGAGGGGACGCTGTTAACAATCTTAACAACCTCCTGGATTTTGCAGACGGCATGATTACCACGCACAATAGAACCGGCTTTTTTGTGGGCGGTTTTGCTAACCTTCCTGTTTCTAATAAAATTTCTTTTGAGCCAGGAGTTTACTACTCACAAAAGGGTTACGAACTACGCGGCGACCTGGGATTGAAAGGACTCGAATTTCTTGGCGCCAACGCCAGGTCTATATTACAAGCAGATTATATAGACATGCCTGTGCTGCTAAAAGCTGATTTAGGCGGCTTGCAAATTTTTGCCGGCCCGCAGTTTTCTTACCTCACTCAAGCCCAATTAAAAACAACAGCCGGCGTGCTTGGTTTTAGTGTTTTTAATAATAGCACCGATGCTACCAGCCAATTTAATAGATGGGATATGGGTGTGACCGCAGGCTTGGGTTACCAGTTTCCAGGAGGCTTCAATGTGTCTGCTGCTTATGACTATGGCCTATCTAGAGTAGATGCCAACAAGAATGTAAATGGATACAACAATGCAATTAAAATAGGAATCGGGTTTCGATTCTGAGAAAATATTATCCCTCCTGAAAACACGCATGGGTGCCCTGATTTTTCAGGGCACCCTGTATTTTAAAAGGTGCCTGTGAGCAACAAAAATGTTTGCATAAACCAAAAAATTAGTTCGATAGTGAATGCCTAAATTTGCGCCAGCGAGATTTAAAAATATAACCATGTTGAAAAATGTGAATATCAAAACAAATGTAATGGCTCTTTTGTTAGTTAGCAGCATGGCTTTTTCCTGCAGCAGCAAGGCACAAAAGAGCAATCTTGATGTGACGGCATTTGAAAAAGGAATGGCGACGCAAACGGTGCAATTACTGGATGTGCGCACAGCCGGTGAGTACGAGAGTGGTCATTTAAAAAATGCCCTGCAAGCTGATTGGAATCGCCCGGATCAATTTAAGCAAAGAGTGAAAGCACTTGACAAGAAAACACCTGTGTATACTTATTGCTTAAGCGGTGCAAGGAGTGGTGCGGCTGTGGCCTGGCTCAGGCAAAATGGCTACACAGCCTACAACATGGAAGGAGGTATTAAAAACTGGAACAAAGAAGGTAAACCACTGGAGCAAATTGCTGCAGTTCCACAAATGTCGTTGGCAGCATACCTACTGCAGATACCTGCAGACAAAACTGTGCTGGTTGATTTTGGTGCGGAGTGGTGTCCGCCTTGTAAAACAATGGAGCCAGTACTGGCAGACCTGCAAAAATCTCATGGAACAAAGTTCATGCTCATTAAGGTAGATGGCGCCTCGCAAAAAGACCTGGTGAAGGAATTAAATATTGAGGAGTTTCCCACTTTCATTGTTTACAAAAACGGCAAAGCTGTTTGGAAAAAAACCGGGTTGATGGAAAAAGCGGAATTGATTGAACAGTTATAACAATGCCTTGGCCGCCCCTGATGTGCCAATAGCATTTGCTTTTTTAGAAACCCTAACTTTCATTTGTAACAAGTTCTAAGTATGAGGTATTTTTTTTTAATTTTATTGGCTGTGGCAGCCAATGGAAATATTTTGGCGCAGACTATCAGCGAAAAAATAAAATTGGCCACTGCTAAACTGAGCAGTATAGACCAGCAACGCCAGCAACTCAATGACCAGATTGAGTTTTTAAAACTCGAAAAAATACAAGACGATCTATCCAAAGTGGGCCTGCCCGTGTTGCAGTCCGGCGACGCTCTCGTTCGGCATTCTGCGATCGCCTTAGCGTATGCCGAAAAATATGAGCAAGCCAGGTGGGTTGCTCACATTATACCACCCGATGTTTTAAAAGGAACTGTTTTTCGCACCAACGATTTTAGGGTTGATAAAAAAGTGACGACAGGCAGCGCTGAGGAAGCGGATTATTTTTTTAAAAAATTAAAAGCGGACAGCACCTGGGCCTACGATGCTTTTGGATACGACCGTGGTCACCTGGCGCCCTCTGCAGATTTTCGCTGGAGCAAAACAGCGCTGTCAGAGTCTTACTATTATTCTAATATGAGCCCTCAGCTCGCAGTGTTTAACCGCGGCGCATGGGGCGATCTTGAAGATGCATTCAGAGCATACATGTATGGGCATCCTGCTACAGACCTTTATGTTGTAACCGGCCCAATACTAAAGGACGGCCTGCCCAAAATAGAAAGAGGAAAAAATAAGGTTACCATTCCTGGATTTTACTGGAAGGTAGTGTTGGACCTTACCAACAAAAAAGCCATAGGCTTTATTATGCCTAACCAGGAAATTACAAAGCCCTTGCATTCCTTTGCAGTTGCTATTAATGAAGTGGAAAAACAAACTGGTCTTGATTTTTTTAATAAACTTCCGGCCTTGCTGCAGGAAGAACTTGAAAGCCAGGCCAAGCCCGCAGACTGGCTCACAGCAAGCAGCGCAACAGAGGTGCAGCCTTTGGCGCAGGAAACATTGCCTCGCAATTATTTCAACACCACGCTGGCGAAAGGATGGATGGGAAATAACACAGAAATTACTGTAGGTGGAACTGTTGTGGGAGCCAGACTTAGCCGGGCTGGGAATATGCTGATCAATCTTGACAGGCAATTTCCTAACCAGGTGTTTACCGTTTTTGTAAAAAAAGAAGACATTGTAAATTTCAATTATGATCTGGCTGAGGTACTCAAAGACAAAGTGATTTTTGTAAAAGGAAAAGTTCTTAACCAGGGAGGAACAGCAACTATGTACATCCAGAGCCAGTCAGACTTAACCATCCTGGATAGGTAGTGCTTAATATCTTACATAGCAAAACCTTCTTCGGAAGGTTTTTTTATTTGCATAAAGGCCGGATAATTTTTTGTTGCATGTTACATTTTTAATGTGTTTATTGTGGAGTCCTTTATCCGCAATCAAGACCCACTTACCTCGCCCCAGCTTCAAGCATTAGAAAATTTCACGATTATCATGCAGGACTCCTGTAGTTTTTATCAATGATGAAAAAGAAATTTCTATGCGGTTTAAAAACACCAAAGGCCCTTTAAAAGTATATGCCGTGGCCGGTACACAAACTATTTTGTTTTCGCTTGATATTGCCTTATCAAAAGTAGAGGGCAAAAAATTGCTTGGCTTTTCTTTTGAACGAAAAGGCGGCAACGGCGCCAAAAGAATCATCAACGGAACAAAGCTCTTTGCCTCGTTGAAAGGAACTGCAAAAGAAAAACTCTCCCTCGTGCAAACTTTTTTTTGGAAAGACTACACGGCTGACCCTGGCGAAAAATATACTTATACCATTAAAGCAATGATGGGTACTGCCGCTGGTTTTGCTCCAGGTTTTGAAGTTAGCATAGAGGTACAAACGGAACCGTTACAACAGGGGAAGCACGGGGTCTATTTCAATTATGGCGTCACCGGTTCGCAGGCCTATAGCAGCCGCTTTGAGAATAAACTAGTAGACGAGCTTTCACAAGCGCAACGGAAAGCAGCATTAAAAATGCTTGGGCGTGAACTTTGGGAAGATGGTCTGCTGCAATTTGTGAAACAAGCTACCGGCGCCAGCTACCAGCTTGCAGGCATGTTTTATGAATTGCAATACAATGATTTTTTGCAGGCCTTAAAAAAGGCAAACAAAGCTGGTGCAAAGGTAGAAATGTGCTACGGCGGCCAGGCCGGGCAAAAATTAAAAAATGAAGCCGCCATAGCCACCGCTGGCATTGGCCAGCTGTGTACCATCAGAACCAAAGTAAGCCAGCCGCATAATAAGTTTATGATTTTATGCAAAGATGGTAAACCTATAGAAGTGTGGACGGGCTCTACCAATATTACGCTTCCCGGTATTTTTGGTCATAGCAATACCGGGCATTGGATAAAGGATGCAAGTGTTACAGAAAAATATTTTCAGTACTGGACGAGCATCAAAGAAAATCCTACGGTAAAAAATAGTGCTATCGTATCCGAAGCCATAAAGGCCGACACAGATCTCAGCACCTTGAAAAAGGGTACCCATGTTTTTTTTAGTCCCCGTTCTTCTGAAAAATTATTGACGCATTATGCGAACCTGATTGATAGTGCGACAAAAATGGCCTGCATGATCATCCCCTTTAACATTGACGATGTGTTTAGAGAAGTGTATGCAAAAGACAAAGATCACCTTCGCTACATTTTATTTGAAAAGGCTGCCGAGGCAAAGTCTGTGCAGAGCAATGATCGGGACCTTATGATTACAGCCGGCGCCATTATTAATTCAATTTTCCGGGCATGGCACGTACGTGCCAGATAAAAGTGGCGATGAAACGGACGACACTGACGAATGTCTTTGCCCGCACGATTTGTTTACCAAAGGTCCCATAACAGATGATGAATTGAACGATCTTTTCACTTCAAAAAAAAATGGCGTTAAGCTGGTATTTTTTACTGACTCCTGCCACTCTGGAACGGTAACAAGGTTTGCACCTATTACCACTCCGCCCACTACGTCTGGTAAAATAGCACCAGCCCGTAAAGTGAGGTTCATGCCTCCGGCAAATTTTTTATCTACCAAAGACATCAACAAACTAGGTACCATCCGGACTATCAGAAGATCGAGCCCGCCCGGCAGTTATGGAAGCTTACTCATGAGTGGATGCCAGGATGTAGAATACAGTTACGATGCATGGTTTAGTAACCGCCCTAATGGTGCTTTTACTTTTGTGGCCCTGGCAACACTGCCTCATTTAAAAAAAGATGCTACCTACCAGGATTGGTATAAGGCTATTCGCAGGGTGCTGCCCTCTCAACAATATCCGCAATCGCCCAGCCTGTATGGTTCAACTGCTATGAAGAAATGGAAAATATTTTCATGAAATATTTTGAAATTATTTATCCCAAATAAAGGAATATGAAAATAATAAATTCGTCAAATCCCTTTCTTAAACTCCAGCCTTTAGTTTTTCTAAGGGCAATCGTAGTTATAGGCTGCTTGCAGTTTGTGTCCTGTGCAAGAATGCCCATACAGGCGGTAGAGTTATCTCATGCATTAAAAGATGAGGGCCAACGCATGCACGAAATGAACGTGATGTTAGTAGAATATGTTTTTAATGAAAAGAAACATCTTGTAAATGAATTCATCAACAATGAATACAGTCCTGCACTGATTGAAAATTTCAAAACACTTCTGCCGCCGGGTACTGATGTAAAAAAAGATATGGTAGAAATTATGCAGGCCATCAACCCAAAAATTGAAGAACGGCGAGACTCACTGTTGCAGGTATTGCAGCAACAAAAAAATACCATCACACAAAAATTGAATTTAGATTACAAGGTTTATGGCGAAGCCTTCTCGGCTATGCAAAATCTGTTGGTATCTGCCGGCAAGCTGAACAGCCAGCGGGAAAGTGTGTATGCCAATATGAAAGCCCTCAGCAATAGTCGTATTAATTTGCAAGGAATAGACAGTGCACTGAATCATTTTATAAAAGGAGCCGGCGCTGTGAGAGAAAAATCTGCATTGCTTGCAAACACTATTCAAACATTTTTAAAATAATATTTATGGCAAACAAATATGACAAACTGGTTACAGATGCACAGGCTATAACTGATGCTCAATTCAAGGAAAGGTTTGCCAGCCTTACCGCTCTTAATGACAATGATATTGGAAAGATTATTAAAGACACCGGCATCAATAAAGAAGACCTTGCCAGCCTGTTGGTAGTTATTAAAAACGCAACAGATTACAACAATGCAACGGCCCAAAGTATTGCCAACATTAAATTTGGCGTGCAGGCATTGGTGGCCATTACCAAGAAATTATTGTTGTAAAATTCTCTTTTTAAGTAACAGAATGTAAGCCCACCCGGTTTCCTTCGGTATCTATAAACACACCCATAAAACCATACTCGGGTGAGATGGCGGTTTTAGATACCATGATGATGCCACCGGCTGCGGGTACTTTATCCAGTATCACTTGCAGGTCTGGGTTTCCATTTAAATATATAAGAGGGCCATCGGTGCCGGATGGCTTATGAAAACCGCTACTGTCCACTAATGCACCACCTACGCCGTTTTCCATATCGGTAATAGGAAACATGCGCATTTTGATTTTTTCCATATCCATAGGTATAAGGCTATCACCAAAAATTGCTTCATAAAAATCGGTGGCCCGGTCAAGGTTAGTTACGCCAATTTCAAACCAACTAATAGCATTGATGTGTGCCATGTCATGTGTGTTAGGTGAGTTTTAAAGTTCAACAAAAAAAATTACAAATGAAATAGCTGGTCTCAAAAAAATGCACAATGAGAGGGGTTGATTGGACTATTTGTAATATTTTTTTATAATTTGACCTTTTGTTTACTCCCTGATAGCAAACCTTGTTCAAAAGCAAACTCATGACGAAGTTTTTACCTATTGTATTCAACCTGCTCTTATCCACATTTTTTGTATCTGCTCAAACTGATGCAGGTTTATTTCGCTTTCCAGACGTGTCGGCCACACAGGTTGTTTTTACTTATGCCAACGATATTTGGGTGATGCCTAAAACAGGCGGCACAGCTCAAAAATTAAGTTCCCCTGCGGGTGTAGAGATATTCGCAAAATTTTCTCCGGATGGTAAAAATATTGCCTACACCGCCAACTACGATGGTAACAAAGATGTGTATGTGTTGCCCACCATAGGAGGTGTACCAGTACGGGTAACAGAACACAGTTATACAGACAGGCTTGTAGACTGGACCAACGATGGAAAGCAATTGCTTTTTGCGAGCAATAGGGAAAGTGGCAAGAATCGATTTACCCAACTCTTTACGATAGGCATGGGCGGGGGGGCCGCCCAAAAGTTGCCTTTGGCTTATGGCGATTTTGGATCTTACTCTTCCGATGGAAAACAATTGGCCCTCACATTTAGCTCACAGGCTTTTCGCAACTGGAAGCGCTACCGGGGTGGCTCCAATGCAGACATACATATTTTCAACCTGGAGACAAAGGCCTCCCAAAACATTAGCATGGATATAGATGCGGCCAATGAGTTTCCTATGTGGCATGGCGAACATATTTATTTTTTGAGTGACCGGGGATCGGAGAACAGGATGAACTTGTGGGGATATAATGTGAGTAGTAAAGGGGTAGAGCAGCTTACCACGTTCACTGACTTTGATGTGCACTTTCCGAGCCTCGGGCCGGGCGATATCATTTTTGAGCAGGGAGCCAAGCTGATGCTTTTTAATCTTGCAACGGCTAAAGTAACTACCCTCAGTATTAATTTGGTAAATGACTACACGCTTTTAAAGCCAAAAAAAGAAGTAGTTGCTGGCCTCATTCAATATTTAACCATCGCCCCAGACGGAAGCAGGGTACTTGCCCAGGCAAGAGGCGATGTGTTTTCTCTCCCTGCGGCAGATGGACCAGTGCTCAACCTCAGCATGAGTTCTGGCGTGGCAGAGCGTTACCCTTCGTGGTCACCAGATGGTAAGTCTATAGCCTACTGGAGCGATGAGCCAGGCGAATATGAACTATACATAAAGCCCGCAACCGGCGGCGCACCTAAAAAAATAACCAGCTATGGCCCTGGCTACCGCTACCATACTTACTGGAGCCCAGACAGTAAAAAGATTGCCTTTATTGACAAGGCAGGGGCTATAAAAATAATTTTACTGGCTACCGGTCAAACTGTGCAGGCCGACAAAGGTTTGCGCTATTCTCATGGTGATCTTGACGGCTTTACCTGCAGTTGGAGCCCTGATAGCAGATGGCTGGCCTACCGCAGAGATTTGGATAACTGGCACCAGGCTATCTTCATTTACGACAGCAAACAAAATAAAGCTAAGCAGGTAACCAGTGGCTTTTATAGTGGTTATGCAACGGCTTTTGACGACGAAGGCAAATACTTATTTATCAGCACCAGTCAAAGTTTGCAGCCTTACTACAGCGATTTTGACAACTCGTTTATTTATGCCAACTCCGGCAAGCTTGCCGCTATCTCTCTTACAAAACAAACACCATCATTACTGGCAGAAAAAAATGATACTGTAAACGTAAACATTGAAAAAGACTCTACGGGCGAGGTTACAAAAACCGATAAAAAAGGCAAAGGCAAACCAAAGCCTTTAGAAAAAAGGGAGGATAAGGTAAAGGATGTCGTGATTGATTTTGATGGTTTAGAGCAAAGGCTGGTATTGTTGCCCCCAGCCCCTGGCAACATAGACAAACTCTCCTATGCAGACGGAAAATTATTTTATATGCGCTATCCAAACACCGGGGCAGATGGCGATAGTAAGGGCTCTTTGAAATATTATGACGTAAAGCTTCGGGAAGAAAAAACCGTTTTAGCCGTGGCCGACGACTATCGCATGAGTGCCAATGGCAAAAAAATATTGGTGGAAAATGCTAAGGCATTCGCAGTATTGGAACCAAAAGAAAACGAGAAGTTTGAGAAGCCATTGCGCACCAGCGAGATGCTGGCACTTGTGAACCCACGTGAAGAATGGAAGCAATTGTTTACAGATGCATGGCGCCTTGAGAGAGATTTTTTCTACGACAGTAAAATGCATGGCGTAAACTGGCAGCAGGTAAAAGAGCGCTATGGTAAAATGCTGGAGAGTGCTATGACCCGGGAAGAAGTGGGTTATATAATTGGGGAAATGCAGGGTGAGTTAAATGCTTCTCATACTTATTGGGGTGGCGGAGATAATGAAAAAGAAAAGGCGCAAACTACGGGGTACCTGGGCATAGACTGGAAAGCCGACGGCAAATATTACAGGGTGCAAAAAATTATCAGGGCTGCCGCGTGGGATGCAGAGGCAAAGTCTGCATTAGATCAGCCGGGTGTAGCGATAGCTGAAGGAGATTATATTTTAGCTGTGAATGGCGTGCCCGTAACTACCGAACATGAACCCTATGCTGCCTTCCAGGGTTTGGCCAACAAACCGGTAGAACTCACGTACCACAACAAGCCCACCATGGATGGCGCTAAAACAACCATCGTTAAAACCTTGAGCAATGAATACCGGCTCCGCCATCTTGCATGGATAGAAGGCATGCGTAAAAGAGTAGACGAAGCCACTAACGGAGAAGCCGGGTATATTTTTGTGCCGAGTACCGGGGTAGATGGTCAGACAGAACTGATGCGCCAGTTGAGTGCACAAACTGACAAAAAATCGTTGATAATTGACGAACGTTTTAACGATGGTGGGCAAATACCCGATCGTTTTATTGAGATGTTGAATCGTACTCCGCTGGCTTATTGGGCTGTAAGGGATGGATCTTCCTGGCAGTGGCCGCCCTACGCAAATTTCGGCCCCAAAGTAATGCTCATCAACGGATGGAGCGGCAGTGGCGGTGATGCCTTTCCAGATTATTTTAGAAAAAAAGGATTGGGGCCACTCATTGGTTCCCGCACATGGGGTGGCCTCATCGGTATCAGCGGCGTACCCGATCTTATCGACGGCGGCACCATCACCGTTCCTACTTTTAGAATGTATAATATTGACGGCACCTGGTTTAAGGAAGGTCACGGCGTAGACCCAGACATAGATGTACCGGAAGATCTAGGTATGATGGCTAAAGGAATTGATCCGCAACTGGAAAGAGCTATTACAGAAATAAAGATGTTGTTAAAAACCAAAGGCTTTCAACAACCAACTATTCCCGGGTATGAAATAAGATAGCATGCCGATCAGGTTGCATAAAAAATAAGCCTTGCAAATGCTGGGCTTATTTTTTATATCAAGATTTATCCAGAAATAAGTTGCCACAACAAGTTTGCTTATAGAGATTACAGGCTGTCTGGTTCTAATGCTTTAGCGATCGTTTTTTAATCATGCCGCCCTTGGTATCTTTTATACTACTCATCACAATAAAGGCATGGGGATCTATTTTTTCAATTTCCGTATTTAGCCGGTTTAACTCAAGCCGGGTTACAACGGTGTATACAATATCTGTATCCCGGGATTCTCCATGGTTGCCATAACCTCTTTTGCCCCGGTAAACCGTAACGCCTCTCCCGATCACATTCACAATCATTTCCCTGATAAGATTGTTGTGCGAAGAAATAATGGTTACACCGGTATATTCTTCTATACCTTCTATAATAAAGTCCAGCGTTTTGGAAGCTGATAAATAAGTAATCATTGAATACAAGGCGATCTCAATAGAAAGAAAATAAGCGGCTGCAGAAAAAATGATAACATTGATCATGATGATAATGTCGCCAATGGTGGTGCTGAATTTTCTGCTTAGGTATATGGCGAGCACCTCTGTGCCATCGATAACCGCTCCGCCTCTAATAGAAAGACCAATGCCTGCACCCAGGAAAAAGCCGCCAAACAGTGCCACCAACAGGTTGTCGTTGGTTACACTGGGAAAGGTAACGGTGGCAACAACCAACGCAAGCCCACTAATAGCCATGGCAGTTTTAATGGCAAACACTTTACCAATAAGTTTATAGCCCAACACAACAAATGGAAAGTTTACAATGATCAACAAAAAGTGCAAGGGAAAGTCTGTAAGCGCTGATATCAGCAGCGAAATTCCGGTGGCCCCACCATCAATAAACTGGTTAGTGAGCAGAAAACCTTTAAACCCAAAAGCGGCACAAAAGATTCCAATGGTAATCAGGACCAAATCTTTGATGTGCTCCAGCACCGTAATCCTGAACTCCCGCATGCCCTTTGCCAAAGCAAAATCTGAGTAGGAATCCTGGTCCTGTCTCCCTTTTTTGTGTAAGGTGGTTTCTATTACTATTTTTTTCCAAACTGAATTCATACGACAATTTTAACACGCCCCGGGTTAAATGAAAACGATGGTTGCACTCTCGTAAAAGAAAGAATGCAGACGAATTGAAAGCTTTGGTAAAAGTAGTGGTAGGTTCTGCGCCAGTCATTATCCAAACCATCCTGGCGGCGGCTACCTCCGCAACAGGTTCAGCCTATCAGTTTAAAAATACCATTTGTGGTTTATAAACTTTCGTTTTTGGGTGTTTATTTCTAAAGAGAGAAAATGATGATTGAATGATGGCACAACCATTTTTAAGCCATTGTACAACTGCCAGCCCCGAAAAGAATCAGTCAGTTTTTGGAAAATGGTGTTATCGTCGAAACAATTTTTAGAGCGAGCCTAGTTTTTAAATACGCTGATGGCTCGCAAAGCCTTATTGGTCAAGTCCCACAAAGCCTGGTTCTCCCAGCTTGATCCGTTGGTGGAAAGTGGGCCTTTAAACGCCACCCATTCTCCTCCCCAGTAACAAACTCCAATGCCTTTGCTACTGTTTATAACGATGGTTTTTATAGGGGTTAAAAAGTCTTTTTGTCCTTATTCAGTGGCTGGGTATTCTGGCAAAATCTGGCTGTTGAGCCCAATAATGTTGTTGGTATAATCGTTCCACGTAAGTATGAATGGATAGGCGGTTTCTGCAATTACAATGTCTTTATTAAACTGTGTGCCTAGCGTGTTTAATGTAGACTGAACCACCGCCAGATCTTTTCCATGCCAGATAGGATAATAAGAAAGGGCGATGATATCATAATCCAGGCTGCTCATGTTGCCAAAAAAAAAGCCGCATTATCAATGCCGGCGTTGTGCAACATTATTTTGGTTTGTGTAGATTGTTCTGTCACAGCCCGATGCCCTGTGCCAGCAGTTCTTTCATTTGCGCAAGGTTATTGCCTTTGCCATCCGGCCACAGTAGTCCGCCGTTAATTTCATTTCCTATTTGTATAAAATCAGGATTCATTTCTGAAACAACTTTTTTGGTGTACTCATATACACTGTCTTTAAGTTGGGCGAAGGATGCGCTGGCCCAGGCTGTCGGCTTTGTTTGTGTACCTGGGTCGGCCCATGTATCAGAGTAGTGCACGGTGATCCAGACTTTCATTCCCGATGGCTTTTATTTCTTGTGCAAAAGCCTTTACTTCATCAAAGCCAGAACGTGCAGTAGCCGGGTCTTTCCATAGCCGCAGCCTGATGCTGTTAAAGTCATCGTTCTTAAGCGTTGTGAGCATGTCTTCTGGCTAGCCCGCTGCATTCTTAGTAATTAAGCCAATACTACTATCTCAGGTATAAAAGACCCGTCAGTCGCTTTAATGGCCAATATTTTTGTAACTATTACCGGTGGCATAGGTCGGGTGGGCCTTGGATTGCTTGACTTACTACAGGCAGTACTAAAAAGTGCAATTATTACAAGAAGCTTATGCATATCTACGATTCATTTTATCAGCTTAAAATTATGGAAATTGTTGCATTCCCTTTTTTGCATAAGATAATAGTGTTGCCTTATCAATCTACATAAACACAATTTTGAGATCATGCAAAACAAAAAGCGGAGCCGTGACTGGCTCCGCTCTTTCAGATTGATTATTTGAGGAAGTTACAATCCCAGTACCCATGCAAAGATTAATGGCGCCACAATGGTCGCATCACTTTCTACAATAAATTTCGGCGTATGTATGTCTAATTTACCCCAGGTAATTTTTTCATTGGGCACAGCACCACTGTAGGATCCGTAAGAAGTAGTAGAATCACTTATCTGGCAGAAATAACTCCAGAAGGGTACATCATGCCATTCTAAATCCTGGTACATCATGGGTACTACGCAAATAGGAAAATCGCCGGCAATGCCACCGCCTATCTGGAAGAAACCTACTCCTTTGCCTGCCGAATTGTTGCGATACCATTCAGTGAGCCACACCATGTATTCGATGCCGCTTTTTACGAGGTCTGCTTTCAACTCACCTTTAATTACATAGCTCGCAAAAATGTTTCCGGTGGTGCTATCTTCCCAGCCAGGGCACACAATAGGAATGTTTTTTTGTGCCGCCGCTACTACCCAACTATTTTTTGGGTCAATTTCATAATACTGTTCCAGCTCACCGCTAAGTACAGTTTTGTATAAAAATTCATGGGGGAAATAACGTTCACCCTTAGCCGCTGCATCCTGCCATTGTTTTACGAGGTGTTTCTGCAGGCGACGAAAAGCCTCTTCTTCGGGTATGCAGGTATCGGTTACACGGTTGTAATGATTTTCCAGAAGATCCCACTCATCCTGTGGCGTCAGGTCACGGTAGTTAGGCACTCTTTTATAATGTGAATGTGCTACCAGGTTCATAACGTCCTCTTCAAGATTTGCACCGGTGCAACTTATGATAGCAACTTTATCTTGCCGTATCATTTCTGCAAGGCTAAGGCCCAGCTCTGCTGTGCTCATTGCCCCGGCAAGGGTAATCATCATTTTGCCACCTTCATCCAGGTGCGTTACATATCCTTTGGCCGCATCTATTAATGCTGCTGCATTAAAATGGCGGTAATGGTGTTCTATAAAAGTAGAAACAGGTCCTTTGCTCATGGTTTACATTTTAGACGGCAAAAGTAAATTTTTTTAACTACTTAACTGTCGGTAACCCCTTTGTTTTGGAGGCTGTTGAGAGTTTGCTCTGAGCGACTCCTGTTTATTAAGGACCGGAATTAAACCGCCAGCAAATATTCATGATTGTCTTAATAGTGCTATTTTTTTCGCACGGAAATTTATTAAATATATTAATCCTTTTCACTTCAACATTTTCAGTGCGAGCACAAATGCGTGTGGAAAGGATTTTTTTAAAAACCGTTTACAAAGGGCTAGGTCAATGCCTCTTCTACAGATAAAGCAGGGGCCGTTCGTTTTTTGTAGAACGGCCCCGGTATTCAGGAAACACCGCCCACTAAGATTTTTTTCTTAGTTTTTTTCTCGATGCTAACATAACCCTCTGCAGAACATTTGATTTTTAAAATGCGGGTATCATTTTCTAACGTCAGGTAATAGTTGGTCAGGCTGTCTATAACTATTTCGGTTACCGTGGGACTAACTTTATAACCTTCGAACCTTTCTTGGAGGCGGGTAGTTACAGCAAGTGGTAATTGCTCCACCGGTAACTCGCGGGATATGGCGATCATCTCAGCATCCGCTGAATAAGCAACTGAATACTGCCTTTTGTTTAATTCGAAATAAGCAAAGTAAAAATTCTCCACTTTTTTCCATTCTACTTTTACAGCATCCCTGAATTTTGTTTTAAACGCTGCACTCACTTCCTTATTTGAAGTTTCAATGCTCAGCCCAGCCGATCGCCTCGTGCCAAGCAGGGTAAGAAGGGTTTCGTTGTTGATAGGAAATGGGGTAAAGGCCCGGGCACTGATTGACAGGGCCAGGGCGGCAAAGATGATGGTGATTTTTTTCATGACTATACTTTTAATTTTTATTAATGCTGCAGCAACCGCTGCAGTGATGGCAGTGTGAAAGTATGAAGTGCTTCGTAGAGGCAATAGAAGTTGTATATGAAACCGATCAGGTTGTACCTGCTGTGTTATAAACGGTAGCCACATTCCCGTATTTGAAGAAATAGACTCAAAGAATAGGGATGATTTACACGGAAATTTTTGATTTCTTAATAAAAACTTAAAAGTTGTAAGAGTTACGTTAAATAACAACAGCGGTAAGTAATGGGGCTTCTTATCTTTAAAGCATGAACTACCTGGCACATGCTGTTCTTTCATTTAAAAATCCCGAGGTTTTGGTGGGCAACATGATTAGCGATCATGTGAAAGGCAGCAAACAATATGGTTATGCACCCGGAGTACAGGCTGGGATAAGGCTTCATCGGGCGATAGATGATTTTACAGATAAACACTTGGTAACACGGCACATGATGGAGATTTTTAAGCCGCATTATCGGTTGTATGCTGGTGCGTTCGTAGACATTGTTTATGATTACTGTCTTGCCAATGATATCTCAATATTTGAAAACAAAGACCGGCTGTTTTCTTTTGCCCAGCAAACTTATTCCCTGCTTGAGTCACATGTAAATATCTTTCCCACAAAATTCCAGGGAATGTTTCCCTACATGCTAACCCAAAACTGGTTGTATCATTACGGTTCAGATGAGGGCATTCAAATGAGTTTTAAAGGGCTGGCCCACAGGGCAACTTATATACATGAAAGCCAGGTTGCCTTCGAGCTTTTTCTGGAACACAAAGTTTTTTTTCAGCAACAATACGAGCTGTTTTTTCCTTCTGTTAAAACATTTGCCGCCCATACCATGGCAGAGTTATTGAAGCCATGATTCTTTTATCTTTGAAAAAATAACTTTCATGAAGAATTTCATTACTCTAGTGTTGTCCCTTGCAATATCGCTGGCCAGTGTAGCCCAACCTAAGCTGCCTCCGGTAGACAAATCCCCACTGGATATTAGTTATTATCCTGATAACTATCCTGTTTTAAAAATACAGGATAAAATGACTGAGCCGTTAGTGGCCAGGGTCATTTATAGCCGTCCGCAAAAGAACGATAGAAAAGTTTTTGGAGAACTTATTGAATATGGAAAGTTGTGGAGACTCGGTGCTAATGAAGCTACCGAGGTTGAATTTTATCTGCCAGTTAAAATAAACAATACTAAAATTAAGAAGGGTCGGTACTCTTTATACGCAATCCCTAACAACGATAAGTGGACTATCATTTTAAATAAAGAGAACGACACCTGGGGTTCCTTTAGGTACGATGCAAAAAAAGATGTGCTGCGCATGGATGTACCGGTGCAAATGCAGAGTACTATTGCCGAGAGTTTTTCCTTACTTTTTGAAAAGGCCGGTTCCGGCTTTATGTTAAATGCTTTGTGGGACAACGTAAAAATTTCCCTGCCCATTTCTCTTTAATAATTTCACCAAACTATGCTGTCAAACTTACTGAGAATAACTGCTTCAATTGTCTTTGTGTTTTCGCTTGGCTTTTGCACACCTAAAACTGAAGAAAAAGTAAGTGCACCTTTTGCAGATAGTTTAAAAATTGCCCCTACCAACCAGTATGTAAATGCAGATCAATCACCTATGGATATCAGCTACTACCCGGTTGATTTTCCTCAGCAAAAGTTAGCAGGTGGCCTAAAAGCGGAGAGGCCTATTGCCAGAGTCATTTATAGCAGGCCCCATAAAAAAGGAAGAACTATATTTAGTAACAATGAAAAAAGTTTATGTCCTTATGGCAAGCCATGGCGGCTAGGCGCTAATGAGGCAACTGAAATAGAATTTTTTATGCCCGTGGTGATAGATGGAAAGAATGTTGCGGCGGGGCGGTATATTCTTTACTGCATACCTTATGCAGATAAGTGGGTGATTGCCTTAAACAGCAACATTGATAGTTGGGGATTATCTATAGACAATAGCAAAGATATTTTGCGCACCGAAATCCCTGTACAAAAGCAATCACCGGCGTTAGAGGATTTTACGCTGGTTTTTGTAGAGGCAAATTATGGTGCCGACATGATTATAGCATGGGATAAAATTAAAACAGTCCTGCCGCTGGTGTTCACTCAGTAGTACGACTCACTGTTCCCAAATCTCTATTCGTATATTTACAACATGTGTGGCATAGCAGGCATTGTTTCTTCCAATCCAGGTATTATTCAACATTCTTTATTGCAGCAAATGGCCAATGCCCTTGCTCATCGTGGGCCCGATGGGGAAGGGTTTTGGATAAATGAAAGCAACAGCATAGGCCTGGCACACCGTCGCCTGGCTATTATAGATTTATCTCCCGAGGCAGCCCAGCCTTTGCATTATTTAAAGAGATACAGCATTACATACAACGGCGAAATTTATAATTACATCGAGCTCAGGCAAACCTTGAAAAATGCAGGCTACGTTTTTCACACCCAGGGCGATACTGAAGTGATACTGGCGGCATATGATTTGTACAAAGAAAAATGTGTTTACTATTTGGATGGAATGTTTGCTTTTGCTATATGGGACGAAAGAGACAAAAAATTTTTTGCTGCCAGGGATCGCCTTGGCGAGAAGCCCTTTTACTACTACAGGGAAGAAGATATTTTTGTATTTGCGAGCGAGATGAAAGCTATTTGGGCAATGCGTATTCCAAAACAGGTAGATGATAAAATGCTGCTCAATTATCTTACGTTGGGTCACGTGCAGAATCCTGCAGATAAGTCTCAAACTTTTTACAGCAACATCTCCTCTCTGTTGCCTGCGCATTATCTGCGGCTAGATGGGCTTACTCACAAACTGAGTATTCATAATTATTGGGACGTAGATAAGCAAACCGTGTTGAACCTGCCAGAAGCGGAGATCTTAGAAGAATTTAAAAGGTTATTTTCTGATTCTATTGCCAAAAAAATGCGTAGCGATGTGCCGATAGGTGCAAGCCTCAGTGGTGGTTTAGATAGCAGCAGCATAGCCTATAGCATTGTGCAGGAGTTGCAACGGAAAGAAGTTACGACCCCCTTCAAAACATTTTCAGCGGTTTTCCCTGGCTTCGAAAAAGATGAAGAAAAATACATAAAAGAGGTAGTTAGCCAGTTTTCATTTGAAAATTACACCGTTACTCCCACGGCAGAAGGCCTGCTCAAAGACTTTGAAAAATTGTGCTACCACCAGGAGGAGCCCTTTCCATCGTCCAGCATTTATGCACAATACAAAGTGTTTGAGCTGGCCAGCCAACATAACGTAAAAGTTATGATTGATGGGCAAGGTGCAGATGAAATACTAGCGGGTTACCACAAATACCTGCATTGGTACATACAAGAACTTGTAGGCCGCAAGAAATTTTTGCTGGCAAAAAGAGAAACGCATCTGTTTAAGAAGCACAACATGAATATGCAATGGGGACTTCCTAACTTGTTGGCAACGTTCCTACCCTCGCATGTGTCTATTGCTTTAGAAGAAAAAGAGCTTTGGCAGGTGTTAAACCACCCGGACATCAGCAAGAACCTGCTATCCGTTATGAAAGGTCGGGAGTGGGATGGCATACACAAACCCATTGTAACGAAGCTCAATGACATACTTTATTTTAATACAATGGAATTTGGCCTGGAAGAATTACTTAGATACTGTGACCGCAATAGCATGGCGCACAGCACAGAAGTGCGGTTGCCCTTTTTAAATGATGTTCTTGTTCAATTTGTATTTTCACTGCCTAGCCGGTACAAAATAAGTGGGGGCTTTACAAAAAATATTCTTCGCCAGGCAATGAACCACAAACTCCCTGACAGCATTGTATGGCGCACAGATAAAATAGGCTACGAGCCACCACAACAAGCCTGGATGCAAAATAGCCTGCTGACTGACTACATTCACGAAGCCAAGAAGAAACTAGTGAATGCAGATTTATTAAAGCCGCAGGTGCTGCAAAAAAAAGTGAAACCCCAGGCAGCGCACCAGGCTAATAATAATGATTGGCGATATTTATGTGCAGCCCGATTGATATGATTTTTAACCCTCCTTGTTGTTATTATAATTTATTTTTGCCCCTCATTAATTTTCCTTGTCATGAGTACAGAAAACACCAGATCTAAAAACTTAGGTACCAAATTTATACATGCCGGTACTGTGCCCGATCCTAGCACCGGAGCCATCATGACTCCCATTTATCAAACTAGTACTTATGTGCAAGAGGCACCTGGTGTAAATAAGGGGTACGAATATGCACGCAGTCAGAACCCTACACGCAAGGCGCTGGAAGATGCATTGGCTGTTATAGAAAATGGTGCGTATGGCCTGGCTTTCAGCAGCGGCGTTGCTGCAACAGATGCAGTTATAAAATTATTGAATCCTGGTGATGAGGTAATTGCTGCAAATGATATGTATGGCGGTACCTACAGGTTGTTTACTAAAATCTTCGCAAAGTATGGCATCAAATTTATTTATGTAGATACGACTGATACAAATAATATTCAACAGGCAGCAACGGAAAAAACAAAATTAATATGGATTGAAACACCCACCAATCCGTTAATGAATATCACTGATATTGCCGCCGTTGCGGCCATATCTAAAGCTGCCAAAGCCTGGCTTTGTGTAGATAATACTTTTGCATCGCCCTACCTGCAAAACCCGCTTGATTTGGGAGCAGATATCGTTATGCATTCGTCTACCAAATACCTGGGCGGCCATAGCGATGTAATACAAGGTGCACTAATGTTGAACGACAAAGCGCTGCGGGACGAGCTGTATTTTATTCAAAAAAGTTGTGGCGCAGTACCCGGACCAATGGATTGTTTCCTGGTGCTTCGGGGTATTAAGACTTTGCATGTGCGCATGAAGGCACATTGCGAGAATGGTTTTCTCATTGCACATTTTTTACGCAAGCATCCTGAAGTGGCACAGGTTTTCTGGTGCGGTTTTGCAGATCATCCCAATCATGATATTGCCAAATTACAAATGCGGGGGTTTGGAGGTATGATGAGCTTTACGTTGGTAGATGACAGTGTAGAGGCTGCAAAGAAAGTACTTTCTTCTACCAGATTATTTGCGCTTGCAGAAAGCCTCGGCGGTGTAGAATCATTAATCAATCACCCGGCGAGTATGACGCATGCGAGCATTCCACGGGAGGAACGCATTAAAAATGGTTTAACAGACGGCCTGATAAGATTGAGCGTGGGCATTGAAGATGCTGATGATCTGATTGAAGATCTCACGCAAGCATTAGAGTTATAGCTCTAAAAACCTTGCTTGTTTGTAGTACAAATGAGAGGGCTGTGCACCCAACAAATTGAAGATGGATAAAAAGCTGGTTGTATTTTTAAACGAGAAAGTAAAGCAATACAACCGGCCTTCTTTTATAGCGGCTGATCCTATCTGTGTTCCGCATAGGTTCACAAAATTGCAGGATATAGAAATCGCTGGTTTTTTCGCAGCTATTTTTGCCTGGGGTAATCGTACAACCATTGTTAACAAAGCCACGGAACTCATGGCACTGATGGATAATGCCCCTCACGATTTTTCCATCAATCACACTTCTGCCGATCTTGAGAAGCTGCTGGCTTTTAAACATCGCACATTTACAGCCACGGATCTTTTGTACTTCGTCCAGTTTTTTCATTTGCATTATGCACAACATAATTCGCTGGAAACAGCTTTTTCTACATGGATGCATGAAACCGATAAAAACGTAGAGCATGCACTCAATGGGTTTTACAAATATTTCTTTTCTTTTCCGGATGTTCCTGGCAGAACGCTCAAACATATAGCATGCCCGGCAAAGAACTCTGCATGTAAACGCATCAACATGTACCTGCGGTGGATGGTGCGCCAGGATAATTGTGGAGTGGATTTTGGACTTTGGAAGCAGATCAAACCCTCGCAGCTCGTAATTCCATTAGATGTTCATGTAGCAAGAGTTGCGCAGCAGTTTAAATTACTGGATAGAAAGCAAAACGACTGGCAGGCTGCCGTTCAGCTTACCCAACAGATGAAAATGCTTGATGCCGCAGACCCGGCCCAATACGATTTTGCTTTGTTTGCCCTCGGGGTATTAGAAAAATTTTAGCACAGATGAAAGAACTTCCAGACCATACCATCATACAACAGGTGTTGGCGGCCTTAGAGGAGAAGGCAATCAAGGATCCTCACATGTTCGGACAACTTTGTAATTATATCAACCAGCTCATTGCCTACGATTTTGAAAGGCTCGTTTCCCTACTTTATCGCATAGATGTAAGTGAAGATAAAATTAAACACATGCTACGGCAGCAACAAGGAGTGAATACAGCCGGAACAATTGCAGAACTTATAATAGAACGACAGTTGCAGAAACTAAAATCCCGGCAGGAGAACCGTCGGGATCAGGAAGATATTGATGCAGAAGAAAATTGGTAGGCGATAAATTAGAACATCAGTTTTTTAACCTCTTCCTTATTTTCTTTTTCTTTTTTGAGATCGAACATGGTACCAAAGATATGGTCCCAAAGTGTGCTGCTCACGCCAAAACCCATATCATTTTCTTTGTAATGATGCAGGTGATGGTTGCGCCACAATCCCTTCATCCACTTAAATGGAGGATTCCATGCATGAATTGCGTAATGCATACTTCCATAAATTAAATAGCCTAACATAAAGCCCGGAAAAAAGGGCAAAGCCTTTTGGCCAAGAATAGTATAGAACATAAGAAAGAAAACCGATGCAATGATGAGGCTGGGCACGGCTGGCATAAATAGTCTCTCTTTGTCCCTTGGGTATTCATGATGATTGCCATGCAACACATAGTTAATGCGTCTTCCTCTGTCAGAATCTGGGTGATAATGAAAAACAAAGCGATGTAAAACGTATTCTGTCAACGTCCAAAAACAAATTCCTGAAATAAACAATAGGGCAACATTTAGGGATGGAAGCTGCAAAGTATTAACGGCATAGTAGGGAAGAAAAATAAGAATAGGCATGTATATGCCCCAGATAACCAAAGGATGAGTTTTAGTTAAATACTCCAGGTATTGATTTTTAAAAAGCTGTGCCTGGCCTTTATTATGTATTCTTTCAAACTTCATCGTACAGATAATTATTACGCAAATATAAATAAATGCTGCTAAAAGATGGTAATTCCTACTTTTATCAAATGAAGGGTTTGTTAAATATTATGAGTGGAGAGTTGGTAAATACAACTTTTTAGAATGTGTTTGTTGACTAAGTTGTGAAAACGCACCGCAGCTAATAAGCCTATTTTTGCAACCAAAAAATTAGTTATGAAATTAGTTACCTACTTAAAAAATAACCACGATCAGCTAGCAATTTTGGTAGACGGAAAACTATATGATACAGATATGTTGCACCCGGATCTGCCCGTAAGCATGGCTATGTTTCTAAATTATTGGGATGACATGTTACCACTGGCAAAAGCAGTGGAGCAGCGAATTAAAGAAGGATTGGTGCGCAATGTAATGAGCCATTCCTACGAAGAGGTAAGTTTATTAGCCCCCGTTCCACACCCCACCAGTTGCAGAGATGCGTATGCGTTTAGACAGCATGTAGCAGCGGCCAGGAGAAACCGAAAAGTAGATATGATACCAGAGTTTGACCAGTTTCCTATTTTTTACTTTACCAATCACAACAGCATCCAGGGACCCGGTGATGTGTATTGCATGCCGGATCACTTTGAGAAATTAGATTTTGAATTAGAAGCTGCCATCGTAATAAACAGACCTGGGAGAAATATAAAAGCCGCGGATGCCGATGATTATATTGCCGGCCTCATGATCATGAACGACATGAGCGCAAGGCGTTTGCAAATGGAAGAGATGTTGTTGAACCTTGGTCCGGCAAAAGGAAAAGATTTTTCTACATGCATTGGTCCCATGTTAGTAACCTTAGATGAGTTAGCTGCGTATGAAGTGCCATGCAAAGAGAATCATGTGGGCAAAGCATGGAACTTAAAAATGACTTGTGCGGTAAACGGTGTGCCCGTAAGCTTAGGCAATGTGAGTGATATGGACTGGACTTTTGCAGAAATTATAGAACGTTGCAGCTATGGTGTAAATCTTTTTCCCGGCGATGTGATAGGGAGTGGTACTGCGGGTACAGGTTGCTTTTTAGAGTTGAATGGAACTGGTAAGTTGAATGATCCGGCTTACCATGAACAGTGGTTGCAGCCTGGTGATATAGTGGAAATGGAAATAGATGGACTTGGGAAGCTTAGCAACACCATAGTGCAGGAAAACAGCGACTTTTCAATTTTAGCGTTGAAGAAGAAGTGACCTTTTATCGGTAAGAAAATGAGAAATAGAGAACACGCTGAAAAAGATTTTATGACAACTGAAAGATTAAATGAAATCGGAGGGATAATTCTTGATGCTGCTATTTCTGTCCATCGGGAGTTGGGTCCTGGATTATAAGAATCTGCCTGCCAGATAGCATTAAAAAGGGAGCTAGAGCTTAGAGGGTTGGTAGTTAGGGCTAAAGTTCCGGTTGAATTGATTTATAAAGAAGTTCCTTTAGGCAAAGGATATGAAATCGATTTATTGGTAGAAGAGGAAGTTAATATTGAAGATAAATCAGTTGAGGTAATGGCTCCCATTTTTATTTTCCAGGTAGTTACTTATCTAAGGTTATATCACCTAAAGAAATTAGGTTACCTTATCAACTTCAATGTTCAATATTTAAAGGACGGATTTAGGAGAATTGTAAATAATTTTTAATTCTCAGCGAAACTCATTTTCTTATTTTCTTTGCGTTTAAAATGATATTAAATCTAAAAGAATTAACTCCGTCCGATATTCAAAACTACCTGCAGCATGCCGTGGCACCGAGGCCCATTTGTTTTGCTTCAACCATCGATCTAAGCGGACAGGTAAATTTGAGTCCCTTTAGTTTTTTTAATTTGTTTTCTTCTAACCCACCGATCGTTATTTTTTCTCCTGCCCGCAGGGTGCGGGACAACAGCACCAAGCACACGCTTCAAAATGTTTTAGAGGTGCCGGAAGTAGTGATTAACATCGTTGACTACGATATGGTGCAACAAACATCGCTTGCTAGCTGCGAGTATGATAAAACCATCAACGAGTTTGAAAAGGCAGGGTTCACCATGCAACCAGCAAGCGTGGTAATACCCCCAATGGTAAAAGAGAGTAAGATAAAACTAGAATGTAAAGTTGTAGAGGTAAAAGCTTTGGGGACCGAAGGTGGTGCAGGCAACCTTGTGATTTGCGAAGTACTGCTGATGCACATCAATGAAAGCATACTCGATGAAAATGAACGCATCGATCAAACAAAAATAAACCATGTTGCCCGGCTGGGTGGCGATTGGTATTGCAAAGTAGATAAGGGCAGTTTGTTTAAAGTACCAAAACCAAACGTACAATTGGGAATAGGATTTGACGTTTTGCCGAAAGGTATTCGTTCGAGCAGTTTTCTTACCGGAAATGAATTGGCGCAACTGGCCAATGTTACGGAAATGCCTTTTGTAGATCCAAGATTCCATGATGATAAATTAAAAAATATCATCCAGTATTATTCTATTGACCCGGTAGAAATGGAAGCAGAGCTTCACCGCTACGCTAAAACTTTACTTGCAGAAGCCAGAGTAGACGAGGCCTGGCAAGTGTTGCTTGCTTTGAATTAATTAAGTAAATTTGATCATGTCATCCGCAGTTAAAATATTACCTCATTACACTTACGAAGAGTACCGCCTTTGGGAAGGACGATGGGAATTAATAGAAGGTATACCATATGCCATGAGCCCTGCGCCAGCTCCAAGGCATCAGTGGGTGAGTAGTAATATTAAGTATGAATTGAAAGATGCCATAAAAAAGGGCGGCTGTAAAATGTGTAAGGTTTATGACTTTATAGATATCAAAATCTCGGAGGACACTGTACTACAACCGGATGCATTGGTAGTTTGTAAAGAAATCACCAAGCCATTCCTTGATTTTGCCCCTGCGTTGGTGGTAGAAGTTCTATCTTCCTCTACCGCTATGAAAGACCGTAATAATAAATTTTACATTTATCAGTCCTATAAAATTCCGTATTATCTAATCGTTGATGCAGATAAAAATACAATAGAAATATACCATCTCGAACAAACTGGCAAATACGCATTAGAAGCAACAGACCCCCTGTTGCCCTATAGCTTTCATTTTGATGAAGATTGCTCAGCCGAAGTATCATTAAACAATATTTGGGAGTAGCCTCAGCTTATTAATTTCCCTTTAACTTTTTGCCAGCGCCGCTTATTTTAATTTCACAGTATGAAAAAACTGCTGGCCCTCCTGCTTTTTCCTGCAATTGTTTCCTCTCAGAATCAGTACGATTACAAAAACCTTGTTTTAGAAGGCGGCGGCATTCGGGGCCTGGCATATGCAGGTGTTTTTTCTGTGTTGGAAGAAAAAGGTATACTGCAAAATATTGAAAAGGTAGCGGGCACTTCTGCAGGGTCCATAGCTGGGCTGATGGTAAGCATAGGTTACAATGCAACAGAGATTGATAGTGTAATGATGGATCTCCGCATTCAAAGGTTCAACGATGGTAACGGCGGTGTTGTAGGAAAATACCGGAGGGTTAGGAGAGGCTTCGGGATTTACAAGGGAAAGGTGTTTGAAAAATGGTTACAAGGATTAGTAGATCATAAAACGGGTAACCCGCTCTTAACATTTGAGGAGCTGCACCAGCTACATTTTAAAAATAATTTTTACAAAGATTTCTATTGCACCGGCACCAATCTTAGCAAACAGCGGCTTGAAATATTTTCTTACCAACATACCCCCGAAATGCCCCTTGCCTTAGCTGTTCGCATAAGCAGCGGAATTCCCTTCTATTTTGAGCCTGTTGTTTTAGACGACCAACTAAAGAAAATCCAAAAATCAGATACCGTCTCGTTTGTCAATTATTATGTAGATGGTGGTATGCTCAGCAATTACCCCATTAGCATTTTCGATACCTGTGAAGACGGCAATAGCAATCCCCTTTTATGTAGCAATGTAAAATTTTGCAAACAGACCATCGGGATAAAAATGGAAAGGCCGCAGCAGATTGATTCTACTGGCAATAACCGTGTTGTGATCCCAGCATACGAAATAAGTAAGTTGTCAGAATATGTGTCAGCATTTTCCAACCTTTTAATGGAATCTCTCAGTAGAAAATACCCTGGTCTTGAAAATGAAAAAGGGCGTACTATTTATGTTAGCCAGGGAAATATCTCTTCTAAGATCAGGAAAACAAAACAGAGTGAAAAAATGATGTTGTACAATAATGGAGTGCAGGCAGCATATGCGTTTTTTAACGGAGCACAGTAAAGCACACAACACTCTAAGTTGAGGTTATGGGTCGTTTCTGATAAGTAAACTTTTTCCCTCTATCATTTGCAATTAATAGAAATTGGCTATACGTTTATTGCTCATTTAAATGCTTCTTGCCCCACAGGACCTCGAACAACCTTAGTATGCAGGAGATGGCGGCTTGATCAATCCCATTCAGTTGTAGGCAGGGGTTAAATTATACACCAACTAAGCTCAAAGTATGTAAAAGACAGTTTTGAATTTACCACGGCAATTAATTCCAGTACTTGTAACACTAAGGCAGTTACCAATGGAGAATTTTACGTTAAACGAAGTTGAGAATTCTATCTGAGAGCAAAGGGAACAGAGGGTCAACCTTGCTGTGACAAAATGAGCATTGCTCAGAAAGACTACTACATTATTCCCTTTTTCTTCTCATAAATTTTTTCATGCATGGCATTAAAGAACATGCTCCGTTCTTTTTCTCCTGATACACTAATGGGGGTTGATTTCTTGATGATGTTTTGCAAGTTGTAAATAGTATAATCGCAAAAGGCCTTATCACGTGTGCTGATGAAATTCATTCCTCCATGATTTATATAGGTGGCCTGCATATCGTCTCCACGCATATAGACCGTGTTGTCACCAAGCAGGCATTCGTTTATAAATACTTTATATGAAGCTGAACTATCGGTGGGAGTTTCTCCGTATAAAAATTTAAGGCCTCTCTCTGCTTCAATTTCAAGGTGATTGATGAGTTCTTCCAGTTGACCATAAATCTTAAGAATGACGTGTTTATTTACAAAACTGTTTGTTTGCCGGTAGTATTCAATCTGTCTTATGGTTGCATGTATACTCTCATCGTTCCAAATTTCTGAAGAGGGAATTTGTACATAGGTTTTAATAATTTTTAGCCCGGTTTCCATTACATCATCATCGTTCTCCTCGCCATTAAATTGTTGTTTTACAAGTTCGGGATAATGCATGAGTGTTCTTTTCCAGAAGAAATATTTAAAAGCACACAGTTCCCTAAACTGCATAAAATGAAAGATGGGGATATCCTTATTAAAATTAAAAATCTCTGCACCAGGTACCGATTTGAAGGTCTCAAAAGTGCGAAGCACTTCATGTAGGTAATGAGTAAGGTTGAAGTTAGAATGATCTACCATCTTTCCAGAAAAGATGGCCGTGTCTGTTTCAATACGCAACAGTTGGTCTAAAGAAATTTTATAGAAACTACAGAGAATTTGTATTTCATCAAGGCCGATGGGTTTTTCACCCCTTATTCTTCGGTAGGCGCTGTCGTTACTAATGTTTAGCCTCTCGGCTATTTCTTCTACAAGTGATAGGTGAGTAGAGAGTTTTGCCTTGATATCATTAAAGAATACCTGCTGTGGCTGAGGTGCATCCATAAACAATTGTTTTGACATTAATTACTAATGGGCCGATGCTGATTTGCAATAATTGCATATTCAAAACTGAAAGTGCACTAAATATAGTAAAAACTAGTTTCTTTTTCGGCTGCACGGTTTCTAGCCGGGTGTTTATCACTTTTTTGCTCTGTCTGTAAAGATTAATCCGTTTTCTAAACGGCAGCGCTCCCTGTACTTTTAAAAAATGAATAGAGCGAATCTTCAGGAGGTACATCAGTCTTTTTAAAATTTAAACCACGCAATTATGAAAAAGATTATCATTTTATCATTCATATTTCTCGTTTTAACAGGCATTGTGTTTTGCCAGGCTACGCAAGAACAATCGCTGACGCAAACAGATTATTGGAACAAAAGTAAAAAGCAGAAAAAAACTGCCCGTATACTTTTGATTGGGGGTGGTGCCCTTATTATGTCATCGTTTATTATCCCGAAAGGGGAATTGGTTTCCGATGGGTTTTGTTCAGGCGCCTGGTGGTGCGATGATGAATACAAAAATGATAACCTCAAAGGCGCAGTTTTTATTGCGGGTGCCCTCGCTGCGCTGGGTAGCATTCCATTTAGCATCGCTTCATCCAAAAATAGAAAGAGGACAAAAAATGCCACTGTATTTATCGACGTGGAAAAATACCCCGCACTGAATGCTTTGCTCCTCAGCAACCAATCTTTTCCTGTTGTGGTTTTTAATTTAACCTGATCGTACGGGCACCATTTAACTTTTATCAAATTTTTAAGGGCCGCTAGCCCGCAGCTACATTTATTTAATAATAAAGGTGCCGGTAGGCATCATAAAAAACGAAAAATCATGAAATCTTTACGCCCAATTTTAATCGGTAATGTACTTTCTCTTTGTCTTTTTTCCTGCTCTTTCGTACCTGTCAACAACCAATATGAAAAGGCAGGTACTCTAAAAAAGGGGAATTTGGAACTTAACGGAAACTTCACCGGCAACAGTGTAACGGTAAAAGGGGATGCTGCAGGAGTCAATAATAATGTAGGCTTTAGGGTCGGTTATGGTATCTCCGATAAATTCGATCTTAAACTCAGGTACGAACGTCTTATGCCCGTTAAGGGAATTGACGATGAATTTAAAGGCGCCAGCTACTACAGCATTGTGCCTAAGTTTTCCATGGTTCCCGGGAAGTTGGCTTTGCTGGTGCCGCTGAGCCATTACACGTATAAAGAGAATTTAGATGGCACCGAAACAAAAGAAAGCCTCAACAGTATTGCACCCCAATTCCTTTATACACTAACTGGTGTTAAAAAGAAAACCGATCTAACCTTCGGCCTTAAGGCTGATTTTTTATTCGGGGGTGATGGAGAAGGAGATGGTGGAGGCGCTGTGATTCCGGGGCTAACTATCGGCGCAGGGTTTAGCAACAATTTAGACAAGTGGGCGGTGCGGCCAGAACTCGGTGCCTCTTTTTTAGGAGGTGGAGCCTTTCTGAATTATGGAATTGGTTTACAATTTATTATTTCGGGTAAAAACAAATAATGCTGCGTCAATTTATTCTATCACAAATGTTTTAATTTTTAAATTTAATTACCATGTCATACACATATTTACTTACGTCATCTCTTATTCTTGCTGCTAATTTGCTTCTGTCTTGTGGCAAGGATCCGGCAGGACCCAAGCCACCCGGCAATGAAACCTCCAATTATGTAGTAACAACTTTTGCAGGATCTGGGCAGGGAGGTATATTTGATGCCTCGGGCACCTCCGCAAGGTTTACCCGGCCCACAGCTTTAGCTATAGATATTCAAAACAACATATACGTAGTAGATGCAGGCAATTTTTGTATCAGGAAAATAACATCAGCAGGCACGGTTACCACGTTAGCGGGCGGCCAGCAAGGCTATGCAGATGGTAACAATTTGGCTGCACAGTTTTACAACCCTACTTCCATAGCGGCAGATGTAGCCGGTAATATTTATGTTGCTGATGAAACGAGGATCCGCAAAATAACGGCAGCAGGTGTAGTTACTACTCTTGCAGCTAGCACTACACCTGGCTATGCAGACGGTGCGGGTTCGGCAGCCCTGTTCAATGTTATCAATTCCATGGCTGTAAATCCTCAAGGCAATATAGTTGCATTAGAAAAAAGTTTGCCGGAAACCAGGCTTAGAGTCATTAGCCCTGCAGGAGATGTCTCTACTTTTAGCACTGTAAGCATTTATTCAAAAGGCATTGCCATTGACGCCCAGGGAAATTTATTCATGATTGACGGGGCCATAGGGGACAATAATATTGCAAAATTATCTCCTGCAAAAGTCACTAGCCGTTTTGGCCCATCCCCGCCAGCCATCGGAATTACCAGCTTTCAGGGGACTGTTTTTTTAACGGGTATTAAATCAGACTTTACCTCTGCTGATGTTTATCACGGCGTATATAAAGTAAATCCGGGTGTTTACACCCTCATAGCAGGTGAAACACGGTCGGGATTTTTAGATGGAGCTGCATCCGATGCAAAATTCAACGGTGCAGCAGGTATCGTGGCGGATGCGCAAGGAAATTTATTTATTGCCGACGGGGACAACAATCGTATAAGGAAAGTATCCAGGAGGTGAAAGCCAACTCGTTCAACTCCTGGAAACCTTAACTGGTTAATGAGATAACGAGGCAGATGGGGCATTACAAAATAGCAGGCTTTTCTGCAATCTGACTCATAGTGAAACAATGAAATCAAAGCTTTCATTACCATCTCTGCCCAAAAACCTTTTTCAA
>JAYTBG010000440.1:0-2696 GCA_043737055.1 Chitinophagaceae bacterium | reverse complement strand
GCAGGTTATAATTTAGACCAGATGATGGTCATTCGCATTTTTACTTTTTTCTCCGGATCAGAAAAACTTCCACTTTTTACTTTGATGCGCCCCACAGCTAGTGGGTTGGAAAGGGGAATAATGGAAGCAGGGCTCGCAGTGGTTCCATATTGCGGATATACCGTACTAAAACCAGGGAACAAACGCAATTCATAATTAGGCAACCCCTTGGTTACAAGTTGCTGCACATACCGTGTAACATTCAAATCGTAATACCAAACTTGTTGCCCAATGGCATTTGTCTTTTTACGGGCAAACCCGCCAAAATAATTGTAATCTATTTGACCCGATGCCGGGAAGTAAGGGAGGCCCGATTTAAAATCCGGATCGTACCTGGTGTTGGGGTTGAGATCTACGTACAACGGTTTCCACTTATTAGTAGTACCCGTATCTTTTAGATCGAGGTACATATAGGATGGTATGGAGAAAATAGAGTCCGTCATCGCATTCTCTGGTATCTGCTCAATACTGATCTGGGCCCGGTGTACAATTCTATTGGTCATGCCAGTAAGGCGCGGGATATTTAATGTTGCAAAAGTGCCGGGGCCTGTTTGCAGGTAGAGCTCTCCGGGCGAAGGATTCAATACATTGGCAGGATAACTACGGCTCACAAAATTGGAAGTTGCTGAGGGTGTTATATAGGCGATGTTGCTGCTGGAGGAAAGTATTCCAAATGAATTGAAAGTGGTATCTAACTTACCTGTACCTGAATTTTTTTTACGAACGTAAATTTCAAGTCGTGTTTTTGCATCAACCAGGCTCGTATACATTAAGGCGTTACCGGCTGTAGACGATATGGCAAACCCATTGTGAAACTTTCTGAAAAGAGAATCGCTTTTGAAAGCATTGTTAAGCGATACTGCCGAAGTGTCTTTATTTGCAAAAAAATAGTCACGGTAAGCGTCTGATAATTTGATGCGAACCTGGTTTGTAGAACTGTCTCTACCCTGGTTAAACTTCACTACATTTTTTAGTGTCCGAAGATCAACAGTGGCTGAGCCAATTAAATTTCCTATTGCTGGTGTGTAGGCGATTGTTTTTGGATTTTTGTAAACAGAGTCTGCAAAGTTTCTGTCATTTATTGCATGCACTTTTACTTGCTGCGGAATACTGGTGTCGCCCCAGGCACCCACATACGCCAAACTCAAAACAATAGAGTCAATAGCTACAATGGTATCAGAAGCATTGCCGAGATAGTAAGGGTAAATGGTGGGCTTTGGTTGAAAGTAAATGCGGGCATCGGTGCTTCCGAAAAGTGGATCGTTGCTTATAAGACCCAGCGCATGATTTTCGGCCCTGCCTATCCTGAATGTATCATTAAAAATACCTTGTGTAGTAATAATGTCAAGAGTATCACCGAAAGTATTTACATTATCTATAGCCGGAATCAAATCGCTGCCAAGTGTAGTGGTGTCAAGTTTTGTACAGCCCCAGTTTCCTATCACAATGCATACATAGCTCAGTAGAGTGACGGGTAAAAATCGTTTAAACACAATGAAAATTTTATGGAAAAAAGTTGGGAATTATCTACTTGGCAAGGTCGGCGTATAATTGTAAATAGTCTGTTAAATCACTTTCAGGATTGAACTTCAATATTTTTTTTCCTTTGATTTTGCTGAACTCGTCTACGAGGTTTTTATCCACGTCTGCAGAACCGAAAGTTACTGCATCTGCATAAGTAGCTCCGCCACGAAACATGGCTATATTATCACTATCAATGTATACTTCCTGGTCTTTTTTAGTAACGTGGTCGTTAATGGCAATGAGCTTCAAAAAGTCTGCTCCTAATTTATCTTTAAAAGTATTTTCACCGATGGTGTACACGATTTTACTGTGGCTAAATACCGGTTCTTTTTTATAAGCTGTCTTAATGTACATGGGTATAAGGCCAGTCATCCATCCGCTGCAATGAATAATATCCGGAGGCCAGCCAAACTTTTTTACCGTTTCCAAAGCACCTTTACAAAAGAGTACAGTTCTCAAACCGTTGTCGTCGTGCCAAAGCTCTTTATCATCAGCAAAAATAGATTTGCGCTTAAAAAAATCTTCATTGTCTAGAAAGTAAACCTGCAACCTTGCATTGGGTAAGGATGCGACTTTGATGATCAAGGGATAATCATCGTTGTCTATGGTAACGTTGATACCCGAAAGTCTTACTACCTCATGCAGTCGGTGCCTGCGCTCATTAATTACACCAAATTTTGGCATAATACACCTCACTTCCATGTTGCTATCGTTAGAAAGCACTGCCAGTTTATTTACAATTTCTGCAAACTCTGTAAGTTCCAGATAAGGAGACATTTCATTTGCAATAAATAAAATTCTTTTCTTTGTTGACATATTTGCTATGTTGGTGCTAAATCCTTCAAAAAATTTGAAAATGGAGTGCAAAAGTACAGAAATTTAACTAAAACTCGTTCACACAAGCAACTACAGCGGCTAACCTTTCTCAAATGATTCTCATAAAAAAAATTGCAGACTTGCAGAATTTGCTCCAGTCTTGTCGTGCTGGCGGGCACACTGTTGGGTTTGTGCCTACTATGGGTGCATTGCATCAGGGGCATTTAGCCCTGGTTGAAAGTTCTAAAGCCGCATGTGAAAAAACAGTTTGCAGCATATTTGTCAATCCTACTCAGTTCACTAACAGGCTTGATTTT
>JAYTBG010000439.1:0-2698 GCA_043737055.1 Chitinophagaceae bacterium | reverse complement strand
CGGCATGATTGGAATGCCAGTGCCAGTACTCTACCATGTTGGCACCGCTTGCATAGTGATGAAAAGCATTTAGTCTTAATTGCCCATCAAATGGCGGGGCCTGACCTGTTGCACTCCCGTACCCTGTTGTTTGTGCATTGGTTTCTAATACCAGGTAGTTGTTCCTTTTAAATGAACGGGCAAAATCGCCACCAATAGCAATACCTACGCCTTCCATTTTATCCTGCGTATCGTGGTAAACATTTAGCCCCGCTACTTCCAGATGTTCTGCAATGGCTGGTTGATTTTGGCTGCTGTTTGGGAACCACCAAATCATATTAAAACAGTGGGTAGAAAATTGATTACTTCGTTTGTATTGCTTTACAATGCTGGCCTGCCATATTAAAAAATCGGACGTTACTTTTTGATTGTACCTGTCCCATTCTAATTTATAACCAGGGTTGGTGGTGCCATCCCTTGTAGGAAAATCGTTCCAGTTATCTATTCGCTGGCTCCAGTAGTTTAAGCCCCAGGCATTGTTGAGCGAATCGGTGGTTTGATATTTTTGTTTTAAGTATTGTACAAAGCCATTAAAGAAAGAAGTGGTATTTGCCTGGTTGGCTGTGGTTTCGTTATCTAACTGAAAGCCAATAACGCCGGGGTGTTTGGCATAATGCTCCGACACTTTTCGTACAATCCGTTCTGCATAAAATAAATAATCTTTATTGCTTAAGTCCATATTTTGCCTCACGCCGTAATACCATTTTTCCCCATTTAATTTAGTGGCAATGATAGCTGGTTTCTTTTTTGCCATCCATGCAGGTATGGTGTATGTGGGGGTACCAATAATTACTTTTATCTTGTTGGTATACAATTTATCTACCACCCTGTCTAACCATTTAAAATCAAATACGCCATCTTTTTTTTCAAAAAGTGACCAGCTTGATTCTCCCATCCGCACTACATTAACACCTGCTTTTTTCATCAGTTTAATGTCCTCATCTACTCTTTCGTAAGGCATGTTTTCGGGGTAATACGCTGCCCCATACAGCAGGGTATCAAACTTCACCTGGCCATAGGTAGTGTACATCAAAAAACAGCATACAACTATTAATAAGAAGGGTTTTGTTGTCATATAGCTTTTATAAAATGATAAGGTGCTTTCAATACTGCTTTCCTATTTTTTTGCTTTAATCAAATATTTCTTACATCCCAATAATGTAAATTGTAAGTGCCCGTCTTTGAAGCCAAGATATTGAACCGCATCATTTACTGGAAGAAATGCTCCATTAGACCACACTATTTTTTTGTTGACCTTAACGGTCTTAAAATCATTTACTGACTTGCACGGCACCCCTACAATAGCAGTCGCATTGTCTAGGGTATTCAGCTTTATTATAAACTGATTGCTGCTGTTATGAATATCTACTTTCAGCCCGCCTTTAATTGTTTGATGAGCAAATGATAACTCCCTAAGTGTACCCATTTGAGGCAAAATGTGATATTGTTCATATCCCGGTTTGTCTGGAGCTACCCCGGCAACATACTGGCACAATAAGGTAAGCGGGCCTCCCGTCCATGCATGGTTGTTAGAGCTTTCTTCTTCTTTATCAAACAACTCCCAAAGAGTTGTAGTGCTGTCATTCACCATTTTGCTGTAGCGGTATTTCATCCGCTGTAGGGCAGCTTCTGTCTCTTTCATTTTTAACAAACTTTCCAGCACATATTTCTCCATGTATGGACTTGCGTTAAAACTGGTATCCAGTAATCTTTTTACGGCTGCAAATTTTTCGCTTTCAGCAATGCCTGCTAACACTGCTAGTGCATTGCCCCGCTCATCTGTTTTGGCGGTATAACCCGGGGAGCGGTAATACGTACCCATCCAGAATTTTTGATTGAAACTTGTTTTGATAATGCTGCATTTCTCCTGCATTTCCTTTGCTGCAAGATCATCCCCTGCAATGGTAGCCATTACAGAAGCTGATTGCATTGCCAGTATATACCAGGCATTATCCAGCAACGGCACATCTATATTGTTGCCCCAGTCTGCCCAGTCCCACCCACCCGTGCGGTGAACTACCAAACCGTCTTCTCCTAATTTAAAAAGGGATAAGTATTTCTTTATTGCAGGGTAACTATTCTTAATTAAGGTAGTATCACCTGTGTATTGAAAATAATTGTTGATGCCATGAATAGCTGCCAACATCTGCACGGGTAACTCATTTCCCCAGTTACCAGCAGGTATGGGAGATGATAAAGTACTATCCGGTTTTTGCCAATCTATCAATTCATGAATGGCCTTGCGTGATAGTTGGTTTGCGAAGGTATCCAACGCATAAAAAGATTGCCCTATTTCTATCACCACATCGCCCCACCACTGAGCCCTTTCCCGGTCAGGACAATCAAAATAATTATCTCTCATATTGAGGTACAATGTCCGTTGCGATTTTTTCCAAAAGCTATTTAAGAAATTATCATCACTCTTAAAGATTCCTCTAAAATCCGTGGCATAGCCGGTCTCCCGGTATTTTAAATCAATTATTTTAATGCCTTTGGGAAACACATATTTCACAAAATGTCCGTTCATCCAATTCGGGCATTCAAAACTTTGTATGCCTGCTTTGGTAATGTATTCGGTTCGAACAGAGGCCAGCGATTCTTTGCCAGCAACGAGATAATTGTCTGTGATTATATCAATCTTTAGTCCGGCAGGGGCATT
>JAYTBG010000438.1:0-2698 GCA_043737055.1 Chitinophagaceae bacterium | reverse complement strand
TTAAACTATTGAATATCAATGATTTAAAGACTTTTATAAGTTGTCCCACGAGGATTCGAACCTCGACAAACAGAATCAAAATCTGTCGTACTACCTTTATACTATGGGACAAAATAATTTGCAAAAGTAAGGTTATAGAAGAAGTTTGCAAAACGATTTTTGATGTAGCTTATAGTAATTTATGCTTAGGCATTATTCACATTGCTATCCTCATCTTCCTTAAGTTTCTTAATAAAATCAAGTGCAACTGGTATTACATCACACATGATGGTTATAATAGCTCCTGGTTTTACAGTTTTATATGCATACAAAATGGCTTCTTCTTCTTTGTGTAAAATTGTAATGGGTAAATCAGTTGGTTTGCTTTCATTAATACCTTCTACTAAAAGGTTTACTATCTCATCAGCAGTACGCCCTCTAAGATTTTTATCTTGCCTGATTATTATTTCATCAAAATTTTTTGCAGAAATTCTCCCTATCTCCCTGATATCATCATCTCTTCTATCTCCTGTGCCGCTTATAATTCCAACTTTATAAGTACTGTCAAGTTGATTTACAAAGTCGCATAATAAATTTAACCCTGCAGGGTTATGTGCAAAGTCAACAAGAAATTTAAAATTCTTAAATTGAAAAAGATTCAATCTTCCTGGTGTTTGAGAGGAGGAAGGAACAAAATTTTGCAAGGCAGTTCGGATGTCTTCTACTTTAATATTTTTAAAGAGATAACCGGCAAGTATTGCAGGTAACGTGTTCATAATATTATGCGTTGCCTTACCACCGAATGTTATTGGGATATCTATCACCTTTTCTATTCTTACCTTCCAGGTGCCTTTCATAATAGTTACATATCCATTTTCATAAACTGCCGCTATGCCACCAACACCGCAATGTCTTTTTATCCGTTTGCTATTTTCATCCATGCTGAATAATGCAATATTGCATTTTAAATTTTTCTTCATTGCATACACACGGTCATCATCAGCATTTAAAATTGTATAGCCATGCTTAAAAACGGTTTCCGGCACTACCGCTTTTACCTGTGCCATTTGATCAAGATTGTGAATGCCACCTAACCCTATATGGTCTGCAGTTACATTTGTAACGATCGCAATATCACAATGTGAAAATGCCAATCCATTTTTTAAAATTCCACCCCTGGCAGATTCTAAAACGGCCATATCAATAGTGGGGTCTTTCAAAACAAATTCTGCACTCCTTGGGCCGGTGCAATCACCTTTCATCATCATTTGGTTTTGAATATACACTCCATCGGAAGTTGTAAAGCCTACTTTGTATCCTGCCGTTTTGCAGATATGTGCAACAAGGCGGCTGGTTGTTGTTTTACCATTGGTTCCCGTAACAGCAATGATGGGGATTCTTCCATTAGCACGATTTGGATACAACATATCAACTAATGGTTCAGCAACATTTCTTGCGATACCTTCTGCCGGTTCTACATGCATTCTAAAACCCGGTGCTGCATTAACTTCCAACACTGCACCACCATTTTCAAATAACGATGTTTTTAAGTCCGTTGCCATTATATCAATTCCGCAAATATCCAATCCAATGATCTTTGCAATGCGTTCTGCCAGGAAAATATTTACCGGGTGAACTTCATCTGTAACATCTGTGGACGTTCCACCTGTTGAAAGATTTGCTGTTGGCTTTAATAATACTAATTCACCTTTTGCAGGAATAGTTTCTAAAGTATAAGCTTTATCATCCAGCATTTTTTGTGTGAAGCTGTCAACCTTAATTTGTGTCAAAACTTTTTCATGCCCGTATCCCCGTCTGGGATCTTTATTGGTTTCATCCACCAACCATTGTATAGAATGTTTGCCATCTCCGGTTATTGAAGCGGGTGTTCTAAAAGCTGCACAAATAAATTTGTAATTAATAACCAAAACTCTAAAATCAAAACCTGTAATATATTTTTCACAAATTACATTGCGGCCGTGTTGTCGTGCAGATACCAAAGCTTTTTCGGCCTGTTCTATATTCGTAATATTTGTTGTTATCCCTCTACCGTGATTTCCATTGATTGGTTTTAAAACAAAAGGAAATCCTACAGCATTAACAGCGTCTTGTGCGGTTTCATTGCTGTAAATTATTTTGCCTTTTGGCACAGGAATCTCAGCAGCACCCAATAAATTTTTTGTTTCTTCTTTATCGCCGGCAATATCAACCGCTATGCATGAAGTAGAGCCTGCAATTGTTGCACGAAATCTTTTTTGATGAATTCCATACCCAAGCTGAATAAGGCTTTGCTTGTTTAATCTTATATAAGGAATCCCTCTTTTTTCTGCTTCTTCTACAATACTTGCTGTAGATGGGCCTAACCTTGTTTGTTCCCTTATTTCTCTTAATTTTAGTATATCTGCTTCAAGATCATACTCACTGTTGTCTATTAAACTCTTAACTAAATTGTATGCCCCTTTTGCTGCATACACTCCAGCCTCTTCTTCCATATAATCAAATACCACATAATATTCCCCTTCTTTTCCTGTTGTTCTTGTCCGCCCAAACCCCATATCCATGCCTGCAAGTGTTTGTAATTCCAATGCAACATGTTCAATAATATGCCCCATCCATGTACCTTCTTCAACACGTGAAAGAAAACCACCGGGCACCAATTCGCTGCATCGATGATCGTATAGGCTTGGTAAAATCTTTTCAAGTTTTTCCTTAAAACCAT
>JAYTBG010000437.1:0-2708 GCA_043737055.1 Chitinophagaceae bacterium | reverse complement strand
CGACGAATTCAATGTATTGTTTCATGAGGTCAGCATTCATACCGATAAGTTTTACGGGTAGCGCTTCGCCTATAAATTCTTTTTCAATTTCTACAGCGTCGGTAATAATACCATACACTTCTTCCTGGCTTAGTTTTGTACTTAGCATACTGTATAGCAGGCAGGCAAACTCGCAATGCAGACCTTCATCACGACTGATGAGTTCATTGCTAAAAGTAAGTCCTGGCATCAGCCCTCTTTTTTTCAGCCAAAAAATAGAACAGAAACTGCCGCTGAAGAAAATACCTTCCACTGCTGCAAAAGCTACGAGGCGTTCTGCAAATGATCCGTTTTCAATCCAGCGAAGCGCCCATTCTGCTTTTTTCTTTACAGCCGGAACTGTATCTATTGCATGAAACAACCGATCTTTTTCTACAGGGTCTTTTATGTAGGTGTCTATAAGCAATGCATAGGTTTCGCTATGTATGTTTTCCATCATTATTTGAAAACCATAGAAGCACCTTGCTTCCGGAAGCTGCACTTCGCTCATGAAGTTCACCGCAAGATTTTCATTTACAATGCCATCGCTGGCTGCAAAAAACGCCAGCACGTGCGAGATAAAATGACGCTCGCCATCATTCAAAGCATTCCAATCTTTCATGTCGCTGCCAAGATCTATTTCTTCGGCTGTCCAAAAGCTAGCTTCATGTTTTTTATACTGTTCCCAAATTGCAGGGTACTTAATGGGGAGTATTACAAATCTGTCTTTGTTTTCTCTTAATAAAATTTCGTCGTTGTTAGCCATTATTCTGTGTTTTGTTTCCTGCAAAATAGCAGGGCTGCAAGGGGTGTTCATGAGAAGCGTGGAGCTGGTTACAAGGGAAGGTTTTTCCCGGCGTTTCAGTGTCAGCCTTTCTCCCGAAAGCATTTCAACTTTTGTGTTCATGGCAGGTCTTCTGACTCAACCCCAATCTAATTGCCTTCCCGTTTTAATACAGTGGCTTGTAGAATTAGTGTTCCTAAGTCTCTTTTACCCCGAATTATTTCGGGGCAAGGTGGGTTAGGAGGTTTTACAGCTACGGGGATAGTTACGGATTTTCACCGGATTCCCTTTTAATGCAACAATTGGATTAAAGAATCGTTGTCACCATCAATACTGTACAACATTACTAATCAATATTAAATTAATGTGAAGGATTTATTAAGACATTGTTGAAAACTAAGCAAAGGCAATACAGCACTGCATACCGGCCCAAAAAGAGCTTTTTGGGCGAAAATACATTTGGAAAAACGAAGACATAGGGTGGTGGCTATTCTGGCTAAATGAAGGTAGTATCTATAAGCAAAAAAGACTTTTAACCAATGGTTAGAAAGTCTTTTTTTTGAAGTAAAACGGTTAATTTTTTCTGGGACCGCCTGTGGGATGTGCAAGGGGCCGTATACCTACTTGTACTCATATTCAATACTCCCCATTAACCTCTTTTCTTTGTTAAAACATTTCTCCTTTACCCGCAATCCATTGTCGTAAGTGTACTTCCAGATGTAATAATAGTTGCCACCTTCCTCGGTGCTCGTCATTTGAGATAAGAGCCCGCTGCTGTTATTATATTCAAACAAATAGTCGGGGAGCATGCGTGTTTTAAAATCATTCTCTTGTACTACATCAGTGATCCTTCTTTTGCCATCGTAGTAATAGTAATATTTGGTTCCGCTCCGGGTATCCTTTTCTATGCCTACGTTATCATTCTCGTCAAGTGCAAATAAAATTGTGGTGCTGTCAGTGTTGTTTTTTATGCGAATCATTTTTTCGGCCTGGCCGGTTTCGTTGTAATGCCAGATGTGTTCTTCCCGGATGGTGTTGGTAAAATCATCGTCTTGCGACCGGATGGTAGAAACGATCGAATGAATGCGATCCATAAAGTCGTAACTGTATTGGTTTACCGTTACAGAGATATCAGAGCTGTCGTAGGTTTGCAGGAGCTTACCATTGTCGTTAAAAATAGAACTCAGTAATGATGCACCCGATATTTGGGAACGTGTAAAAAGAGTTGCCTTGCTGTAATCTTTAGAAAACTTTTTCTGGCAAAAGAAACCCTCGCTGCTGCTGCCATCATCTTCAAAACTTTTTATGTTGATGGCTTTTACTTTATTTAGTTTGTAAGAAGCCATGTCTGCCAACAATTGTTTATTGCTCAATATATCTTTATAATAATACTGAGCCTGTGTGTAGTTATAAAGCATGCAGCTGAAACCGAAGAGGAAGAGGATTTTTTTCATCTGGAAAAATTACGTTGTTACGAAGTTACTGCCGTAGCAGTGGGTAGAAAGTTAAGGGCTGAAGAAACTTTATTATTTTTAACAAAATTAACTTCCTTGAGTCACTTAAACGAACGCAAGCAAAAGAATTGTCTCAACTGTAATGCACAGACCTATGGGAAGTATTGCCACATTTGTGGCCAGGAAAACCTGGAGCCCTACGAATCGGTGTGGCACCTCATCACACATTTCTTCAATGACATCACTCATTTTGACGGCAAATTCTTTAGTACCCTTGGCTTGCTGATTACCAAACCTGGTTTTCTCTCTTCCGAATACCAACGGGGGCGACGAAGTAATTATCTGAATCCGGTGCGGATGTATGTGTTTACTTCGTTTATTTTCTTTTTTGTATTTTTTTCTACGGTGCACATAGATGAGAAGATGTTCAACAATCCCCTCAGTACAACAAT
>JAYTBG010000436.1:0-6715 GCA_043737055.1 Chitinophagaceae bacterium | reverse complement strand
ATCAATTTAAACAAACAAAATAAACAAACATGAAAAAAATCGCACTGGCATTTTCGGCTTTTTTATTGGCAGCCACACTCACTGCGCAAATAAAAATGCCTGCCCCATCTCCTCTCCAAACCATTACACAGGATTTTGCCCTGGGCACTATCGAGGTAAAATACAGTCGCCCATCAGCAAAGGGTAGAAAGGTTTTTGGCGACCTTGTGCCGATGAATAAGTTATGGCGCACGGGTGCCAACAGCGCTACTGTAATCCGATTCACTGATGTGGTTGAGATTGACGGCAAAAAAATAGACACCGGTTCTTATGCATTATATACGATTCCTGGTGTTGAAAGTTGGGATATCATCATCAACAAGGGTTATAAAAATTCAGGCATTGTTGGCTACAAAGAATCTGATGATGTGTTGAGATTTAAAGTTGTAAAGCAAAAAATAAACAACAAACTGGAAAGCTTTACGATGCAGTTTGCCGATGTGAAACCCGAGTCTTGCGAGCTGCACATTATGTGGGAAAAAACAGCAGTAGCAATTCCCATCAAGGCTGTAATTAAAGATCGCATTCGTACACAGTTGGAAGCAGCTTTGCTCACCGAAAAAAAGCCATGGTTCCAGGCGGCACAATACTACTACGATTATGAAAAGAATATGCCAAAGACAATTGAGTATGCCAGCAAAGCTGTTGCAGAAAATCCAAAGGCATTTTGGATATGGTTATTGAAAGCAAGGGCTGAAAAAGATGCAGGCAATAAAGCTGCCGCTAAAGCAAGCGCTACAAAATCTCTCGAGCTTTCTAAGGAAGCGAAGAACGATGACTATATTAAAATGAATGAGGAGTTGTTGAAAGGGCTTAAATAAGTTGGCAGCTGGCAGAAGAAGGACGAAGTGAAAGGTGAAAGCCTGCCTGCCGGTGAGCAGGGTAAAAAGTGAAATCTTTGTAGCCTCAGCGGTGCCAGTTCGGAAATGGCCATTGAGGTCAAAAATGGATATTGCGATCAGCACTATCCATTTTTGACTTTTTAATTTTTACTTGCTACATGATGCCTCAATAAGCTGTCGGCATTTTGCCATCTGCCAACTGTCCCTGCCAACTACCTTCTACCCTCTGCCCTCTACCTCTTTCTCCCTTTTTAATTTCCTATAAACACTAATCATCTGCAGGCAGATAGCGGCAAGGATGAGTACCAGACCCCAATAGAAGCCCGGATGGAGGAGTTTGTTTTCGCCAAAGAAAATAAAGGCTAGCAGGATCCCATACACCGGCTCCAGATTATAAGTGAGATTGGCGGTAAACGCCGATATTTTGGTAAGAGCCTGCAGTTGCAAATCAAAACAATAAATAGTGCATACTACTGACAGTATCAACAGCCAGCCAATATCTGCCAGGCTGGGCGCATAATGAGTAGCTGGGAAAAAATACAGGTATACCGGCAAAATGAAACTCAGCAGTAATAGGCCGCCGGATATTTCATACAAAGTAAGTGTGCGTGGAGTAAACCGCAGGAGTAATTGCTTGTTCATAATGGGAAACATGGCACTGCCTATGGCTGAAACCAGTCCAAATAGAATACCCGTTTTGTATTGGGGGTGAAAATCAAAGATGATGTAAATGCCGGAGATGGCCATCAGGCCAAGGGCTAGTTCCGTTGGCACCAATTTCTTCCGGAGCAGCAAGGGTTCCAGCAAGGCAGTAAAAAAACCTGTGGCAGAAAAACACACGAGGGCCACTGAAACATTCGCATACTTTACACTCCCATAAAAAGTTACCCAGTGCAGCGCCAGTATCAGCCCTACCCCGGCAATTTTAAACATATCTTTCTTAGGAATAATTTGTAGTTGCTTTTTGTAATACATCCAGGCTGCGAGCACAACAATGGTGAGCAGCATACGGTACCAAACCAACAGACCCTCATTCAACGAAATCAATTTACCCAGGATAGCAGTGAAGCCTGCCAGGAAAACCGCCAGGTGCAATTGTATAAAAGCCTTTTTCATGTGGCGCAAAGATATAGTTCGCCCGTATGCAACACAGCGCTTAACAACGCCCGGGGCAAGAGTATGATAAGCGGTTACAAAAAAGGCTAAAAAAGCAGGCTCCATCGTTCCCCAAAAGCAAACATCATTATATTTGCCCACTTATAACCAACGACTCATGAACTTTAAACGCATTAACAACATTACCGGATGGGCCATTTGTTTAATAGCCTGTGCGGTTTACATTTTAACCATGGAGGCTACCGGAAGTTTCTGGGATACCGGGGAGTTTGCCTCCAGTGCATACAAGTTGCAGATACCGCATCCGCCGGGAGCTCCGTTGTTTGTTTTGCTAGGCCGCCTGTTCATGGCACCCTTCGACCCCATAAATGCTGCAACTGGTATAAATCTCATGAGTGCTTTGGCTAGTGGCTTCACCATCTTATTCTTGTTTTGGAGCATCACCCATTTTGCCCGCAAAATTGTATTGAAAAACGGTGGTGAACTAAGCTCTGATAAAATTGTAGGCATCATGGCTGCAGGTGTGGTAGGCGCCCTTGCTTACACTTTCTCAGATTCTTTTTGGTACAGCGCTGTAGAAGCGGAAGTATATGCCTTATCGTCGTTCTTTACCGCAGTAGTTTTTTGGGCAATGCTTAAGTGGGACCAAGCTGCAGCAGAAGAACAGGAACAAGGTATTCTTGGCCATTTTACACGTGCAGACCGGTGGATCATTCTTATATTTTTTATGATGGGCCTTTCTATCGGTGTCCATTTGTTAAACATCCTTACCATTCCGGCTATGGTGATTATCTATTATTACCGCAGGTATAAGGTAACCAACTGGGGAACCTTTTTTGCATTTTTAATTGGCTGTATCATTACCGGCCTGGTGCAAAAAGCAGTGATACAATGGAGCATAAAGGGCGCAGGAAATATGGACATATTTTTTGTAAACAGCTTTGGTCTTCCTTTTTTTAGCGGCTTCGCTTTTTTCTTTTTGGTGCTCGCTGTATTAATTTATTTTGGTCTTAAAGTGGCCGCCAAAAACAACTGGAACTTTCTGAAGCTTGGGCTGTGGTGTTTTTCATTCATGCTTTTAGGTTATTCTACTTACTTCACTACCTTGATAAGAAGCAGTGCCGACACCAGTGTAGATATGTTTAACGTAGACAACCCGGTGAGTTTGGTGGGTTATGTGAGCCGGGAACAATATGGTGACTGGCCGATACTATATGGCCAGGATTTTACTGCCGAGATCGTGGACAGCGAGGTAACGGACACCTACATAAAATCTAACGGCAAATACGAGAAGAACGGACGCAAAGTGTCTTACGTTTATGCCCCGCAGGACAAACATCTTTTTCCCCGCATGTGGGACCAGAGTAACGATCAGGGTCATGCTGATTATTATGCGAACTGGGCAGGTATCAGCAAAGACAAAGAGGGCGCATGGGAGCGCAAGCCAACAATGGGCGAGAACATTGGGTTTGCCCTAAGCTACCAGCTCAACTGGATGTACTGGAGATATTTTATGTGGAATTTTGCCGGTAAACAAAATGACGTTCAGGGAGTGAATATGGATAATGTGAGAGACGGTAATTGGAAAACCGGCATCGGCTTTTACGACAACCTGCGCCTTGGTGATCAGAATCGATTGCCGGATAGTTTGAAAAACAACAAAGCCAACAACAGCTATTTTGCCCTTCCCTTTATTTTGGGTTTACTAGGCCTCTTGTATCATATTAAAAAAGACGGCAGAGATGCATTGGTAGTAGGACTGTTATTTTTCTTTACTGGCCTTGCTATTGTATTTTACCTTAACCAGGCGGGCAACCAGCCGAGAGAAAGAGACTATGCATTTGTAGGTTCTTTCTATGCATTCGCCTTTTGGATAGGCATTGGGGTTTTGTACGTACGGGACCTGTTGTTGCCTGTAGTAAAAAATCTGCGGACCTCCGGTTTTGTAGCCGGTGCCGTTTGCCTCTTACTGGTTCCGGTAATCATGGCGAGCCAGGGCTGGGATGATCATGACCGTAGTAGCAAAACGCTTGCACCCGATCTTGCTAAAAATTACCTGGAAAGTTGTGCGCCTAATGCCATCGTAATTTCTTTTGGCGACAACGACACTTACCCACTTTGGTATGCCCAGGAAGTACAAGGAGTGAGAAAAGATATCCGTGTAATTAACAGCAGCTTGTTGGGAACCGATTGGTACATCAACCAACTGCGGTATAAACTAAACGACAGCGAACCCATAGATCCTATCTGGACGGCAGCCCAAATTGAAGGTTCTAACCGGGATGTAGTGTACAATGCTCCTAAGCCGGGCGTAGATCCGAACCAGTTTATGGATTTGTACACCATGATGAAAGATTGGGCGGGCAGCGACGATCCCAGCAAAACAGAATCAAGCAGGGACGGCGGCACGTTGAATGTTTTTCCAAGTAAAAAAGTAAGCATACCGGTAGACCTAAACCTTGTAAGACAGAACGGAACCGTTAATGCCAATGACAGCGTAGTGAGTTCAGTTCAATTTGAAATACCGAAAGCTGTGCTGTATAAAAATGACGCTGCCATTTTAAATATCATTGCTGCCAACAAATGGAAACGGCCCATTTATTTTACTTCGCCCTATGGCGAACTGGGCTTTCAAAATTACCTACGCCAGGATGGCCTTACTTATCGGCTAGTGCCAGTGATGAACAGCCAGGTAAACTTGGACTGGATGAAAGATAAACTGATGAATAAGTTTGCCTTTGGCAATGCCAACAAACCGGGTGTGTACTATGATGAAGAAAACCGTCGGCATTTGATTTCTATACGAGGAGCTTATGCCCAAGCGGCCAGCAGCTTTGTTGATGCAGGACGATTGAAAGAGGCGAGCCAGTTATTGCATAAAGCGGATACCATGATGTTGCAGGAAAACTTTGGTTATGGCATGGTAAGTCGTGGCCAGATGCACAACCAGGTTTCTTTGCAGTTTGTGTATGCTGCTTACAAGTCCGGGGATCTTGCACTGGCCGATAAAGTCGGAAAGATCTTGAAGAAGGATATGGAGCAGCAGGCGGCGTATTACGAAAGCCTGTCTGAGAATAAACGGTATGCACTCAGCCCGGAAGAGGAAAGAAATGGTAATCTTTTACAAGCATTGCTGGGGCTGGAACAGCAGTTTAAAACCCCTGGCCTCCCCAATCCAGAAGGACCTGGCACCATTAAGACTCAGCCGACTGTACCAGCCGACAGCCAACGCTAAACTTTATTTGAACATATTAAGTAAAAGGACCTGCTCACAAAGCAGGCCTTTTTTATTTAACAGCAAAACCAAACGGGCGGGAAATTTGTTACGTAGTTTGTGGACTATGGTGAAAGGGGAAAAGGGAAAGGTCAAAGGTGAAGGGTCAATGCCCAATGGTCCCATAGTTTATAGTAAGGCAGGTACGATTCTGGAACTCTTCATTAAGCATAGGACATCTAACATCTGACATCTGACCACTATCATCCGACAACCAGCATGCTTCACGAGAAACCGCAGCATTCAAAAAATCATAAATCATAGATCAGACATCTTAAATCATAAATCATACATCATATATCCAATGATCGGTTTTAATTTTTCCAAATATGATCCTTCGCAAAATGCCAAATCTAAATTTGAGCAATTACTGGATCTTTTCCTGCAGATACTCACCCACACCAGCGGAGATTTTAGCGAGGCCATGCAGTGGATGAACGAGCTTGATAAAGAGTACAAGCTTACAGATGACAAATATGGCATGGGCGATTTTCTGGAAGACCTTAAACAAAAAGGTTACATAGATGAGGACCCTGGCAATGGCAGCATAAAGATTAGTCCAAAGACAGAGCAGGGTATCCGCAAAAAAAGTTTGGAAGAGATTTTCGGAAAGCTGAAAAAAACCAAACAAGGCAATCACCAGACTTTTAAACCGGGTGGTGGCGATGAGATCAATCCTGAAACAAGGCCTTTTCAATTTGGTGATACGATGGAACAAATAGATTTCACCAATAGCATTCGCAATGCGCAGATCAATCATGGCATAGATAGTTTCAGGATGCAGGAAGATGACCTCGAGATAAGAGAAACCGATTTTAAATCGCAAACATCTACTGTGCTGATGATTGATATTTCTCATTCCATGATCTTGTACGGCGAAGACCGCATAACCCCTGCAAAAAAAGTGGCGATGGCGCTGAGCGAATTGATTCAAACCAAGTACCCCAAAGACACATTGGATATTGTAGTATTTGGCAATGACGCCTGGACGATAGAAGTAAAAGATTTACCATACTTGCAGGTGGGGCCCTACCATACAAACACCGTTGCCGGGTTAGAACTTGCTATGGATATTTTGCGGAGGCGCCGCAATCCAAACAAACAGATTTTTATGATCACAGATGGGAAGCCTACCTGCCTGAAACAAGGTAAAAAATATTATAAAAATAGTTTTGGGGTAGATAGAAAAATTCTAAATCGTTGTATGAGTCTTGCCACTCAATGCAAAAAAGTAAAAATTCCCATCACCACATTCATGATTGCAAGCGACCCCTACCTTCAGCGCTTTGTGCAGGAGTTTACGGAAACCAATAATGGCAAGGCGTTTTTCGCTTCGCTTGATAAACTAGGTGCTTTTATATTCAAGGACTTTGAAAGTGGGAAAAGGAAGACAGTGTATTAGGCCCCTGTCGCCCTTGCCCCGAAGAATTTCGGGGTGAAGAGA
>JAYTBG010000435.1:0-6718 GCA_043737055.1 Chitinophagaceae bacterium | reverse complement strand
CTTCCTGGTGTGTCTTGCTATACACAATGACTTCTTTTAAAACGCTGTATTTACTTTCAATATTTAAGTGAAGCGAAATGTCAAATTGTGCCGGATTGGCAATCGTATTTACTCCAAAAGGTTGAGTTGGCTTGTTTTTATAAACGAAAAAGATCGAATCTCCAGCTTTTACTTGTATGCTGTATCGTCCCATGCTGTCAGTGCTGGTAAACATACCGCCAGTACTTAAAACCTGCACGTTTTCTACACGGTTTATTTTGCTTTTATCCAGTACAGTACCGCTGATCGTGAACTGGGCACAAACAATGGTACTGCTGCAAAAAAAGGTGAAAAGGAGTAAAAGACTATTCAAACGGCTTGGTTTAGTGAGCGGGTAATATTAGGTAGTAATTTTCAGGCGCTGATAACGGCCTGCTGATTTAACGAGTATTTCGCATTTATAAGTTCCTCTACCACCCTGGAGTAATGCTCATGTTCTAATAAATGAATCTTAGCCGCCAGACTTTCTGGCGTCTCGTTATCATTAACAGGGCAAGATGCCTGGAAAATAGTGGCGCCATGATCATAGATCTCATCCACAAAGTGAATGCTGATGCCACTTTCCATTTCATTGTTGGCTAGTACAGCAGCATGAACCTTTGCCCCATACATTCCCTTGCCACCATATTTGGGCAACAGGGCAGGATGAATATTTACTATAGCGCCGGGGAAATAATGCAGGATGGTTGCAGGAATCTTCCATAAAAAACCAGCCAATACCAGCAGATTTATTTGATGTTGTTGCAGAAGCTCCACGTACCCATCACCGTTTAAAAAGCGGTCTCTTTCTATCAAAAGCACCTCAATGCCAGCTTTCTTAGCTATACTAATAACGCCGGCGTCCGGCTTGTTGCATATTATCAATGCCACCCTAGCCTTCGTCCTGTTTTTAAAATGCTCAATGAGGCGGGATGCATTACTACCTGCACCACTAGCAAAAATGGCAATATTGCACACTGACTGTCTTTTGCTGCCTACTGGTGCGACATAGACTGGTTGTTTAAAGGTTGGGTCTGGAGTGGCCTCCATTTCAGCATGGATTTTCTTTCCCCCGATCCGACTCATGATTTTGCCGATATATTTTTTAAAAAACGAATATTGGCCGGTGAATATGCTCACCAGCAACACACAAACTGGCCATATCATGGTTAGAATAACTATGTAAACCGCTACCCAGGTAAAACCTTTGTCAATATTTAAAAAACCCATGATCTTGCGGCCCGCAAAACCACAAAGGCTGCCACCAACAGCAAAAGTGAAAAGTATCAGCAAAAGGTCAAAACCGGTGACCTTCCATTTCAATTGCAGTTTTTTAAACATACTGCAAATGTGCAGCAAAACTTTGTGAAAAGCAGGGAGAAATACAACGTTTTGAAGCTCTTAAAATAGTGGTTACAGATTCATGACAATGCGTATGCAAAATCTTCCACAATCCGCTGAAAGCCAGTCTGGATAAAGGAAAAAATAATTAACAAATGTTGATAGTTTGTGAGTTTCCTGTCTTATTTTTGCAGCCGAGTAAGGATAATTTTCCACAATAGCCCCGATAACTGTATGATTCGATATAGAAAAATCATTAAAAACGCTTTTGCAAGTCTTATTTTAATTGCATCATTTTCAATAAATAATTACGTTCAGGCAGCCGATGGAGTAGGACTCTTTAAAGCATATTGCGCCAATTGTCACAAGCCTGATAAAGACTATACTGGTCCGGCACTTCAAGGCTGGTCAGGCCGGGTTCCCGATGCAGAATGGATCTACAAATGGGTAGCAAATCCTGCTCAAATGATTTCCAGCGATGCCTATTCTAAAAGTTTGTTCGAAAAGTGGAAGCCAACAGTAATGCCTGCATTTGCCAACCTAAAAAAGGATGAGGTAGATGCGATCATGACCTATGTAGACGAGTACAAGCCCACCGAGACAGCGGCTGTTGTGGGAGGCCCTGCAGTTCCCGAAAAAGATAATTCACTGCTCTTTGGTATACTAACGCTGGTTTTAGCGCTGGTAGCCTTCATATTATTACAAGTAAACAGCAACCTACGCAAACTCACTGACGAAAAAGATGGCGTGTTGCGTGGTGAACCCGTTCCTTTTTACCGCAACAAGACTTACCTGATGGCTGGTATCCTGTTGTTATTTGCTATGGGCGGCTATTATACCATAGAGGGTGCTATTGGGTTAGGACGCAGCAAGAATTACAAGCCGGAGCAACCTATATATTACTCTCACGTAGTGCATGCAGGAGTAAGCCAAATCAGTTGCCTGTATTGCCATGGCAGCGCACAGGATAGCAAGCATGCCGGAATTCCATCTGTAAATGTTTGTATGAACTGTCATATGGCTGTAAAGGAATATGCTGGTGCTCCAATTTTTAAGGAAGACGGAACACAGGTAGATGGTACTGCAGAAATTCAAAAACTTTACCAATATGCCGGGTGGAATGCGAGCGCCAAAGCTTACAACCCGGATAACAATGGCGATGGCGCTCCGGATGGTGCTAAACCAATAGAGTGGGTACGGATACACAACCTCCCAGATCATGTTTACTTCAACCACAGCCAGCACGTAAAAGTAGGCAAGCAACAGTGCCAAACCTGCCATGGCAACATCCAGGAAATGCCGGAAGTATACCAGTTTTCTGACCTAAGCATGGGCTGGTGTATCAACTGTCACCGAGAATCTAAAGTTGATTTTAATAACAAAGAAACGGGTGAGGGGAACAAATTCTATAGCATCTACGAGAAATTCCATAATGATCTTAAGAATAATAAAATGGATAGCGTAACAGTAGAAAGCATTGGCGGCACAGAGTGTCAGAAATGCCATTACTAATTTGCTGATGTGCTAATTAGCCAATTTGATAATTAGTCTTTGCAAGTCTATTTAAAAAAGCCCATTCGCAGGTATAAAGGAGCTTGAGTATTTATAAAAAATAATAATTTAAAGGAATTAGCATATTAGCACATTAGCTAATTAGCACATTATCTACTTATATGAGTAATAAAAAGTACTGGCAAAATTTTGGAGACCTTACGGAGTCGGAAAGATTTAAAAAGGACTCCCAAAAAGAATTTCAGGAAGAGTTACTTCCGCTGGAAGAATTGGATGGTAAAGGCTTATTAGATGTGGCTACTCCGCGGAGAGATTTTTTAAAGTATCTCGGGTTTAGTACGGCTGCAGCAGCCATTGCGGCAAGCTGCGAAATACCTGTGAAGAAATCTATCCCTTTTTTACAAAAGCCCGATAATGTAATACCCGGCGTTGCCAATTATTACGCTTCTACATACGTAAATGCTGGTGATGCTATTTCTGTTGTCGTAAAACAGCGGGACGGCCGGCCGATTAAAATTGAAGGGAATGACCTTTCTACTTTAACCCAGGGAGGTACAAATGCCCAGGCCCAGGCGTCAGTTTTAGATCTATACGATCCCACAAGGTTGCGTCACCCGCTTCAAAAAGCCGGTGCCAACTACAAAGAAGTTCCCAGTTTTGATACATTCGATAAGTTAGTAGCCAGTGCTATGGCGGGCGTGGCAGGCAGACCAGTTGTGCTGCTTACTTCAACAATAAATTCCCCAAGTACCTTACAAATCATCAGTGAATTTTTAGCTAAATTCCCTGGAAGCCGGCACGTGCAATATGATGCAGTGAGCCACAGCGGAATGTTACTGGCCAATGAAATTACCTATGGTAAAAGGGCTATCCCCTCTTATCAGTTTGACAAAGCAAAAATAATTGTTAGTCTCGGCGCCGATTTCCTCGGAACCTGGCTGAGTCCTGTTGAGTTTAGCAAGCAGTATTCTAAAAACAGGAAAGTAACCAATACAAAGCCTACTTTAAGCCGTCATATTCATTTTGAAAGCATGATGAGTTTAACCGGCAGCAATGCCGACGATCGCTACACCCACAAGCCTTCTCAGACAGGTGCTGTGGCTTTGGCACTATTAGCAAAATTGGGTGGGGCTGTAACGGCACCTACCATAGCAGATGCTGCACTGGCAAAAGGGATAGAAAAAACAGCGGCTGTATTATCCGCCAGCAAGGGTTCTGCCCTGGTGGTTTGCGGAAGCAACGACGTGAACGTGCAGGTAATTGTAAATGCAATCAACGACGCTATAGGAGCCAACGGTACTTCGCTTAGCTGGGCTAATACGAGCAATGCCCGCAAAGGAATTGACTCTGACATGGCGCAGCTTGTAACTGATTTGTCTGCCGGAACAGTAGGCACATTACTGGTATATGATTGTAACCCTTCGTATTCTTACAACGATGCCAAAAAGTTTACCGATGCCCTTGCAAAAGTTCCTGTTTCGGTTTCGTTTAACGCAACAATGGATGAAACAACGGAGCAGTGCAAATATGTATTACCCTCCCACCACTGGTTAGAAAGCTGGGGAGATGCAGAACCAAAAGCTGGTTATGTAAGCCTGTTACAGCCTACTATCAACCCACTGTTTAAAACAAGGCCCTTTCAAACGTCTTTGTTGAAATGGGCAGGCAATACGAATGACTATGAAACTTACTATAAAACTTTTTGGGCTACCAAAATGGGCAGCCAGGCCAATTGGGACAAGGCTCTGCAGGATGGGGTAATTGAACCCGGCACATCTGTAATAGGTGCCATTGCTGGTGCAGTTGGTGGCAGTACTTCTGTCGCAGGTTTTAATACGGGCGGAGTTGCTGCCGCAGCAGCTAAAATTGCCGGCACCAAATCGGGGAACCTGGAAGTTGTTCTTTATCAAAAGGTATCTGTTGGCAACGGTAACCAGGCAAACAATCCCTGGTTGCAGGAACTGCCCGATCCAATCTCTAGAGTTACCTGGGACAACTATGCAATGATAAGCCCTGAGCTGGCTAAAAATCTGTTGGACCTTGATGTAATGAATAACCAGCGCCAGGCAGATGATTATGAAGTACATCCGGAGAAGCCTGTCGTAAAAATTACCGTCAACGGCAGATCATTGGAACTTCCGGCGCTTATCATACCCGGGTTGAACAACTCAACTATCGCTGTGGCTTTGGGATATGGTCGTCAAAGTGTGAGCACAGATGAAGACATCATGCTGGAACGCACCGGGCGTACAGCAGCCGGATCAGGTAAAAATGCTTCTGTATTTATCACTTCTGATGGCACTACTTTTATTTACAACGCTGTAGCTACGGTAGAAAAAACCGGCGATAGTTATCCACTAGCCCAAACTCAAGTACATGGTTTTACTGAAGGCAGGCCTATCATTTATGAAACCAGCCTTGCTAGTTTCCTTGCTGACCCCAAAGCAGTTTTAGCAGAGCCAAGACATGAAAGGGCCTTGCTCACTCCAGAAGGAAAGACTGACTATGTAAAAGATGCCACCCTATACCCGGACTTCGTAAAGCCCGGCATTAAATGGGGGATGAGTATCGATTTGAATACCTGTACAGGGTGCAGTGCCTGCGTTGTAGCGTGTACTGCCGAAAATAATGTGAGTGTGGTGGGTAAAATTCAAACGCAGCGTGCGCATGAAATGCATTGGCTGCGGATCGACCGCTATTTTACCGGCGACCTTGCTAACCCGGACGTTGTTTTTCAACCCATGCTTTGCCAGCATTGCGATAATGCTCCTTGTGAGAACGTTTGCCCGGTAGCCGCTACCAACCATAGCAGCGAAGGTTTGAATCAAATGACTTATAACCGTTGTATTGGTACAAGATACTGTGCCAACAACTGTCCTTATAAAGTGCGTCGCTTTAACTGGCTTGATTACAACGGGTCTGATAGTTTTAAGGATAATCAGCAGTCATTGATTGGTTCTGATACTAACGAGGTGATCAACCATATGAATGATGATCTTACCCGGATGGTTTTAAACCCAGACGTGACCGTTCGTGGCCGTGGTGTGATAGAGAAATGTTCTTTCTGTGTACAACGTTTACAGGAAAGCAAACTGGAAGCTAAGAAGCAGCAGGATCCATCATTGGTTCGTAATGTAAAGACAGCTTGTATGCAGGCTTGCCCTACCAATGCCATCAACTTTGGTAACGTAAACGATAAGCAGAGTGAAGTAAGCAAAGCAAGGGCAGATGACAACCGTAATTTTTACGTTCTGGATCAACTGCACGTTTTGCCCAACATCAGCTACCTGGCCAAGATCAGAAATACTGACAGGCAAATTGGTCATCGGGAAGAAAAGCATTTGGGTGAGTTGCACGAAGAAGAGAAAGCTGGTGCACCGAAGCAATCGGTTCCGGCTGCGCATTAGGCCTCATCAAAAAAACTAATAGGTAAAAATTAAACGCTAGAAAGAAAGAATTAAGAAGCCTGAAAATAATATTCAACTTTTGACTTTTGACTTTTGACTTTATACTCTAGAATATGTCATTACTGAAATACGAATCACAACAAAGGGAACCACTGGTAGACGGTAATAAAGACTATCACCAGGTGACAGAAGACATTATTGGTCCCATTGAAATGAAGCCTAGCAGGCTTTGGTACATTGGTTTTTATATCAGTGTGGCATTACTGCTTTTTGGTGTGTACAGTGTTTACAGGGAGGTTACCTACGGTATCGGCCAGTGGAACCTGAATAAAACCATAGGCTGGGGTTGGGATATTACCAACTTCGTTTGGTGGGTAGGTATTGGTCACGCCGGAACATTGATTTCTGCTATCTTATTACTCTTCCGCCAGGGATGGAGA
>JAYTBG010000434.1:0-33097 GCA_043737055.1 Chitinophagaceae bacterium | reverse complement strand
TGAAGCAATGCCTCCAAACTATTGGCCGGAATATTTTTATAGGTTGCCAACTGGTAGCCTTTTTTTATTTGTGCTGCGGTGTTATTGCCGGCTTCAGTTTGCATACGCACAGCAAGGTTACGGGCAAGGTCGATGTAGGTTGAGTCATTCAAAGTAGTAAGGGCTTGCAAGGGCGTGTTGGTTCTAATGCGGCGCACGGTACATACTTCACGGGACACGCCGTCGAATGTGAGCATGGATGGGTAGGCCGCGGAACGTTTCCAGTAAGTGTAAAGCGCCCGGCGATACTGATCTTCGCCGCTGCTTTGTACCCACTCGGCTCCGTTCCATGGGGAAAGCCAAATACCTGACGGCTGATATGGAAACACACTGGGACCATACATTTTATTGCTGATTACACCACTGATACAAAGAGCCTGGTCTCTTACCTGTTCTGCGGATAGCCGTACCCTTGTGTACCGTGCATAATATTTATTAGCCGGGTCTTTCTGCAATTGTTCCGGTGTTATTATTGAATTCTGCCGGTAGGTAGAACTCATCACCACGGTTTTTATTAATTTTTTTACACTCCATTTATCCCTGTGCATAAAACGGTAACTCAGCCAGTCAAGCAGTTCCTGGTGCGTGGGGGCTGCACCCTGAGAGCCCATATCTTCCAGCGTTTCAACCAGGCCTGTTCCAAAAAGTTGTTCCCATATTCTGTTCACCATTGTTCGGCCAGTAAGCGGATTGTTGGTGGAGGTTAACCATTGTGCCATACCCAGTCGGTTACGGGGTGCATTGGCAGGCAAGCCTCCCAGCGAATGGGGTACATCGGGGTTTACTGCTGCACCTTTTACCAACCAGTTGCCCCTTTCAAATACGTTGGTGCTGCGGTGGAGGTCAGCGGGATTGTCCATCATAATGGGCGTGGTAGGAACATTTGCATTGAGCAGTTGCCAAAAGTTTTGCTGCGCATTGGCATACCCGGGTTTATCGGGCTGCGCAAATGCGGTTGCAAAATAAAACCAGTCGAATTGAACGCCACTGGCATCGGGCTTTTTAAGCCCGTTGTTACGGTAGGTAAAATACAGGTGATGCATTCCGTTTTGGGGTGTAAGCTTTGCCCGGCTAATGGCCCAGCCATTGGTAGATTGCCCAAGGGAAATGTTGGCAATTACGGGGCCCTTGGGGTGATCGGTACGTATTTGCCAAATGCCACCTGCTGCAAAAGTATTGTGTCTAAAAATTAATTCGGTCTTATCGGTAAGCAAAATATTTTTAAGCCGACAAACTGCATTGTTGCGCATCGCAAGCCATTTAGTATCTGCTAATTCGCTGTTGGTAAAACTATCGCATACAAGACTGTTGATGGCAGGCTGCCAGGTTTTTATAAACGTGTTGGTTTCTGTTGCTTTTTTGGCACTTGTATTTTGTTGCAGCCAGTTGGTAAGTTTGGTTATTTCCTGTTGCAGGCTATCGTTAAAATGCCGAAGCAGCGGATAGTCTGCATGGGTATCTTCATCACGGCTGTTATTGTAAAAAGCTAAAAATTTATAATATTCATCGTGCTTAAATGGATCGTAAGGGTGGCTATGGCATTGCACGCAGGCAAAGGTGGTACCCATGGTTGCCTGCCAGGTGGTATTTACCCTGTCCATCACGGCAGATGTTCTGAACTCTTCATTGTCGGTGCCACCTTCGTCATTGGTCATGGTGTTGCGTTGAAAAGCGGTGGCAATAAAATCATCGTCAGTAGCGGCGGGTAATAAATCTCCGGCAATTTGCCTGGTTAAAAACTGATCATAGGGCATGTCACCGTTAAAGGCATTGATGAGCCAGTCACGGTAATGCCATATATTTCTGCTGTCATCTCTCTCGTAGCCTTTGGTGTCTGCATACCGTGCAAGATCCATCCAGAGCGAAGCCCATTTTTCGCCATAATGCGGCGATGAGAGTAAGGTGTCAATGAGGTTATTATAGGCTCCTACGCTGCTGTCGTTCAAGTATTGTTGGGCAATATTGAGAGGAGCAGGCATACCAATAATATCGAGGCTTACTCTCCGTAGCAAAGTTTGTTTATCTGCCTGGGGCGAAAAACTTACACCGGCTGCCTTCCATTTGTTTTCAATAAAAAGATCAACTTCATTGCCGGCCCATTTACTGCTGGTATTAATTAAACCGAAAAAATAAGCGGGTTGTGGCACCGCTGTTTCCTTCACCGGAGTGTATGCCCAATGTTCGCCCCAATGTGCTCCTTCATTTATCCAGCGGGTAAGTATACTGATATCTTCCTTTGACAATGCATCATGTTTGTACGGCATTCTTTCTTCGGGATCTTTTAAGGTAAGCCGACGAATCATTTCACTGTTGCCGGCATCACCGGGAATAATGGCAGGTTTGCCGGATGCCGTTTTGGCCAGCGCCTCCTCCCGAAACAGCACACTAAAGCCGCTTTTTTGTTTCACCCCGCCATGACAGCTAATACAGTTTTTATTAAGGATGGGTTTTACATCCGCAGTGAAATTAACAGGTGGGCGGCTGCTGATTACCATAAAACCAGTAGCAGCAGCCAAAAGCAAGATGGTAACAATGATGATTTTTTTTGATTGCATACCTGTTAAAGCAAATACTGGTTAAATGTGGAGTTGCGATGATGATGGAAATTACAACGTTTAAATTTAAATACAGATTTGCATGTTTACTATTTAAGGAGCACTTTAAAATAAGTTGGCCGCTAATGGGTAAAACTCAACTGTTTCCAGTAAAGAACCAATGTGATTATTTCTACTAAAAATTTTTGTTGGCTTATTTTATTGAATTAATTATTGAAACCAGGGGCGAACAATAAATGCATTGTCCGGGGGAATCACACAGGGTATCCGCCTACCAGCAGTAGGTTGTGTGCAGTTGGAGAAGTTTGCGTTTTGTGCTACAGCCGTTTTATGCAGAGGAATGTCAAACAGTAAAAAATGATAACTGTTGTATGACGGTGATTTATACTAATTCTCGTTTCTTATTTTTAAAACAGGTGCACTTCTGTGGACAGCATATTTACAAAGGCCTCAACACTCATAATGGTTTTATGTGTTTTTAAGGCGGTCCATAATTTTTGCAGAGCCTCTTTACCCCCGGCAATGTAAATATTCTTTGCTGCGCTGTGAAGATGGGATTGGTACCATCCATAATTTTTTGGCCCCATACCCAGGTTGTCGTAGAGCCTTTCAAAGTCGGCCAGGGAATTAAATTTGTATTCGGCCGTTCCTGCAGCCACCACCATCTCCGGAAAAGTTTCCAGGGCCGGCAAGAGCCCGGGCTCGTTTTCTGCTATGTAGTTATGCTGCATAATATTTACAAACAATTCACCCATCCATTTGCGGTGCATTTTTAACTTGGCCTGGTTGTGAAAACCATGACCGAGCTCATGCAATGCAAGTAAATCGAAAAAGGGCATCATACTGTAAGTTCCATCTGCCTTACCATACGCTGACTTCACTTTAGCTGTCAGCGGCGGCGGAAGTTTATCTACCGGAGGTAAAAAGCTACGCCAAAGATCGTTGTCTTCTGCAGCTATTACCAGTCGGGAACTGTCGGGGTAATGCGGCATGCCATACACAATGGGGGAAGCATAACCTTTCCAGTCTGCCTGCGCCAGGATATACAGTTTTGTACTGGGCTTAAAGCCAAACAATGAATTAAAATAAACAACGGCCTTATCGCTACGTGTAGCAATTTCAGTAGCCCGCTTTTCATGTCCGGTGCTGTAAAAAACCTGTTGAGAAAAGCCCTTCAACAACTGCAATGCAACTTTTTTTTGTGATGCCACTGCGCTTGCCTGTTGCGCCGTAACGCCTACCTGCAAGACTACTGTAAACATGTAAAGCAGTAACATTTTGTTTGCTGTCATATTGTGAGCGTTTAAAATTGATTCAATTATTTTTTGGTTGAAAATGGGGATGCCCTGTTTGCCAGAGCGCAAATTTAAGCATGTATAACAATTCATATTCGCTACCGGAGTGACCGCTTTGCCAATCAACCAGCAATAAAATTGGCCGGTCACCTTTTTGTGCCTGCTGTAATTTTGCTGTGTACCTTACTGCTGGGTGCATATCTAAAATATAATCGGTAGCGCCATGCACAATCAGCATGGCTGGTAGTTTTTTATGCTGCGGAATCTGGTAGTAAGAGCTGATGCTGTAGCTGCTTAGGAAACCTCCTTTGGTACCAATAGGCCCAACCGTTTTTGATTCTCTTGCAAACGCAGCATCGCTGTAAGTTACAATATCTGGCAAGCCCGATAAAAAAAGACCGGCAGCAAATAAATCAGGCCGCTGATTTATTGCCATGCCTACTAAAAAACTTCCGGCGCTGGTGCCCATTATTAATTGCTTTGCAGGAGAGGTATAATTGTTTTTTACAAAATGTTCGGCTACATCCATCACATCATTAATACCATTTATCTTATTTGGAAACTGGCCGTCTTTAATCCATTCTTCTCCCAGCTCGCCTCCACCACGTACATGGGCATAAGCATAAATACCACCGCGGTTTATAAAAGGTAAATAAGAGGGGTCGTAAAACATATCATTAGAGGAGCCGCTGTTGCCATAACCATCAATTAAAATAGGGTTGAAGTTTTTAAGGTTCAAGCCTTTTTTGTACAACAATGAAACCGGTATCTTTTTGCCATCCCTAGACGGGATAAAGATTACTTCAGTAGCAAGCGACTCTCCGGCGTCATAGGCTTTAGCAGCAAATGAAACCGCCTCTATAATATTTTTTTGGTAATTGTAATGCATGTACTGCCTACCCGCAATGGCAGAGCCGCTCCCGAAAACCAAATCATTTTCCCCGTATAACGACATCTCTGCAATAGCCCCTTTTTCAATGATTGGCAACAGTGCAATTGCTTTGGTTTTATAATCTACTTTTAATATTTGCATGTTGCCAATTCGTCTTAGCAAAACATACAACACATTTTTTCCGGCAATAATACCGGTGCTGTAATTCACATCAGTGGCCGCAATTACATCAGGCTGCTGGGGTACAAAAGATTCCGGGGCAGCTCCTGTTTCCATATTAACTTTTACTACCCTGTAACGAGGACCGCCCTTTGTTGCTGCATATAAATACTGCCCTCTGGCGTCAAAGCCTTCGCCCATATTGATGTAATTTTTTAATCTTTTCCATGGCGTATTCTTACCGTTAAGTTTAGAGGCGTGTACCGCAAATGCATAATTGTCTCCATCAGCGGCACGGATTCTTGCAATAAGGTAGGGCGAGTTTTTAAAACTATGGATGTACGGCGTTTCATAACTGCTAAAAAAAATGGCAGGATCAACATTGCTTCCAAAGAGGATTTCATCCTGTGCAGGATTTGTTCCGGGATGGTGCAATTTTATTTTTCCGTTGTAATATTTTTCGCTTCCAATATCCGTCGGTAGAGCCTGCGTGTACAGCAGTCCCCTATCATCTGGCAACCAAGTCATGGATACTCCACGGGCATCATTGAACATTACAGGAGCAATGCTATCAGGCAAAAATTCTTTTTTATCCAAATCAAAAATTCTGATTTGCGGGTTGGCTTCGCCGCTTTGTGTAAGCATTAATGCCAGCAATGGTTTATTGTGTGCAAAAGCTCTTCTGCGGATAGCATATTTATTACCATTAATTACCACCCTGCTGAGCAATTTATCTTCGGGTGCATTTACTGTCTTTCTGCGGCACAACCAGGCGCCTTCCCCGGGTAGTTCACGCTGGTAATACAAATTATTACCTACCGTCTTCATATTCCACAATTCATCCTTTAAGGCATCGTACCCTTCTCCCAACTCCTTTTGCAGAACTTCCATTCCTGGTATACTGTCTAATGTAGTTTGAGTGAGGTGCCCTTGCTGTTTGCTAAACTCAAGCATCTCTTTTTCGTTTGATGCACGGCTCATCCAGAAATAATCATCGCTTATTTTTTTGCCATAAATGAGGGTATCAAATTTTTCTTTGCGGGCTACAGGATACTTCCATTGAGCAAGTGTAGTGGTATTGCATGCGGTTGAAAGGAGCAGCACTATAATGCTCCTACAGGCTGCTATTTTCATTTCTTTCATTATTCCCTTTTTATTTTTAAATGAATACTTGTAAGGCTTTCAACACAGCATCCGGCTGGTCGTTTGCTAGATGATGTAGCAATGTTTAAAATAACAAAATGAAGGTTGTATAAAACTTATTATGTTTAATCTCTATAAAAATAAAACATATTGGCGCCCTGTACAATTCCTATTTAGGTTGAAAAGCTGTTGGCAAATAACAGCAACTCTTTATAAATGCAAAGCCATCATTATTGAGAAAACGATGTGCTGACTTCCATATTGGTATGGTATTGTTTGCTTAACAGGCTGTCATAAATGCACTCACTATTATTAAAAATTGCTAACCGCTTGAAGACGCAACATCACCTGCGTTTCGAAATCTGATGTCTTTAACGGCGTGGGTCAATTGTTTATTTTTTGTTCCAAAACGGCTATCTTTTTAGTCAACAATTCGTTCGCTCTTTTCAATTCATCTATCATAACCTGTTGTTCCTGCACAGCCTTTACGAGCGGCACCACAAATGCATCATAACGCAATCCATACAATTCATCGTTGTTGTCAGGCTTGTCCACTCCGCTAAAATCATATCCTAATTCTTTTGCCGTTCTTTCAACATCCTGTGCTAGAAATCCGGATTGAATGGCGGTTGCTGCCAATGGATTGGTCAGTTGGTTTTTTGTATCACTAATATTTTTACCATTTCTCTTTTCATGGTAATAATTATTAATGCCTTCTACATTTACCATGTAAGTAACCGGTTGTAATTTTTTAATAAAAGCCAGGCCGGGAACATTGCTTTGAATATTTTGTTTATAGCGTGCATCGCTAAAGGTTGTCCAGCCTACCTGGCCACCAATGCTAAAAACAGCTGTGCTACCTACCCTGACCCTGTTACTGCCGTTTACAACGGCATTGTAACCAATGGCTGTAGCATTTGTATAACCGCTCCCAAGTACATCTGCGTTAAAACCTATGCCGGTATTATAATCGCCGGTGGTATTGGTAGTTAAAGAAAACTTGCCTAATGCACTGTTACCTTCACCCGATGAATTGTTGGCCAAAGATCCGCCGACTGCGGCATTATTTGCACCTGTTGTGTTGACCAATAAACTATTCATACCTAGAGCAGTATTTTGTGTACCTGAAATGTTATTACTTAATGTTTTATAACCAACGGCGGTATTATAATTGGCAATAGTGTTCTCATAACCTGCTTCATGCCCTATAGCGGTATTTCCAAAACCAGTTGTATTATTAAACATGGCCATTTTACCTACAGCAACATTACTACCGCCGGATGTAGTATAATACATGGCAGCATACCCAATGGCTATATTATTACTGGCTATTGTATTGGCGGTTAATGCCTGTCCACCGTAAGCAGTATTGTTACCGCCGGTTGTATTGTCTGAAAGGCAAAAATATCCTGAAGCCGTGTTATTATCGCCATCAATGTTTGCAGCTAAGGAATAATATCCCACTGCGGTATTGTACCTGCCCGTTGTGTTAGATACTAATGCACTGGCGCCAATGGCAGCCATATTGCTGCCCGAGACATTATTCTGTAAAGCCCTGGATCCAAAAGCAACATTCAGCGTGCCGGAAGTATTTTCTTTTCCTGCCTCGCCGCCGGCAAAAGTATTCCTGGATGCAGTGTTATTGGCACCGGCGCTATCGCCAATAAATGTATTGCTGTAACTGCCTGTATTTAAGGCGGAGACTTTTAATATTGTTTTGCCAAACAAACGGTATTCTTTGCTATTGGTATTGCCATTTACATCGAGCAGGTGGGCCGGATTATTTGTACCAATGCCCACATTCTGAGCATAAAGCGCAGGGGAAAACAAAATGGCAAAAATTGGTAGAACTCTTTTCATGATTAAAGCATTTTTAGTTTAGTGTAAAATTTGAAAAAATACAAAGTGCGGGCAATAGCCAATTCCCGCAATAAGAGCTGGTGTGTTTTTTAAAAATCACTCTGTTGCCCATTATTTGTAGATAATGAAATGGAAGTAAATGTTTCCCTCGTCAAAAACACAGCCTGTAAGTAGGCCTGTAATTACAGAAATAAAACCGCCGGAAAAAGTTGCCGTAGCAAGAGATTGCGTGGGGGCAAGGTATGGTTGGGGCACTGGCGTTACAATTACAGTAGAGGATGTGCTAAGGCCGGTGCAAGTAATATTATAAACACCCTCGGTACCTGCAGGTTTACTTACTGTAAAGTTTCCGCTTCCGCCCAATATGGTACCAGATGAAGATATTTTCCCGTAACATAAAGGAAGTACACTGATGTCGCCGGTACCGGGTTTTTTAATATCCCCGGTGAGTTCAATATTTCCACCAACATCCAATTTTTCGTTCGGAATAATTCCAATACCCATTTCGCCATCAGCGTTAACCGTTACTATATCACTACCATTATTTCTGATAACAAAGTTCCGGGTGTAATTTGCACTGTTCGCACCTATGCTAATGTTGTTTCCTGCCAATTGTATAAAACCGTTGTTTACACCGGTATTTTGTAATTGTATTGTAGGGTCTATATTATTGTGTAAAATGTTTCCATTATTTACATGCAATTTTTCGGCTGGGGTAGTTGTGCCTATTCCTACATTTTGTGCCATTGTAGCACAACAGGATAGCATCAAATAAAAGGATGCCGGTACTAAAGTTTTTGCACTTTTCATAAGTAATATTTTACAAGATGATGATATCTCAGTAGCAGTTGCAATCGTTATTTGCTTTTCTTATGGTTGCATTTCCCGGCAGAGGTTCTACAGGATACTTAATAAGCAATAAATTTAAAATTTTGATTAATAGGTTCCTAGTCTGGGAGTTTCGGGTTACAACTCTATTTTTCATTCCTGCAAGCAGGCAAGAAAATTATTTGAAAAATTGCAAAATTGCAGCAGTGTTGTTAATTGAGATGTCGCTGTTGGTAGTGATGTCTCCATTTAAAAAAGAAGCGCCAATCGTGGTAAGATTGCCCGAAGTAGTAAGCCCGCCACCACTGATATTGCCCGTAGCAATTACATTATTGCTTGCTATCAAATTATTTCTGCTGCGGATGTTTCCGTTAACATCCAACCTTTTTTCGGGTATAAGTCCGCCGATTGCCACACTGTCCGTTGTGTTACTTACATAGTTAGGAAAAGTCGAAAGTTTGCTCCAATAATCGCTGTTAAGCAGTATGCTCCATATAGCTCCATAGTGATGAAAAAATGTTTTTCTGTCCGTATCGTACACCATCAACCCGGCAGGTGGCGAAGGAATGGATGCTCTCTGCGTCGTTGTCATTCTCGGAAAAAGCACACCCTTGGTAGTGCTGCTGATATCTAATAAAGCTTTGCTGTTTGGTGCGGTAGTACCTATGCCTACACTTTGGGTGTATGATAATTGGGTAAGCGTAATGGCTAAAAACAGTAATTGTATTTTTTTCATGCTCTGTATTTATATTTTAATAAAGAATTAGATTTACTGACAAATAATTAGATTACTTTTTAAAAACTTTCACTGTTTAAAATCGCTTTTCATCATCTACCACATAATGTTTTCGTGCAGCAAATTTTACCATATTCTAGCTAATTGGATTTAATCTTTATACTAACGAAAATATTTTTGATGCAATTATTTTTCATGTATTTGATGGTTTCCATTTTCAAGTTTTATAAGTAAGCCTGTTAGTAAATTTTCATAAGTTTTTGAAAAGATATTTCGATTAAAATAACTTTAGTTTTAATCTAGTTTTTTTGAATTACTTATAAATGATAAAACTAAAAGCTGCATAAACAGCAATGCCATTCTCAGAATTTTCAGTTTTAATATTTGCAATTCCAGAACCTGACCCACTATTATAAACTAATGTTCCTGTTTTCCGAGATGTAATTATTGTTGTAGAAGTACTTATTATTCCTGCACATAAAACAGAGTAAGAACCTTGACCATTCACTTGTAATGTGAAGTTGCCCGAGCCACCTTCGATGTCGCCAAAATTGTCAACCTTTCCATAGCAAAGTGGTGTGAGTGTAGCTACGCCTGAGGCAAGCGTACGGGTAAGATCACCCTGAAAATTAATATCGCCGGTTACCGTTAAATTATTTCTCACTCTTACACTACCATTTATATCCAATCTTTCACTGGGAACTGTAGTACCTATCCCAACACTATCCACAGAATTGTAAATTCTTCTTCGGGTACCCGTTGGTTTTTGCCAGTAATCGCTATTAAGCAAAGCCCTCCATGCAACACCATCGTAATGGTATAATTCACTTTTATCCATATCATATACTACCAATCCATTAGGCGGTGCAGTAATGTTTGTTCTTTGTATTGATGTCATCCTTGGAAAAAGCACCCCCTTTGTGGTGCTGCTTATGTCTAAAAGTGCTTTTAAATCTGGGTTGGCAGTACCGATACCTACGTTTTGCGCATTGGAAAAATATACGATCGCTGTTGCTGCTAAAAAAAGAAGGATCTTTTTCATTTATTGTAAGTTTTATACCACTCAAAATTGATGTAAAGAAGAAGGCTCTGCAATACCGAATAAGGGGGAAGGATTTGTTGCTGCTTATTCTTTCATAATCTGTATAGCACTAGATTTTTTATTCGTGGAACTAATAAAATAGGTACCTGCAGCCAGTTGTGTTACATTCCAGACAAAAGCATTCTGCCTTTTTTCAAAAGCACTGACTTCGAGGCTACTACTTTTCCCTTGCTATTAAGCCTCCAAAAAAATAGTAGTTCATGCAATTCCTCAGCAACATCTCCCGCAGGGACCCTGGCTAGCAGAAGAGTACCTTTTTCACTAAAGATTTTTTTGGGTTTAGGTTTCAATCTCTCTAATCCTTTAAGTAAAAAACGAAAATGCAGCTTGTAGATATGTCATATTGAAAACTTTATTGCAGCTGTTTTCATGCACTATTGCTTAAAAATAAGTAAGCTGAAATCGAAATTGCCGTTGCCACTGATTTCCGGTACTGTTGCCGCTATTGGTACCCATCCGTATATCGTTGCCAGCCACCTGTATAAAGCCAATGTCGGTGTCTCAGGCCATTGGGGTAATGGCTTCCATGTAGGAAGAATTATTGTGTTTTCAAAGGTTTAAATAAATAATACTGCTTTCTGATTTTTCCTAAGCCGCCATCTGCCTAGCCATTTCACACTTTGGAGTTGTTTAAAAATAGATTTACAGCAGTTATAATTCCTGACTCAACAGTTCTCCAAATTTTACTTATTATCAAAATCGGTGTAGTGAACAAGCATATCACCTTTAAATAAGTCTACTCTTGAATTTTTACCCCAATATGGTTTCAATGGAATATCAGCATTAGTAATCCCGGTTGCAAATGCTACTGCCATAATTGAAAGATAACGACCGGTTTCGGTATCATATATACGTACGGAGTATTCCCCGGCACTAAAAACGTTGAATACAGCCTTTCTAGCAGTCAGCTTCACAACTGCATCATGCGCAAAACCATATTGCCGGGCTGATTCTATATTTTGGATAATGCTAAGATTACTATCTGCACCGGTGGCTGTTCTGTATATTTCCGTCCTTTAAAACCATCCAGCATGTTCAAATGGTCACCAATGTATTCTTCTGCAAAATGTTTGATTTTATACGTCTCCAACTTTTTACTAAACTGCACGGCTGTAGCTGGGATGTGAGCAAACTGTTCATTACGTCCCCAATCAATTTTTAGTGCGGTTAAACTTTTCAATGCAGCTAAATGTTCTTCAATCATATTTAAGGGAAAGCTGGCTTCCCACTGTTTTATTACTGGCAGATTCACAATAGCACTATCGCCAACATAGCTTACTCGTAGCTATGCCTGCATGGGTATGCTGTTTTTATCGAGGGAGTAAGCCGTTGCCATAGTGCTAAAAATACCTGCGTAAAAGCCAACTTCTGAAGAATCGTACCCATTAATAATATCCTCCTGCATGGGTAAAGTACTAATTTTTTAAAATCCGCTATTGCTAATGGTAAAGTCATTTGATTAACTTAATACAGCACCAGGCAAATCGCCGCTTGACCGGGAGGAGCGTTTTACAAAACCACCATTATGTTATGCCACTCGCAGGCGTAGGATACCTGATAGACTTTCCCGTACATGACTCCAGGCACCGAGGCAAATAAGTGGTCCGTTTACTATTGCAATGGCATTGCTCCTTCTATTAAATATCCTTTTTTGCCATCGTTGTTGGGGACCGGTGCAAGTCGACCTGTTGGTACCCCGCCGGCACAAGGTCCTATGTATGCGTTAAAAATATTTTCGCCAGATCCGGATGTTTCAAATCCGGGGGACAAGGTAATTTCTGTACCCGCTTTGTAAAACACATTTGCCCCTGCACCTATGTGGCGGGCCGTGGAGGTAATTGCAGCAGCAGCCTGAAAATAATAAGGACTAAAAACAGCCGTATTGGCGGCAGTAATATTAATGGTAGAAACACAATTGCTATACCTGGATGTTTCCCAAATGCCGCGGCCATAAGTTCCTGCCCGCAGCAAACCGAGTGTGGGATGCATTTCCAGGTCCGTAACTTCTACCACCGGTAAACTATTGCTAAAGGGAATCCAATCGCCGAGGCTGTTGTCTTTGTAAAAAACACCAATATCGGTACCTACATACAATGCATCTGCTGCTGCGCCACTGCTTCCATCAAACAAAATGCAGTTGATGGGAACATTCGGTAAACTACCATTTATATAAGTCCAGTTTGCTCCACCATCGCTTGAATAACGAACTTTTTTGGCGCTGGTATATCCCCCATACGTAATCCAGATTCTGCTTCCGTTGCTGGGATCGAAAGTTAAATCAGTAACAAGAGTTGTGTTTGACTCACTTAGTACAGTAGACCAGGAACTGCCTTGGTTAGAAGTGGTTTTGATTAAATTAAGACCAGACCGATTATTATCACCCACATAAATCCGATTAGCATTTCCTCTTGCAGTTTTTACAAAGGAGAGTCCACTCCACCCCAACTCTGTAAATACCCAGACACCACCCACATTGGTTGCTAATACCGTTGGGTTAAATCCAATTATATATTGGGTATTGTTTCCGGAAATTTCAGCAACTGGTGTAAGCCACCTTCCTTCCACAGTCTTGCCTAAATAATTTCCAACTGTCTCGGTATCCCCAAGGTTGCTGAAGGAAGCGCCCGCATTACCGGAGTAGTACATGTCTCCGTTCTGGGCACTTGCTAAGTAGCTGTTTAGATTGTCTGGGTCAATCAAACAATCCATTCCATCTTTTCCCAATAACTGCGAAAAAGTGCTGCTACCACTGCCTCCTCTTTTGTTGGTTCCATTATCTTGTGTTCCACCTATTACTATATTTTCGGCACCAAAAGCACTACCGGTACTGGCAGCAATTTTATAATATTGAGCAATGCCTAAATTACCGCTAAGGGATATCCAATTATCTCCATCATCAACGCTTTGATAAACACCACCATCGCTGCACATGTAAAGTTTATTGCTATTGAGGGGATGATAACTCAGATCATGAATATCAACATGGTAATAACTTAAACTATTTATATAATCGTCCTGAAAAGAAAAACTGCTGCCACCAGAAGTACTCGTCCACAGCCTTATGCCACCGGATGCAACATGGTTTATATTTGACGGGCTTACTGCCACACATAGATCATAGTTATGCTGATCTCTGGCATCATTACCAATGGCAGATCCTCCAAGAATATTTGGGGTATTTGTTCTAAGTGTAAATGTTTCTCCGACATCTGTTGACCGGTAAAATCCCTGAAATTCCCCTAAAGCGGTACAAGGGCCTGCTAGTAAATAAACATAGCTACTGTTAGCTGGGCTAACGGCTAAGGCAGAACGATTAATAACGTTGGTATCATCAAAGTTTCTCTGCCGGCGTATGGCATGAGTTTGAGTAAAGGAAACGCCAGCATCGGTTGATTTCATTACGATAATAGAGTCAGTTTTAGTGCCCGATGCATAAACGATGGAAGGATTCGTGGGATGGAATTCAATATCGTAAAAAGGGCTTGAATTAAGAGTAGAATCCCAGGTGGTTCCTCCATTGGAGGTGCGATAAATACCCTTGTTAGTGGCCACCAATAAAATGTTTGCATTTGTTGGATGCATTAACATTTTAAAACCATTCATATTGTTTGTTTCGCTCCATCGTAAGCCTGTGTGGTACCAGGTAAAACCACCATCAAATGATTTTAACACACCGGTAGAAGTTTTTCCATACATAAACTGCCCCCTTGCCCCGCTACTGGATGCATCTGCATCGCCGGTAAGAATATACAGGATATTGGCATTTGTATGGTCAACCGCCACACCGCTGAGCGACATGTTAGGAATGCCTTCACTGTAACTGTACCAGTTTGACCCGCCATCAGTAGTTTTCCATAGTCCGCCGGTAGCTGCTGCCACATACATGATATTTTCGTTAGTTGGGTGAAAGGCTATTCGGTTAACCCGGCCAATTCCTTTATTACTGCTGCTGACTGAAGCAGGACCCAAAAAAGACCAGTCGCCGGTATTGGCTGTAACCCCCTCCGTCAAGTTGCTTTGGCTCCTGTTCATTGTTTGAAGAGCAGCAAGGTTTAATTGTTGGTTGTCCACAACCCTGCCGCCTTCGCCAGTTCTGGTAGTGTAATACCATTCCCAGCGCTTCCACTGTTTATAACCTGGTGCTTTTTCTCCAACTGCCTCATAATAGTTATTCATCCGGTATTTTGTTTCCTGAAAATTCTCATTTTGCTGCTGTGCATTTATGGCAATAGAAGTAAGCATTGCCAGGGAAGTAACCAGTAATATTTGTTTCATGTTGTTTTGATTGATCTGATTATTGAGGATTGGGAACAAGCATCTAGATCGGCCATTACCAGGTCGTCCAACTGCGTTACAGTTTGAGCTTTTGCTGAAGCGAAAAAAACACCTGCACTCAAAAAAATTACTGCAATAAAATATTTCATAATAAATTGTTTCTTATTGAACAAGTCAATTACTGCTATCTGGCTTTTAACTTTGTCTTCAAATCCTCAATTTCTTTTTGCTGCTGAATGATATATAAGGTGAGCTCCTCTAACTTTTCCATCATTCTTCTTTGCATATCGCCTACCTCAAGGCCTTCTTTTTCTACTTCACTTGCGGGCGGAATGTTAGGGAGATGTTTATTTTGCTGAATAAATTTTTCTACTTCTGTGAGTGAGAGAAGTTTATAGTTATCTGCAAAAACATAATCTGGCCAGCCAACGCTTTGAAGTTTTACTTTTAACTCTTCGCAGAGTACCTTACCACCCACACCTAGTTTATAACCCGAAGGAAGCGCTACAGAAGTTCCAATTTGCATCTGGTTGGTGTTAAACACAATTTTTCCGGCAGCGTTTGATACGCCGATATTGAGGTTATTGCCTGTTTGCCAGATGTACGATTTCTGCACGCCATTTACATATAAGTTAATGGCCGGATCAACTCCATTGAGTTTCAAAGCCTCGCCGTCTTTATTAATGGTGGTTCTGGCACCAATAGTTACATCTCCCCCATCATTTTGAATTGCTAATGTTCCTGCTGCTATTCCATTCCGTACCATTATTTCATTGTTATCAATAAGTAAGTTTTGTTGGCCTGAAGTGCTTGATCCAAACATGGCAAATCCATTCGTTGCAGATGATAAATCTGCATCTTGGCCCGCAGGTATGTGAAGTTTTGCAAGCGGTGTAACGGTGCCAATACCAACCTCACCATCTTGGTCCACAGCTACTTGATCTGTGGCATTTGTACGGAGTATTATTTTGCCGGTATTATTACCCGAATTTGTACCTATTCTTAAATCAGCAAAATCTGAAAGTTGTATAAATGCTTTCTTTGCAGGCGCACTACCTCCGAATAATAGGGGAACGTTGAATTGGATAATTGGATCTAAATCATTTATAGCTATGTTGTCTCCTTCATAATTACCTAAACTCAATTGTCCATTGGGATTTTTGGTACCAATACCTATTTCGCCATTGGTATTTATTGTTAACTCATTTCCTTTTCCAGGGCTTCCTACACTCAGTTTTAGATAATTGATAGCGTTTGGCTCTTCCACATAATTTATAGCAGCCAAAGTATCGCCAGTTCTTTTAAATTGTAAGCCGCCTTCATTATCTGCCACATCCGGAATATCAAAAATTACATGAGGATTTTGCCCTGTTCTATTGTCCTGCACATAAATTTTACCATTAGCTAAATGTAGTTTTTCATCAGGGCTACTTGTTCCCATCCCAATACTATCTCCCAGATTAAATATCCATCTGCCAGAGGCAGAAGAATTCCAGAATGTACTGCCCAATACTTTCCTCCAGTTGCTGAAAGAGCGGTAATAATATTCGCCGAAGTCGGTATCAAATACCATCAGGCCATCCACCGGGCTTATTATAGCCAATCTTTGTGCAGTAGTCATCCTTGGAATTAACAATCCCTTAGTAGTACTGGCTATTTCTAACTGGGCACTTGCCGCAGGTGTATTAGTACCTATCCCCACGCTCTGCGCATGTATACTTTGTAGCAAGAAAAATGCGCATAAAAAAATGAGTGATTTTTTCATATCGAGTTAATTTTTAATTGAACTCAAAAGTGAAAAGATTAAAAGACCGGTACAATACCGAGAAAGGGTGAAGAACCACAATGATAAACCATGACATGCTATTAGGAATATCTATTGTTCTTATGACAGCCTACATATCTACTTTCAGATCTTATAAGAAAGTAGATGTAGTGACGACAATCATAGAAAGAATCATACGATGAGGAATGATAATGCCGGGATTTATCTAAAGAAATAACAGTAGAAATAGGATCGTGTAGAAGAACACCGAAAATTAGTTTTATATTGTTATGGGTGTTTCTCCCGCAATTGCGGTATAAAGAATGACTAATTATATTTCAATCTTTGGTTAAATTTTTTTATGAAGCCAATAAGGGTTACCATATTTGAAGACAACAAACACCTGCGGGAAAGTCTTTATTATTTAATTAGCGGCACAGAAGGCTTTTGTTGTGCGGATGCATTTGAAGATTGCAATGATGTGATTTTTCAGCTCAAGAAATCTTTACCGGATGTGGTGCTGATGGATATTGAAATGCCTGGTATGAATGGTATTGAAGCCGTAAAGATTATAAAGCAACAATTCCCGCACGTACAGATACTGATGCAAACTATTTTTCATGATGATGATAATATTTTTAATGCGGTGTGTGCCGGTGCATCGGGTTATATTTTAAAAAGTACTTCGCCGGAGGGTTACATGCAGGCCATAAAAGATGTGTACGAAGGCGGCAGCCCAATGACTGGTTCTGTGGCCCGGAAAGTAATGGAGCTGTTTCAACAAAATATTGCGCCAAAAGGAAATACCGATTACCAACTTACACCAAAAGAAAAGGAAATTTTGCAGCAACTTATAAAAGGCAAGAGTTACAAGATGATTGCCGATGCTGTGGGCAGCTCCTATGAAACCGTGCGCACCCACATGAAAAATATTTATGCCAAGTTGCATGTAAACAGCAATACCGAAGCCGTGTTAAAAGCTCTACAGGAGAAAATAGTATGAATAAAAGCACTTCCCTCGTAGTATTATTTTACATAACAAGCTTCGCTGCATTGCAGGCACAAAACCCTGTAGTTGATTCTCTGCAGCAATTACTAAAACGTACACAAAACGATACAGCCCGAATCGGCCTATACGTAGAAATGACTTATGCCGCAAGCGATAGCAGCGCCGTACCTTTCAGCGATACTGCTATATATTTCATAAACTCCCAGTTGCCAAAAGCAAAGGGAAAAACCCTGAATGAATTACAGCGATACCTGGCAAATGCTTTGTATGCAAGATCTATTTACTTTGCCAATGCAGAATCTTACGACACTGCACTTTATTATTTAAATAAAGCAATGGAACAGGCGCTCATTGCAAAAGATAAGTTGCAGGAAGCAAGGATAATGAATGATATGGGCGTATGTTTTTACCGTAAAAACGATGTGGTAAAATCGATTGACCTTTTTACAAAAAGTTTGGTCATAAGAGAAGAACTGCGTAATGATGAACAACTGTACAGTGCCTACAACAATGTTGCCTTCATATACAAGGAAACCGGTTTAATTGACCAGTCACTCGAGCTAAACTTTAAGGCACTGGCAGTGGGGGAAAGAAGAAAAGATAACAACGAGATTGCCCTCTCATTTAATAACATTGGCCAACTGTACCATAAATATTTAATGGACAGGGACAAGGCCATGGAATACTATATAAAAAGCCTGGAAATTGCTGACAAAGGTGCTGATCAAAAAGCCATGGGCCTGGCAAAAAATAATATTGGTGCGCTGCTTGCCGAAGCCGGGAATTATGCGGAAGCCCTTCGCTGGTACAAAGAAAGCCTGCTGCTAAGGAGGGAAATACATTACAAATTTGGTATTATTAATACCCTGAGCAGCCTTGGTTACAATTACATAAAAACGGGTGCTTATGGCGATGCACGTACGTCGCTGGCAGAAGCCATGCAAATGAATGTAAGCCTGCAGAATAAAGTGTTGCAAACATCTATACACCGCAACTATGCTGAGTTGTACAATGCTGTTGGCAATACAGACAGTGCTTTGTTTCATGCAACTATTTCACACAACATCAATATAGGCTTTGGCAATCCCCTCAATATTTCAGGGTCGGCAAGTATTCTTTCCGGGCTGTATGAAAAAGCAGGCAGTTTTTCAGAGGCACTCAATTTTTACAAGCTGCATAAAAAAATGCAGGACAGCATTTCGAATGATGATTTAAAAAAAGAAGGAATTAAAAGTAATATCGAATATGAATATCTAAAAAAGAAAACGGAGTCTGATAAAATACACAACCAGCAACTGGCTAAACGGAATTTATATAGCTGGGTTTCTCTCATGCTATTTGTAGCATCAGTACTAACTGGTTATGGTTTGTACAAACGGTACCGGCTCAGGCAGCAACTAAAGGAAGTAGAGATAAGAAATAAAATTGCGGCAGACCTGCATGATGATGTCGGTAGTACCCTTAGCAGTATCCGCATGTATAGCGATATCGTAAAACGTCAACCTAACCAAACAGACGAGTCTATTCAACTGCTTGATAAAATAAGCAGCAACAGCAGGGAGACGATTGAAATCATGAGTGATATTGTGTGGATGATAAAACCGGGCAATGATGATTTTGCCAACACTGAAAATCGCATGTTGAATTTTGCTAACGAACTTTGTACTCCTGCAGGCATCAATTTTGAAATGAATAAAAACAGCATACTCAGTGGCCTGAAAATTCCCATGGAGCAGCGCAGGGACATCTACCTGATTTTTAAAGAGGCTGTAAACAATGCAGTGAAATATGCTAATTGCCATTCTATTCGAACGGCTATGTACTTTGATAAAAATACTTTTACCATGGCTATCAGTGATGATGGTAATGGTTTTGATATATCTTCTATAAAAAAGGGCAATGGACTTTTGAATATGATAAAGCGTGCAGAAGTTCATAATGGCACCTGCAGCCTCATGTCTCAAAAAGGTGAGGGCACCGAGGTAAAGGTCATTTTTCAAGTATAGTGCTTTGTCATTAATATCGTTTGAGCATTGCCCCTGCCCTCCACATCAACGGCGCTCCCTTAAATACCGATATATACCAATTGCTTCCGCCTCGTACATGCCACTAACGATTAAATAGATTACAAAAAAAGAACGTCGAAGAAGTGAAAGTTGTAGTCATCCCCTCTTGGAGCGGCAAGGTATAATAGCGCAACGGTCCCAATAGAGAACGTTGCGCAAGATGGCCTATGTTAAAGTGAAACTTCTTTAACCAAAGTCTCTTTCCAAAACTGCTTTTAAAGTCCCCCGGTTTTCTACCCGTTAATTGTTCTACTGCTGGCGACACAATATTTACCTTGTCATTGGCAATAAGGGAATAAACGCTGATCATGTAGGGTGCTATGAAATCCGGAGCTCCACCGCTTTTTAATGTGGCAGCATACTCTTCGGGTGTAGGATTAGGATAGGCTTTTGGTTGATGAGTTACTTCAGCAAGTATGGCCGCTGCCTCTGCATAAGATAGAGACTCAGGCCCGGTAATTGTCAGTCCATTCTACCCAAATACATTCCAACAAAGTAATAGGCGATCCAGGGGAAAATGGAATTCCAACCATTGTAAAATGTATTCCTTAAAAATCCTTGCATAGTCCAAAAATCAGTGTACATCAGTGTGTCGAAATCCCAGCCGTTTTCATAAGGGATAACTGAAAGCAAAAAAGTGAAAAGCTAGAATAGCAAAAAGTGCTCCATACAAATAATACTTTTTTGGCAAGAAAATAATTAGCACTGTCATGTGCATGTATCCTCCATAAAAGTGTAAAATGTCTGCCGGCCACCATAAATAAACGCAAAACCAAAACAAAAAGAAACTTGGAGCGTCCCGTAATAACGTCTCTTATAATCTTTCGTTCTTCAATAGAGTAATTGGTTCTATTTGTAATGAGCAAAACACCCATCCCAGCTAGCATTATAAACAAGCTGCTTAAATTGCCATTAAATAAATTCAGAAATCCGCTTAATCCATTGTGATTGGTATGACTGCCAAAAACAGTATTAAAGTTTACCAGGAACATCCCAAAAATGGCGTAGGCCCTTGCTAAATAAAAACCAATGATCCTGTTATTCATCCTTAGTGTGTTTGAAGTTATCTTGAGTCCTGTAACAGCCGCCATTATTAGCAGGATGAAAACCAATCTTAAAAACGAAACTGGTTCTTTAAAGAAGCACATCCCAATAATGACTGTTCCAATGGCACCAATACTTGTGTAAACCGCATAGGCCGTTTTCCGATTGGAATAACTTTTAGTGCCCGTTGCAAAAAGTAGAAACCAGTAATTATGCTCACATAAAAAATGACAGTCTACAATAGATTTTTGTGGCTATCCATTTGCCGAAGCCCAATAACCCAGCCGATTTCAGAGATACCGGCCAACACCAAATAAGTCGAATTCATTTCTCTTTAAGATTTCGATTGCCTGCAAGATTCAGATAATAAAATCACAGGAAATTTGAACTGGGTCAAATAATTGCTGAGCTTTAAATTTGGGCTCTTATCCTGCTCAGGGTTTCTAGCGAAATACCCAGGTAGGAAGCAATGATGGTGAGTGGGAGCGTTTGAATAATGTAGGGATCTCTGTCAGGAATTTGCCGGTAGCGTTGAGTGGCCGTCATGGTATGAAATTCAAATAATCTTTTTTCAAGCCACATGGCATAATATTCTGCAAGCATCAGATATAAAGTTACCAGCTGCGAATGTTGCATTTTAGCTTCTTGAAAAGTCTGATGGTTTGTTATGGAAATTGATACATCGGTAAGAGCCTGAATAGATTCTCTGCTTGGCTGTTGAAATGTATAACTGGAGAAACAAAGAGCCAGGTCATTGGCAAAAAAAAGTTCAGTTGTGATCTCTTTGCCGTCATTCAAATAATATTTTCGTGCAATACCGGAAATTATCAGGAAGCCTTTAGAGTATGTTTCATTTTGCCTGAGCAGGAACTCCCCCTTTTTATAACAGCTTTCGAAAGATATATTTTGGAGCGCTGCGGAGCTGTCATCATCAAGTGACCGAATATATTCGCTTATTTTATCGATGAAGGAATTCATTTTATTTATGCATTATTATTGCGTCATTATCCGCCATGCGAGGTGAGCTACCGGATTGAAATGTAAGCGTTCGCAAGATATGTGCGGCCTGGCAGAGGACGAATCAAACATTATCCTTTGCTCGGCTTGCATTATTTTTTCGAGAAGCCTCTGAACAGGTCTTCAGAAATAAATTGATAATGTTGCACGCCACGAGACAGCTTTTAGTCTGTTGTTAGGGCAAGTTGCTGATGGCCTAAGGCAATAGCACTAACAAAACGTAATTCGTCCGAAGTGAAGAAATAGAAAAGGGATCATCCGCTGGATGATCCCTTTTAGAGGTCCCTAGCGGATTCGAACCGCTGTAGAAGCTTTTGCAGAGCTTTGCCTAGCCACTCGGCCAAAGGACCAATTACAATTCATAATTACGAATAATAAATAACGAACACTGCAATGTTGAATTTGGTTGGCAAAAATAGGGGATTTTTTTATTAGAAATTGTAATTTCTATGTACGAAATTCGGCCTTCAAAAACTAAATGCTATGAGCAGTATTGCCGCATCGGAACTCATCATCAATGAGCGTGGAGCTATCTACCATGTAAACTGCCGGCCGGAGGAGATTGCGACAACCATCATCACCGTGGGTGACCCGGACAGAGTGAAGGAGGTGAGCAAACATTTTGACAGCATAGAATTTACCAATCAACATCGGGAATTTATCACACATACGGGATACATTGGTAAAAAGCGACTCTCTGTAACCAGTACCGGCATCGGTCCGGATAATATCGACATCGTGATGAACGAACTTGATGCGCTGGTGAACATAGATTTTAAAACCCGTACCATAAAGGAAAATCTCACGGCACTAAGCATCATCCGGGTGGGCACATCGGGGTCTTTGCAAAAAGAAATTGCGGTAGACAGTTTTGTGGCAAGTACCCATGGCCTGGGGCTGGATAACCTCATGAACTTTTACCAGCATGGTAGCAATGAAGAAGAAAAACAAATACTGCATTCCTTTAATACGCACACACAAGTTCACAGTAACATAACCTCTCCCTACATTACAGGAGCCGGGGTAAGCCTGCTAAAGGAATTTGTAAACGGATTTCACCTTGGCATCACCGTTACCTGTCCTGGCTTTTATGGGCCGCAGGGGCGGGTATTGCGGATGGGCCTTACTCAGCCTGAACTGGTCGATCGCCTCACCAGTTTTAGTTTTGGCCAACATCGTATCAGTAACTTTGAAATGGAAACCTCTGCTATTTATGGCATGGGCAAAGTACTAGGCCACCATTGCCTGTCGTTGAGTGCTGTAGTTGCCAATAGGATCTCGAAAGAGTTCAGCAAAGATGCTGGCGCTGCAGTAGAAAAATTAATAAATAAAACGTTGGAAACGATCGAGAAGATCGGGGGCTAATAAAAACCTGATGGAGCGGCCCACCTAAAACAATTTTGCCAAGCACTATTTACGATTAAATTCTCTTATGCATTTTTCCTTTTATAAATATCAGGGCACCGGAAATGACTTCGTGATACTAGACAACCGGGATGCTGCTTACAATAGCCTTACCATTAAACAGGTTAAATTTATTTGCGACAGGCGTTTTGGTATTGGGGCTGATGGGCTGATGCTTCTAAACCTGAAGGATGGATACGACTTTGAAATGATCTATTACAACGCAGATGGAAACCTGAGTTCTATGTGTGGCAATGGAGGCCGATGCCTGGTAAAGTTTGCCCACGACATGGGTATACGAAAATTGACTTATAAGTTTCTTGCAACAGATGGAGAGCATGAGTCGGAAATGGAAGGGAAGATTGTGCGGCTAAAAATGAAAGATGTAGATGCCGTGGAGTCGCATGGCTCCTACGCTATATTGAACACAGGATCGCCACATTACGTAAAATTTGTAAACGACCTTGAGGCCACCAATGTAGTGGCTACGGGCAGGAGCATACGCAACAGCCACGAATTTGCCGCAGAAGGGATCAATGTTAATTTTGTAGAGAGCACCGGCGAAGACGCTATATTCGTTCGAACTTACGAACGGGGTGTAGAAGATGAGACCCTCAGCTGCGGAACCGGTGTAACGGCCGCCTCGCTGGTGAGTGCACACAACGAACGAGGATTTAACCGGGTAGAAGTAAAAACCATAGGTGGAAATTTAAGCGTTGAGTTTAATAAAATATCCGAACATCATTTTACTGACGTTTGGCTTTGCGGCCAGGCAACGTTTGTATACAAAGGCGAAATTGAATTACCACTATGATCCACTCTTTTAAAATAGAAGACAACAAAACCATTGCGGTAGACAAGCCCGCTGCAGGAACCTGGGTAAATGTGTTGCCTCCCTTAAAACAGGAAGAATTTTCTGAGCTCAGCAAAGCCCTCGATATTCCCTTGGACTTCTTGAAAGATTCTCTTGATATAGATGAACGGAGTCGCTACGAACTGGAAGATGATGTAAAATTTATTGTAATAAAAACCCCGACAGAGAATAATTCTTTTAATGACAGCGATGCTTTTTATGTGACCATACCTATTTGTATCATACTTACAAATAAGCAAATTGTAACGGTGAACTCGTTTGAAAATGAAGCAATCAAAAAGTTCCTGAATAGTTTTCAAAACCGGCGGCCAGACAAAATGAATATGATGGTGCTAAAGATATTTGAAAAAATCACCACCAATTTCCAGGAGCATCTTAAAGAGATCAACCACCGCCGGAATGCCTTGGAGCACCGGCTATACGATTCTAACAGGAATGAAGAGTTGCTGCAGCTCATGCGCATTCAAAAGAGTCTTGTGTATTTTGTGACAGCGCTGCGCAGTAATGAACTGCTGATGATGAAGATTGCCCGTACTAATTTTTTGGCTTTAAATGAAGACGAGAAAGATTTCCTGGATGACCTTGTGATTGAGACATCCCAGGCCCTGGAAACAGCGCAGACTTACACCAACATACTGGTGAGCACTATGGATGCCTACGCCAGCATCATCAGCAACAATCAAAACCTTGTACTGAAACGCCTGAGTACACTCACCATTTTCTTAAGTGTACCGGTATTGATAGCGAGCATTTATGGTATGAACGTTCCCCTGCCCTTCCAAAATTCAACACATGCGTTTTGGATTCCTTCACTAATTTCTCTCATCATTTTAGGCTATGCCATTTTCTATTATTTTAGAACGGCCAAAAAGTAGGATATGTTTAATGTAAGAGTGTATGGCATTTTGATCAATGAAGCCAAACAGGTATTGGTGAGCGATGAATTCATCAGGGGGAAATATTACACGAAATTTTGTGGTGGGGGTTTAGAGAAAGGAGAAGGCACTCTTGATTGCCTCAAGCGGGAATTTATAGAAGAGATGAATTTGCGGGTAGCTGTGTTAGAACATATTTATACAACCGATTATTACCAGCAGAGTGCCTTCAACCCCGAGCACCAAATGCTTTCCATTTACTACCGGGTGCAGCCACAAGAAGCCATTACTGTTCCGCTGCGCAACGCCGCTTTTCAATTTGATGAACAACAATTGAAAGCGTATGAGAGCGCACAGGAAATAGAGACCTTTCGGTTTATAGATTGGGAGGAATTTTCAGACGAGTCTGTAACGCTACCGATTGATAAACTGGTGGCTAAATTGATCAGGACATTGTACTAGCAAACTCTCTTGTACCTCGCCGTTAACGCTGATCCTCCTCCTGCAGCTTCAATTATCTTCAGCGGTAAAATTTTAAAAAATCTATCAGCCATAAGCCGGATTCTGTTATCCCGATCTTCATCGGAACGGCCATCATTTATCTGGCCCATTCATTACTGAATGGATCTTGCTGCCTACCCTCCAACTTGGGCGGGCCGCCCTCAAACGCTGGTATACGTGGCATTACAGCACACAAGGTTTACCCGCCCCAACAGTTACCTGGCGGGGCCGTGAGCTCTTACCTCACGTTTTCAACCTCACCTCCACCCTCTCCGAAAAAAGGGTAAGGCAGTTATTTTCTGTGGCACTGTCTCTTCCCCTGCTCTACAGCAGGAAAGCCGGCTGTTAACCGGTGTGTTGCCCTTTGCTGTCCGGACTTTCCTCCCTGCTTTTACAAACAGAGCGATGGCCGGCTGATAGAGCAGCAAAAATAACCTTTATGCCGTGTGTAAAGATTTTTATTTGAATAGAAAAGGTCGTGGCCCATGCATTCACCTCACATGATGCTTAATAGTTTTAGAGGCTGCTAAAAAAGCCTGGAGAAGAATTATGCCAATTGTTTTTTAGACTGCTGAAGGCGCCCGGCACCGATAAAGAGAAACGACAAAAAGAGAAACAGGCCCAACATTCCAAGGCTGTTTAAAAGAACTTTGTGCAGGCCCAGCTTACTTACATCTACAAATGGATATGGATAAAAAGAGGCGGCAGCAAGGCGGCCTCTTATCAAAATAAAAACGAGGTAAAGAAACGGATAGATCAACCAGGCGAATGCATCTTTCCAAACCAGCCTGCTCTTGTCTACAAATAGCAGCCAGTAAATAAAAAACAGGAGCGGAATTACCAGGTGCAATATTTCATCTACTATCCGCTGAAGGCCTGTGGGCGTCCAAAGAAATCTTAGGATTAAATTGTAAACGATGCCCACTACGAGGATGTATACAGTGATAGCAGTGAGACGGTTTGGATTAAAGAATGCAGAAGGCCGGTCTTTGTGTCTGCGAAGCCATAATGCTGTGCAACAGGTGGCAACTATGATGTTGGTAAGAATTGTAAAGAAACTAAAGAATCTAACAACTGTTTCTGTTACAGGAGCCACACGATTTTGAATGATCAGAACCAATTGTAACAAGATGGCAAACCAGCCTATTACACTGCCTATGGCAAGCAAGGCATTTTTTAATCCGACTGAGTTCATTCAAAATGGTTGAAGTGTTTTGATACCTACTCCATAATCGGTAATACACTCAGAGGATAAAAGTAAGGAATCAATACCCAATCAGCGATAATGTTTGTAGAAGGTTCTTTTTAGCCAGAAGGAAAAGCACATAAAAGCGAACAGGAAGACTACTACTTAAAATAGATTTCTGTTGCACCAAAGCCATACAAGGGGTGAAACTGGTTTACAAAAGACTTTACTTCAGATTTCAGACGAAGCGCTTCATGTATCTCATCCCTGAGCTTTCCCTCACCAACCCCATGTATCACAATCAATGTTGGTTGATGGTGCGCAACTGCCAGTTCGTAGTATTTTTCAAACTCATCGAGCTGCATGCTCATGATCTCGTAGTTGCTTAACCCGGCGTAGCTATCTGTGAGTTTTTCTATGTGCAGGTCGATTACAGAGCGGGCCGGCGGCAAAAAATTACGTGCACTTTTGGCATCGTATACCCGGTAACCGGCATTGCCCAGACGGCTGAGATCAACTTTTTCTTCATCTACTCTTTCGGGGTAGTGTTTAAACAATTCGTATGCAAATGTAGATTCGTTTTTGGCCTGTGTTTCTTCTAGCTTTTTAAAAAGCTGCTTTGCTTTTACTTTGAGCGAAGTTTCATAGAAGGGTGCTTTCTTCTTGTCTTCATTCTTTAAGGAGAACTCTACCTCGAACCTGGGGTTATCGCTCATATCATCAAAGCTCACATCGTGCAGGTAAAACTCTGACAACCCCGGCAACGAATTTTTTAACTGAAAACTGTTTTCCCCGCCAAAAAAAAGCCGGTAGTCAAAATTGTATTCTTCTTCGTTTTGATTAACGAGATACACCCGGAGCTTTTCTACCACGTCATCATCAAAAATATCCTTATCAAATACGGGCAGAAAATTAATTAGGACACCATCAGCGACTTTCTTTTTTGCGACGGGCTTTTCCTTGGGCAACTCGTCTATAAATATTTTCTTTTTAGGAACAATCGTTTTTTGAGAGAACATCTTAAAGTAAGGAAAGTCTATCTGGTCCATGTACGCCGGAAACTTTACGCCTCGTACTTCTATCATCACCATCTTATCATTGATGATATCTATAACCTGCCCTTCTTCATCGGAATGAAGCACTATGATTTTATCGCCTAACTGGTATTTCATACTGCAAAAAAATGTTGCTCAAAGGTACAACAGTACAAGTGTGCGACGCAACAAAAGTTGAATAGCGAACAAATGCCCGGTACAAAAAATTTGTACTTGTCCCCGGCGGCGGTTGCAAAGCCTACCGGCGGTTTGATCGGTATTAGTTATAATATAAATTTGGTTACTCGCTGATGAAAACACCAGGCGAGTGCGGTTCTAACCAACAGCGGCTGGAAATTTTTTAATGCGACGCCAGCTCTCTTAGCCATTGCATCAAGCCCCGTTGAGGTTTGCCCTGGTGGATTTACAATGACAATCCGGCGCTTTACAAAACGGGATCGGTGGGAGCCAGTTTACTCTTGCGGTATCCATACATAAAATAGAAAATGATACCGAGCAAAAGCCAGCCAATAAACCATACCCAATTACTTTTGCTCATGCCCGTGAGCAGGTACATGCAGGTGAAAACGCCCATGAGTGGAATGAGTGAATACTTTTTAATAAATGCCAGGATGGCGATAATAATTGCCAACAGCCAAAAGATAATGAGCGAAATATTCGGGGCAGCAAGATCCATGAAACTTTTTTTGCCTGCCACATATTCTTCGTTGCTACTAAAGTCAAAATTAAAAATGTCTGCAAAATAAGTCTTGGACAATACGCTTGCCGTTACGATAGAAGCCAACACTACCAGAGGAAAAATAAACTGCCCGTTGATGTATGGCAGATGAAAACGACCCGGCACTTTTTCTTTCCTGGGAATAAGTAAGACACCACCGCACACCAGCACGAATGCAAACAGGGTGGCTATACTGGTAAAATCCAGCACAAATGTTTTGTCGGTAAATATGAGCGGAACGCCTACCACGAAACCAGTAACGATTGTAGCAAATGAAGGAGTTTTAAATTTTGGATGAATCTTTTGAAACACCGGTGGCATAAGGCCATCACGGCTCATGCTCATCCACATTCTTGGCTGGCCCATTTGAAAAACAAGTAACACGCTCGTCATGGCTACTACTGCAACGATGGCTACCAAAAACTGCATCCATCCAACATTTAGATTCTGGGGCTCAAAGATGAATGCAAGCGGATCTCCGACACCATCAAACTTTCTGTAGTTGACGGCACCCGTTAGCACCAATGTCAATAAAATATAAATAACGGTACAAATTACCAACGACCACAACATTCCCCTTGGCAAATCTTTCTGTGGATTTTTACTTTCTTCGGCAAGCACGCTCACTGCATCAAAGCCAATGTAAGCAAAGAACACGCTTGACACTGCGAGCATCACTCCGCCAAAACCATTGGGCATAAAAGACTGCACCCCCTGGTCATCGGCGGGCGTCCAATTGAAACTCAGACCGTTTGCAAAAACAAAGTAACCTCCTACAAGTATGATGAGAAAAACAACCGCCAATTTTAAGATCACCATTACATTACTGAAATTGCGGCTCTCTTTTATGCCTCTGTATACGAGGTAAGTGATCATTACATTGATGACCAATGCGGGAATGTCGATAATCATTCTTAAGCCGCCAACCGTGGGAGCGTTGTTCCATGCGGCAGCCTCTGCAACTGTAGGTTCACCCCCTGCCACTGCGTTCTTTGCCTCCATATAACTAGTGCAAAAGTATTCGGGAATGTGTAGGTTTAAATTGGTGAGCTGGCCCAGCTTATCGAGGAAGGAAGTGAAATAATCACTCCAGCTATATGCCACATAAATATTACCAATGGAGTATTCCATGATCAAGGCCCAACCAATGATCCAGGCGAACACTTCGCCGAAACTTGCATAGGCGTACGTGTATGCACTACCGGCTACGGGTATGCGACTTGCAAATTCGGAGTAGCACAACGCCGTGAAGCCACAGGCAACGGCTGTTATTACAAACAACACCACCACACCAGGGCCACCATTGAACACTGCATAACCCAGGCTGCTAAAACTTCCGGCACCGAGGATGGCAGCAATACCAAAAAAGGTAAGATCTTTAGCAGTGAGCACACGTTTTAAACCGCTACCGCCGTGAGACTCATCGCTTCCTTCTGCCAGTATACTAGAAATATTTTTTCTCCTGAATAAAGAATTAGACATGTTGGTTGGGTTTAATAAAAAGGGAATTTAGGCAAATAAATCTATTTAAGAAAGCAAGAACCTTGTAGCGTTTAAAGCGCAGCAGCTATGCATAACGGTGAACATTCTCAACTTTCTCTTGCCAATAAATAAGCCGCTAGTTTTTGAAGTTCTATCTTACGGGCAGCTACTACTGCAATATCATCTAACTGCTGCAATGCCGCTGCGTAATATTTTTCTTTTAACGAAGCCGCCCAGGCATCGGCTTTACAATCATGAAATAGCTGCAGTACTCTGGCTACCTTATCGTCAGAGTTAGAAGTGAGCAGGGATTGTAATTCTTTTTTCTGCACGGCATTGGCTACCTCCATGGCGTGAATCATTAAAAAAGTTTTTTTGTTGGAGAGAATGTCTCCGCCTACCTGTTTGCCAAATTTGTCAGGATCGCCAAAGCAATCCAGGTAGTCGTCCTGCACCTGGAAGGCGATACCTATATTTTTACCGAACTCATAAATGTGCTCACGGTTACCAATACCTGCTCCGCCGAGTATGGCTCCCATCTGTAAACTGGCTGCCAACAATACCGAGGTTTTGAGGGTGATCATGTTCATGTATTCCTCCAGGCGTACTTCCTCACGCTTTTCAAAATCCATATCCAGTTGCTGGCCTTCGCATACTTCCCTGGCAGTTTTATTAAAAATATTTAAGATCGAATGAAGATGCGTAAGATGAATTTTATTGAGATAATCGTAAGCCGCCACCAGCATTACATCACCCGCCAGCAGCGCAGTATTTTCGCCATAGTTCATGTGCACGGTAGGCACGCCACGCCTGCGGGGTGCTTTGTCCATAATGTCGTCATGTATAAGGCTGAAGTTGTGGAATAGTTCTATTGCATTCGCCACCTGGTAAGCGTCGGCGGCAATATCGCTAAACAACTCATTGCCCATTAATACTGAAACAGGCCGCACCCGTTTACCACCTATGTCTAAAATGTATTGCGAGGCATCATATAAATTTTGAGGACTGTTAGGAAAATGCCTTTTAGAGAATTGCTCGTCAAAAAGTGCAGACAGTATTTGAAAAGACTGCATAGTACAGGGTAAAGTGTTTTAATTGTTTAAATTATGAGCTATGAATTATGAATGATGAATGATGAGTTATGGATGATGAGTTAGGAATGATGGGTTATGAATGATGAGTTTTGATTTAAGAAAGCTTCTCGAATTCAGCTTTGACCCTTCACCTTTGACCTTTCACCATTGACTATTGACCATTGCCTATTTCTTCTTCCTCACCGGCTTTGCATCTTTCACCGTTTTTGCAGGCTTATCGGTTGTACCTTCATTTCTTACCCACTCATAATCTAACTGTCTCTTGGTAAGATTGGCGGCCACCACTTTAATGGTTAACTTATCCCCCATTCTAAATTTCTTTTTCGTGCGGGCGCCTACCAGGGAATAGTCAGCTTCGTCTAACCTGAAATCATCGAATTCACTTAGATCCCGAACACTCACAAGGCCTTCACATTTATGCTCGGCAGTTTCTGCCCAAAATCCAAAGGCAGAAACGCCACTGATGATGGCCTCGAACTCATCACCTAAATATTGCTGCATGTATTCTACCTGTTTGTATTTATTACTTGCACGCTCCGCTTCCATGGCACCTCTTTCCCTATCACTGCAGTGTTTGCACTTCTCCTCCATTTTCTTATCGATCTTCAAATCCTTGTCCAGGCATTCCTGCACAATGCGGTGCACCATCACATCGGGGTACCGCCTGATGGGTGAAGTGAAATGACAATAATTTTCGAAACCTAAACCATAATGACCAATATTTGCAGAGGTGTACACCGCTTTTGCCATGGTCCTAATTCCGAGCTGCTCCAAAACATGCTGCTCTGGTTTGCCTTTTACATCCTTTAATAATTTATTGAAAGAAGCGGCTACTTCCAGCTCGTTTTTAACATCGAACGTGTAACCAAACTTGCGTGCAAAGGCTGCAAATGGCAAAAGCTTTTCTTCACTCGGTGTATCTTGTATGCGATAAGGAAAAGGAATCGGCTCCTTGTTACTTTTTATTTTAGACACATACTCTGCTACTGTTCTGTTAGCCAGCAGCATGAATTCTTCTACCAGTTGGTGAGCTTCTTTACTTTCTTTGATGACGATGCCCAGCGGCTTACCATTTTCATCTAGCTTAAATCTAACTTCTGCAGAAGAAAAATTGATAGCCCCGTTTCTAAAGCGCTCTCTGCGGAACCCCTGTGCGAGGCTGTTGAGTAAAAGCACCGGCTTATCATGCAAACCCTCTTGGGCCTCAATTATCTGTTGCACATCTTCGTATGTAAACCGATGATTGCTATGAATGAGGGTTCTGCCAATCCACTTGTGTTTTATTTCGCCACGGTTACTGATCTGTAGTATTACCGAGAAGGTGTACTTATCTTCATTGGGCCTCAGAGAGCAAAGTTCGTTGGAGATTTTTTCGGGAAGCATAGGGTTTACCCGGTCTGGCAGGTAGACGCTGGTGGCCCTTGCATAAGCCGCCTTATCCAGGATGCTGTCCGTCTTCACAAAATGGCTCACATCTGCAATGTGAATACCTATCTCATAGTTACCATTGTCTAAGTTGCGGATTGAAATGGCATCATCAAAATCTTTTGCATCTGCCGGATCTATTGTAAACGTCAAGATGTCCCTACAATCCTTCCTTTTCTTTTCTTCTTCCCTGGTAATTTTAGAGGACAGGCTGTTGGCTTCATTCAGCACGGCTTCCTCAAACGATAATGGAAAGCCTGCATCAATCAGGATCTCTTTCATAGCCATGTCACTTTCGTTTTTGGCTGAGAGAACACTCACAATTTCCCCCTGGGGTTTTTTATCATTCTTGTCCCAGCGAATGAGCTTAGCCACTACCCTGTTGCCATCCATAGCGCCATTTAATTTTTCGGTAGCAATATAAAAATCCGGAATTGGTTTTTCTGAGCCGGCAATAAAGAAGGCTACATTCTTATTCACTTGTACACTGCCTATAAATTCTGTCTGTTTTCTTTCAATTACATCTACCACTACGCCTTCAGTACGGCGGCCGCCACCATCCTTTTCTACCTCCACCCGCACGGTATCGCCATGAAACCCTTTTCCAAAATTGTGCGGCTTCACCATGATATCTGTTTCTGAGCCCTCTACAATTACGAATCCCATTCCACTGCGACTAATGTCTAACCTACCTTTAA